>JANXUD010000029.1 GCA_025352045.1 Gammaproteobacteria bacterium | reverse complement strand
GCCGCGCTTGACCAGCAGGGGCTCGGCGTAGGGCGCGCGCCCGCTGAAGTCGTGGAACAGCTTGATCGCATCCTCGCTGCCGCCGCGCGACAGCAAGGTCTGGCGGAAGTGGTCGCCGTTCTTGCGGCTGAGGCCGCCGTTGCGCTTGAACCACTCGACGCTGTCTGCCGCCAGCACCTCGCTCCACAGGTAGGCGTAGTAACCGGCCGAATAGCCGCCGCCCCAGATGTGCGAGAAGTAGGGCGTGCGGTAGCGCGGCGGCACCGGCGCGAAGTCCACGCCGAGGTCGTGCAGGGCCTTGGCCTCGAAGGCCATCACGCCGGACGCCTCCGGCACCTGCTCCGGGCTGAGCTGATGCCAGCGCTGGTCGAGCATCGCGGCCGCCAGGTATTCGCTGGTGGCGAAGCCCTGGTTGAACTTGGACGCCGCCTCGACCTTGTCCAGCAGCGCCTTGGGCATCGGCTCGCCGGTCTTGTAATGCTTGGCGTAGTGCGCCAGCACCTGCGGCCACTCGGCCCACATCTCGTTGACCTGCGACGGGAACTCGACGAAATCGCGCGGTACGTTGGTGCCGGCGAAGCGCGGGTACTTCACGTTGGAGAACATGCCGTGCAGGCCGTGGCCGAACTCGTGGAAGGCGGTGGTCACCTCGTCGAAGGTCAGAAGGGTCGGCTCACCCGCGGGCGGCTTGGGGATGTTGAGGTTGTTCACCACCACCGGCTCGTTGCCGAGCAGGCCGGACTGGCTGACGTACTCGTTCATCCAGGCGCCGCCGCGCTTGTTGTCGCGGGCGTAGTAGTCGAACAGGAAGATCGCCAGGTGCTTGCCGTTGGCATCGAACACCTCGTACACCATCACGTCCGGGTCATAGACCGGCAGGTCGGTGCGCTTCTTGAAGGTCAGGCCGTATTCCTGGTTGGCGGCGTAGAACACGCCGTTCTCCAGCACGTTGTGCATCTCCAGGTAGGGCTTGAGCTGCGCCTCGTCGAAGGCGTAGCGCGCGCTGCGCACCTTCTCGCTGTAGTAGGCCCAGTCCCAGGGCTGCAGCTTGAAGCCGCCATGCTCGGCGTCGATCACCTTCTGCAGGTCGGCGGCTTCCTTCTTCGCGTTGGCGATCGCCGCCGGCGCCATGCCGGCCATCATCTTGTTGACCGCCTCGGTGGTCTTGGCGGTTTCGTCCTCAAGCACGTAGGTGGCGTGGTTCGGATAGCCGAGCAGCTTGGCTTCCTCGGCGCGCAGCTTGGCGATCCGCGACACCACGGCCGTGTTGTCGAAGGCATTGCCGCGGCTGCCGCGGGCCAGCGAAGCCTTGGCGATGCGCTCGCGCAGCGCGCGGTTCTTGAGCAGGGTTTCCGGCGGCTGGCCGCTGGTGTTGAGCAGGGTGATCACGTACTTGCCATCGAGGTGGCGCGCCTTGGCCGCGGCCGCGGCGGCCTGGACCTGGGCGTCGGTGAGGCCGTCGAGCTCGGCCTTGTCGTCCACGACCACGGCCGAGTCGTTCACTTCCTTGAGCACGTTCTGGCTGAAGGTGGTCTGCAGCGTGGCCAGTTCGGCGTTCATCGCCCTCAGCTTGTCCTTGTCGGGATCGCTGAGCGGTGCGCCGGCGCGCACGAAGTCGGTGTGGTAGCGCCACAGCAGGCGCTTGGACTCCGCGTCCAGGCCGAGCGAGTCGCGCGCGTCGTACAGCGCCTTGACCCGGGCGAACAGCTTGCTGTTCAGGACGATCGCGTCGTTGTGCGCGGACAGCTTGGGCGAGATGTCGGCCTGGATCTTCTCGAGGCCGTCGCTGGTGTTGGAACCGGTGAGGTTGAAGAACACCGTGGAGACCCGGCCCAGCATGCGGCCGCTGCGCTCCATCGCCACGATGGTGTTGTCGAAGGTCGGCTTGTCCGGGTTGTCTGCGATCGCGTCGACTTCGGCGCGCTGTTGGCGCATGCCTTCCTCGAACGCGGGCACGTAGTCGGCTTCGTGGATCTTGTCGAACTGCGGGTACTGGTAGGGCAGGGGGGACGGCGCGTAGAACGGGTTGGCCTTGATGTCGGCCACCGTCACGTCTGCTGTCTTCACTGCGGCCATGCCGGTGTCAGTGGGCTTGGCGGCCAGTGCGGTCGTGGCGGTCTGTTTGGTCTTGGCAGGCATGGGGGCGGCGGTCACTGGAAAGGAGAGGGCCGTGCCGAGGCTGGCGGCGATCAGGAGGGCGAGCGGTTTGGTCAACATCGGGGTTCCGTTCAGGGTCGGGCGCGCGTGGCGCCGGCTGGCGGATGCTAGCGGTCGCCGCCGATTCCGGCATGTGCCGAAAGGTCCGGCATCCGCGGCCACGGGTGCTTGGGAAAGCCCGGTCGAGGCCCGATACTATGCCCATGGGCAATGACGAGCAGACCAAGGGTTTCGAGTTCCCCGGCGTGTTCGAGATCACCGCCATGGGCCCGGCCAGCGCGGGCCTGGAAGCGGTGATCCCACGCGAGCTGGAGCAGGCCGGGCTGGTGGTGATGCACGAGACCGTGCGTTCCCGGCCATCCACGGCTGGGCGTTTCGTCTCGGTGACCGTCAGCTTCCGGGCAGAATCGCGCGAGCAATACGAGGCCGCCCACCACGCCCTGCGCGCGCATCCCGAAGTGAAGTGGACCCTCTGACCTTCCCTTGTGGGAGGGCCTTCAGGCCCGATATGCCGCACGCCGACAACAGCCTCGCCGTCTTCCGCCTCGGCCGCCAACCCTTCGCCGCCACCTGGGCCGCGATGGAGGCCTATACCAACGCCCGGGGCGAGCACGGCGCCGACCAGCTCTGGCTGCTTGAGCACGACCCCGTCTTCACCCTGGGCCAGGCGGGCAAGCCGGAGCACGTGCTGGCCGCCGGCGCCATCCCGGTCGTGCGCACCAACCGCGGCGGCCAGGTGACCTACCACGGGCCCGGCCAGCTCGTGGCCTACCCGCTGATCGACCTGCGCCGGCGCAAGCTGGGCGTGCGCGAGTTCGTCGAGCGCATCGAGCAGGGCCTCATCGACACCCTGGCCGCCTGGGACATCCCGGCCGCGCGCCGCGCCGGCGCTCCCGGCGTGTACGTGCACGGGGCCAAGATCGGCGCGCTGGGCCTTCGGGTCCGGCACGGTTGCAGCTTCCACGGCCTGGCCTTGAACGTGGCCCTGGACCTGGAGCCGTTCGGGCGCATCAATCCCTGTGGTTTCGAGGGGTTGCGGGTGACCTCGGTGCTAGACTGCGGTGGTCCCGGATCGCTGGAAACCGTGGGTTCCGTGCTGGTGGGCAAGCTGGCGTCCCAGCTCGGCCTGGCGCCGGTGGCGGTGTCCGGCCTGCCCGCGGGACTGGCGCCGATCCCGACACCCGCGGCCGACGTCGCCTGACGCCCTCCACCGCGCTCCACCGCTTTGTTTCCGCCCGTCCGACCCCACGTTCGATCCACGCCCTCCGAGTCCGCCAGCACCATGTCCAAGACCATCCCGATCCAGGTGCTGCCCTCGCTCGAAACCGGCGTGAAGCAGCTGGGCGAGGACAAGATCGCGCGCAGCCCGGTGAGCTTCGACGCCACGGCGCCGATCCTGCGCAAGCCGGAGTGGATCCGCGTGCGCATCCCGGCCGGCAACGCGGTGGCCAAGCTCAAGGCCAAGCTGCGCGAGAACCGCCTGGTGACCGTGTGCGAGGAGGCCAGCTGCCCGAACATCCACGAGTGCTTCAGCCACGGCACCGCCACCTTCATGATCCTGGGCGAGGTGTGCACGCGGCGCTGCAGTTTCTGCGACGTCGCCCACGGCCGGCCCAAGCCGCCGGATGCCAGCGAACCAGCCAACCTGGCCCGCACCATCGCCGACATGGGGTTGCGCTACGTCGTGATCACCTCGGTGGACCGCGACGACCTGCGCGACGGCGGCGCGGCCCATTTCGCCGAATGCATCCGCGCGGCGCGCGCCCTGTCGCCGACGCTGAAGATCGAGATCCTCACCCCCGATTTCCGCGGCAAGGGCCGCATGGACCGCGCGCTCGAACTGCTGCGCGCCGATCCACCGGACGTGTTCAACCACAACCTGGAAACGGTGCGCGAGCTGTATCCGAACGTGCGCCCGGGCGCCGACTACGACTGGTCGCTGCAGTTGCTCCAGCGCTTCGGCACCGAGCACCCGGAGGTTCCGACCAAGTCCGGGATCATGCTCGGACTGGGCGAGGACATGGCCCAGGTGCAGGGCGCGCTGCGGGATTTACGCGCCCATAACGTGGACATGATCACAATCGGGCAGTACCTGCAGCCAACCCCGCACCACCATCCGGTGATCCGTTACTGGACGCCGGCCGAGTTCAAGGAACTCGAGGTGTTCGGCATGGGTCTTGGCTTTACCCACGTGGCGTCCGGACCCATGGTCCGGTCTTCCTACCACGCGGACCGAATGGCGGCTGAAGCAGGCTACGTCCAAGTCATTGCCTGAGGCATCCACCCAGTACCATCGGCACAGGCCCGTGGTCCCCACGCGGCGCAAGCTGGCCGCAGGCAGCACTCGCAGTTTCCAAGGGATTCGATCATGTTCAGCCGCAAGCTCCTGGCCTTCTCCGCCCTCCTGCCCCTGACCCTGGCGCTGGCCGCTGCGGGCACGCCCGCGCCAACCGCCAAGCCAGCCGGCACGATGGTCCCGACCCAGTCCCAGGCCGTGGCGTCCAGCCTGGTCTACGGGCTGCTGTCGGACAGCCAGTACGCCTACCGGCCGCGCGTGCTGGACGATGCGCTGTCCGCGGAAATCTTCCGCCGCTACCTCGAGTCCCTCGACGGCGACAAGCTGTTCTTTACCCAGGCGGACATGGACCGCTTTGCGCCGTATCGCACCCAGCTCGACGATGCGATCAAGGCGCAGGACCTCAAGCCCGCGTTCGACATCTACACCACCTACGTCAAGCGCGTGGACGACCGCACCGCCTACGCCCGCAGCCTTCTGGCCAAGCCCATGGACTTCTCCGCCAAGGAGACCTGGGCCTACGACCGCGAGAAGGCCGCATGGGCCCCGGACACGACGGCGCTCAACGAGATCTGGCGCAAGTACGTCAAGAACGACGAACTGCGACTTGAGCTCGCCGGCCGCAGCCCGGACGAGATCCGCAAGACCCTGGACAAGCGCTACGCCAACCTCGGTTCGCGCGTGCATGAATTGCGCGGCGACGACGTGTTCGAGAGCTTCATGAACGCGTACGCGACCTCGATCGATCCGCACACCAGCTACATGAGCCCGCGCAGCGCGGAGAACTTCAACATGCAGATGCGCCTGTCCCTGGAGGGCATCGGCGCGGTGCTGCAGCGCCAGGATGAATACGTCGTCATCCGCACCCTCGTTCCGGGCGGTCCGGCGTCCTCGACCGGCAAGGTCAAGGTCGGCGACCGCGTGGTCGCGGTCGGGCAGGGCGACAAGGGCCCGATGACCGACGTGGTCGGCTGGCGCATCGACGACGTCGTGGACCTGATCCGCGGCAATAAGGGCACCAAGGTGCGCCTGGACATCCTGCCGGCCGATGCCGGCGTGGATGGCAAGCACCAGCAGGTGACGATCGTGCGTGACAAGGTCAAGCTCGAGGAGCAGGCCGCCAGCAAGTCGATCATCGATGTCCAGGGCAAGAAGATCGGGGTGATCACGCTGCCCGGCTTCTACCTCGACTTCGAAGCGGCCAAGCGCGGCGATCCGGATGCGCGCTCGGCCACCACCGACACCGCGCGCCTGCTCGGCGAGCTCAAGGCCGCGCACGTGGATGGCGTGGTGATGGACCTGCGCGAGAACGGCGGCGGCTCGCTGCTCGAAGCGGTCGAACTCACCGGCCTGTTCATCGACAAGGGCCCCATCGTGCAGGTCCGCGATTCCGGCGGCCGCGTGGCGGTGGAGTCCGACGACAACGCAGGCGTTGCCTGGGACGGCCCGCTGGCCGTGCTGGTCAACCGTTCCTCCGCCTCGGCGACCGAGATCTTCGCCGCCGCCATCCAGGACTACGGCCGCGGCCTGATCGTCGGCGAGCCGACCTTCGGCAAGGGCACGGTGCAGAACCTGATCGACCTGGACCGCTGGCAGAACAAGTCCGCCCCGCAGTTCGGCCAGGTCAAGCTGACCATCCAGCAGTTCTTCCGCGTGGACGGCGGCACCACTCAGCACGCGGGCGTGGTGCCGGAAATCCAGTTCCCGGCCACCGTGGACGCGACCGAGTTCGGCGAGAGCACCTACGACAACGCGCTGCCGGCGACCCACATCGAAGTCGCCAACCACCAGAACGTGGGCAACTTCACCCCGCTCCTGCCAACCCTCATCCGCCAGCACGATGCGCGCGTGGCGACCGACAAGGAATTCGGCTGGTGGTCGCAGGACGTGGCCGAGTTCCGCGCCCAGCGCGAGAAGAAGACCATCTCGCTCAATGAAGCCGACCGCCGCGCCGAGCGCGACGCCGACGAAGCCAAGAAGAAGGCCCGCGCCGCCGAGCGCAAGGCCCTGGGCCTGGCCGACGCACGCAACGACGACGACGATGGCCTGCAGGCCGACGAGCGCAATGTCGGCCAGCAGGTGGCCGCCGAGGAAGAGCGCAAGAAGCACGCTGATCCGCTGGTGCGCGAGACCGCGGCCATCCTGTCCGACGCCATCAGCCTGCTGTCGGCCGACCCGCGCATGGCCGCGCTGGTCCTGCCGGTCAGCCACCAGCCCACCGTCTGGCAGTAAACCCTGAACGGGGCCGGTTCCTTCACGCGGGCGGCGCCGGTTCATTCACGCCGCAAGCTTCGGATAGCGGCGTCCGCCTGGTCGCCGTAGTCTGGCCGCCATGAACGCAACCGTCGGCACCGCGACATCCACCCTCGATCCGCGCCTCGACCAGGCCCGCCGCCTGCTCGATGGCGGCGACCAGACGCTCGACACGCTCGGCGCCGCCGTCGGACTGAGTCCCGGCCACCTGCAGCGCCGGTTCCGCGATGCCTTCGGCCTGAGTCCCGCGGAATACCGCGCGCAGGTCAAGCTGGGCGCGCTCAAGCGCGAACTGCGCGGTAGCACGCGTGGTGGCATCGGCAAAGGCGCGGGCAAGGGCGCGCGCAGCGACGTCACCCGCGCCCTCTACGAAGCCGGCTACGGCTCGCCCAGCCGCGTGTACGAGGACGGCGCCGCGCGCCTGGGCATGCTGCCGGCCGCCTATCGGCGCGGCGGCGCGGGCCTGCAAATCCGCTGGACCACTTTCACGACGCAACTCGGATGCGCACTGGTCGCCGCCACCGAGCGCGGCTTGTGCACGATCGCGCTTGGCGACAGCGCCGCCGCGCTCGAGGCTGGGCTGCGCGAAGAGTTCCCGGCCGCGCAACTCAGCCGCGTGGAAGCGGGTAGCGACGACTTCCTCGCCCCGCGCGTGCGCCAGGTCGCCGACCTGCTGGCCGGCCGCGCTGGCGTGCTCGACATCGAACTGATCGGCACCGCCTTCCAGCATCGCGTCTGGCAGGCCCTGATGCGCATTCCGCCCGGCCAGACCCTGAGCTACGCCCAGCTGGCGCAGGAACTGGGCGCGCCGCGCGCCACCCGCGCAGTGGCCAGCGCCTGCGCGCGCAATCGCCTGGCCGTGGTCGTCCCCTGCCACCGCATCGTGCGCGGCGACGGCTCGCTCGGCGGTTATCGCTGGGGCTTGCCGCGCAAGGCGGCGCTGCTGCGCGGCGAACAGTCCGGTGCGTCGCGACATCAGGCGTAAAATACGCGCATCGCAAGCGTGCGATGTGCAGCAGGGGAGCGGCAGCGTGGGCAGCCTCGATTCCAGACACGGTGCCAGCCGCGCCAAGGTAGTCCTGGCCCTGCTTGCGGTGTACGTCCTGTGGGGTTCGACCTACTTCGCGATCGTGCTCGCGCTGCCGGCCTATCCGCCCTTCCTGCTGACGGGCGTGCGCATGCTGGTTGCCGGCGGCCTGATGTACGTCGTGCTGCGCCTGCGCGGCGTCGCTGCGCCGACGCGCGCGCAGTGGAAGCCGCTGCTGGTGCTGGCGGCGCTGATGACCGTGCTGTCGAACGCCCTGGTCAATTTCGCGGAGCAGACGGTGTCCAGCGGCCTGGTCGCGGTCGGCGTGGCGGCGATGCCCTTGTGGGCCGGCGCCTTCTCCGCGCTGCGTGGCCACCATCCCAGCCGCGGCGAGTGGCTGGGCCTGGTGGTCGGTTTCGCGGGCGTGGTCTGGCTCAACCTGGGCGGCGCCATGCAAGGGTCGTTGCCCGGCGCCCTGGCGGTGCTCTGCGCGCCGGTGTTCTGGGCCTTTGGTTCGATCTGGAGCCGGGGCCAGTCGCTGCCCGCGCCCTTCATGTTGGCCGCGTCGCAGATGCTTGCCGGCAGTGTCATGTCCTTCGCGGTGGGGTTCGGCGTGGGCGAGCGCTTCCACGGCGTGCCGGCGCTCGGACCGACCGTCGCCATGCTCTACCTGGTCGTCGCCGGCTCGATCCTCGGCTTCACCGCCTACATCTGGCTGCTGCATCACGTGCGGCCGGCGCTTGCGACCAGCTACGCCTACGTGAACCCGCCGTTGGCGATGCTGTTCGGCGCGACCTTGCTGGGCGAGAAATTCGACAGCCACGCCATCGCCGCGATGCTGGTGATCCTGGCCGGGGTGGTGATCATCACCCGGGCCAAGGAACGCGCCGCGCGGTAGCGGTCGCGCCCTGCGCCCGCCGCCTCAGTCAGGGCCCTGCGTCCCGAACAGCTCGGCCAGGCGGCGGTACATGCGTTCGCGCACATGCCACATCATCCAGCCGAATACCGCGCCGCCGATCGCCCACAGCAGCGCCGACACGCCGACGAAGGCCACGCCGAGGTGCTCGCGATGCACCACGAAGGTCATCAGCAGGAACAGCGGCAGTCCGTAGTGGATGATCCCGTGCACCAGGACATAGTAGCGGGCCATCCCCTGCGCGCGGATGCGTTCCCAGCGCCTGATCGACTCCGGCTTGGACAACTCAGCTTGCCCGCGTGGCCGCGGCGTCGGCGCGCGTGGCCACGAACATTTCGCCCCAGGGCGTTTCGGCGCAGCTGCGCTTGTCCACGCGCCAGCCGTGGCGCGTCATCAGCCCGCGGAAATACGATTCCTGGAAGCCCAGCTCCAGCCAGCCGTTCTGCCGGATCGCCCACAGCGACTCGCCGTCCAGGCGCAGGCCCCAGGGAATCGGAAAGGCGTCGGTGATCGGCTCGGCCGCGAACACCACCCGCCCACCGGGCAGCACCAGCTGCTCGAGCGCGGCAACCAGGGTCTGGTGTTCGGCGCAGTGGTGGAAGCACTCGAAGAACAGCACCGCGTCGAAGCGCTCGCCGATACGCCCAGCCAGCGAGAAATCGTCGTGCCGCAGGTCGATCGACAAATGGTTGCGCCGCGCTCGCTCGGCGATCAGGTCGATGAAGTTCTTCTCCACGTCGACTGCGGTCACGTGGTGGCCCATCCGGGCCAGCGCGATCGTGGTGTTGCCCCAACCGGGTCCGAATTCGAGCACGCGGCTGCCCGGCGCCAGGTCGAGGGTACGGATGATGTGGCCGATGGCGATCAGCTGGTTGCCGACCGTCTGGGCGCTGTGCGTCTGGTACGGAAACGGTGCGTCCGCCGCCGCGGCAACGTCGAACTGGCTGACCTCGTTGGCGGTGGCGTAGGGCTTGCCGTGCAGCCACGCGTACAGGCGCAACTGTTGCGCGCGATACGCATCGGAATCCGGATCGGCCGGCAGGTCCATCGGGAAGCGCATCGAAAAGCGCTGGAAGCCCCGGCGCAATTCGTCATCGGAAATCGCGGCGGCCGCGTCGAGCATGCGCAGCATCTGGTCGAGTTCGGCGAGCGTGGAGACAATCCGCGGCGCGGCAGGGTCGGCAGGCGCTGCCGCCTCTGCAGACGCTACCGCAACCGCCTCTGCAGCCGCTGCCGCCTGCGCTGATGCTGCCGCCTCCACGAGCGCGGCCGCAGCCGCGGGTGGGGTCTCGCGCGAGGGCAGCGGAGACCCCGGCACCAGCTCGGCACGGATCGCCGTCGCCATCCGCAGGATCGTCGGGTGCGCTCGCAGCCCCTGCGGCAGGGCGGCCCAGGCACGGCGCGCGACGTTGAAGGCGGTGGACATGCGGCTCAGTCGCGGTCCGGGGCGCCGCCGGGGAAGTACGGGCGGAAATAGCGCGCCTCGTCCACCACGCGGGCCACCGATGGGCGGGCGAGCAGGCGCGCGCGATAGGCGCGCAGCGAGGCGTGCCGGGCGTCGATGGGCTCGACCCAGTCGGCGTAGAACAGGGACGGCGCCGCGGCACAGTCCGCCAGCGAGAACTCGCCCGAGATCCACTCCAGTCCGCCAACGCGCGCCCCCACCCGCTCGCCAATCCGCGCGTCCAGCCAGGCATAGGACTGGCGCAGCAGGGCGCGCGCCTCCTCCACGCCATGCGGATCGCGGATGGCATCGTCGGAGCGCAGGCGATCGGCGACGATCTTCTGCATCGGCGTCATCACGTAGTTGTCGAATATCCGGTCGAGCATGCGCACTTCAAGCTCGAGGGCGGGATCCACCGGCAACAGGCGCTGCGGCGACCCCGACACCTGGTCGAGATATTCAATGATGATGCTGGCCTCGACCAGCACGCGCCCGTCGTTGCGCAGCACCGGCATCTTGGCCAAGGGCCACAGCGCGCGCTGCTCGGCCAGCGTGGCCGGGTCTTCCGGCGACAGCAGGCGGAAGCGGAACGGCAGGGCGTGCTCGTAGAAGGCGATGATCGCTTTCTGGCAGTAAGAGGAAAACGGATGGGCGAACAGTTCCACCTCAGGCCGCCAAGTGTTCGGCCGGCAGGGGCTCGACCAGCACGGCGGTGCCATAGCAGAGCACTTCGGTGAGCCCGGCCATCAGTTCGGTCGCGTCGTAGCGCATGCCGATGATGGCGTTGGCGCCCAGGCCCTGGGCGTGGCGGCACATCAGCTGGTAGGTTTCTTCGCGGGCCTGCTCGCACAGGTCGGTGTAGATGCTGATGTTGCCGCCGAACAGGGACTGGATGCCCCCGAGGACATTGCCGACCACCGAGCGCGAGCGCACGGTGATGCCGCGGACGACGCCGAAGTTGCGCGTGATGCGCAGGCCCGGAAGCTCAAGTGCGGTGGTGACCATGCCATTTTGCATTGCAATCTCCGTCTCTGGAGCCGTGCGTCGGCCCGGGCGTGGGCTTGCCGCAACAAGGCCCGGAGGCATTCTAGCCGCGCTTCTTGAAGTACTGCACCTCGCGTCCGTGCTTCTTGGCGCCTCGCGCGTGTCGAACCTGCACCAGCCAGCGTGAACTTTTCCCGACCCGCCGGGCGGCATCGGGTGGCGCCGGCAGGCTGCCGTCAGGCGGCGGCCACCACCACCAGTGCCTGGATGGCGCCTTCGATCGCACCGGTGCCAAAGCCCTGCGCCAGCGCCCGTTCCACGGCGGCGGTCGCGTCCGCCAGCCCGCCCGGTCGCCGCGCCTCGATCTCCGCGCGCAGCGGCGTGCCCTGGCAATAACCCAGCGCTGCGTCCCGTGCGGACGGCGCGTGGCTGGTTGCCGCCACGACGTCGATGCGCGGCGCCGTCGTGAAGCCGCCGAGCGCCAGGTCGCGGGTGATCGTGGCCGGGTCGCGGTATCCATGCGGCGTACGCGCCAGGAATCGCGGTGGGTCCCCGGGAAACAGGCGCGCCAGCGCCTGCGTCGTGGCGTCGGCGAAGGCGTTGTACTCCAGCGCATCCCAGACATTGAACAGCAGGGTGCCACCGGGCCGCAGGACGCGTCGCGCCTCGGCAAAGGCGCCGATCTTGTCGGGAAAGAACATCACGCCGAACTGGCAGGCGACCACGTCGAAGCAGGCGTCGTCGAACGGCAGGGCCTGAGCATCGGCCAGCTGCCACTCGACCGGTCGCGCGGTGCCCAATGCCACCGCGTGGTCGAGCATGGCCTGGTTGAGGTCGGTGGCGACGATGCGCGTCGAAGGCGGAAGCTGTGCGGCCAGCCGGCGCGTCGCCACGCCGGTGCCGCAGGCCAGGTCGAGCACGCTCCTGGGCACAAGCGATGCGACGCGCTCGGCCAGGTCGTGCGCGTAGCTGTCGAAGATCATCGGCACGAGGTAACGCTCGTACAGTGCCGGGATGGAGCCCGCGAAGAGCGCGTCGTCGCTCATGCCACCCGGCGCCGGCTCACGGCCGCGCCATCCGCGCACCTGCCAGCGTCGCGGGCAGGAGCACGAGCATGCTCACCACCCAGAACCAAGGCGGCGGCGGCAGCATCAGGTTGTTGGCGATGCCTGCCAGCGTCAGCAGCACGCCCAGCACCAGCGCCGGCGCACCGTTGGCCCGCGCGGAAATCTTCTCGGCGGTGAAGCCGCCGGCCAGGCCGCCGAGCAGCCAGCCCAGGGCCACGACCAGGAAGGCGCCGGCAGGGGCGGCGAGCATGATCGCGCGCATTGCATCGCGGTCGGTGACGCCGGCTGCGGCGCTGGCCAGCCCCGGATAGATCAGGTGCCCGTTGATGAACTCGACGACCATCATGATGAGGCTGGCGACGATGAAGCCGGCGATGACCGCGCCGATGCTCCTCAGGACGGAACCCATGGAACCCCCTATTTGGCCAGATGCGCCGCCCGCGTCGGGTCTCGGGCGCTGGGCGCAGACTACAACAGTCCCGGCCCACTGCCGCTGCCCGGGGCCCAGGGCCGCTGGGGTGCCCGGCGCTGGGCGATAATGGCCGGTCTGCCTCCAGCTGTCCTGTCCAATGAAAACCCCCTCGGGCCTGCAGCCCCTGATCGACGATGGCGTGATCGACGAGGTCATCCGCCCGCTGAAGAGTGGCAAGGAGGCGGCGGTCTACGTCGTGCGCTCCGGCGACGCGATTCGCTGCGCCAAGGTCTACAAGGACCTGGGCCAGCGCAGCTTCCAGGCGCGCGTGCAGTACCAGGAAGGCCGCAAGGTGCGTGGCAGCCGCCAGACCCGCGCCATCGGCAAGGCCACCAAGTTCGGCCGCAAGGAACAGGAAGCGGCCTGGAAGAACACCGAGGTGGACGCGCTGTATGCGCTGTCCGCCGCCGGCGTGCGCGTGCCGCGGCCCTACGGCTATTTCAACGGCGTGCTGGTCATGGAGCTGATCACCGACGATACCGGCCATAGCGCGCCGCGCCTGGGCGAAGTCGCCCTTGAGCCAGCGCAGGCGCGCGAGTACTTCGCCTTCCTGGTGCGCCAGGTGGTGCGCATGCTCTGCGTCGGCACGATCCACGGCGACCTGTCGGAATACAACGTGCTGGTCGGGCCCGACGGCCCGGTGATCATCGACCTGCCGCAGGCCGTCAGCGCGGCCGGCAACAACAACGCGCGCAGCATGCTGCTGCGCGACGTCAACAATATCCGCGACACCCTCGCGCGCTTCGCGCCGGAACTGTCGCAACTGCACTATGGCGAGGAGATGTGGGCGCTGTTCGAGAAAGGCGAACTGCTGCCGGAATCGCCGCTCACCGGCAAGTTCAAGTTCGCCACCGGCGATGCCGACGTGGGCGCCGTGCTGATGTCGATCGAGGACGCGCGGCAGGAAGCGCAGATCCGCGAGCAGGGCCGGCAGGCGGCGGCCGAAGCCGACTGAGCCGCGGCGCCGGCGCGAATTCCGGGCTTAGCGGCGCTGGCTCGGCTTCCAGTAGTCGGCCATCAGCGCATGCGACCAGTCGGGCTGCTGCACCATGTCGCGCGGCAGGAATTCCGCCATCACCGGCTTGAGGTCGAGCACCGGCGTGCCATCGATCGCATCCAGTTCGTCCACGTGCAGGGTCGTGCCCTCGACGTGGAGGATCCGGCAGATGGTCGAGCCGATGCGACTGGGCCGGTTCTTGCCGCGCTGGGCGAAGATCCCCACCGCCGGCCAGTCCGGATTGTTGCGCGGGTGCCGGGCGCCGGTGACGATCCGGCTCGCCTCGACCTGGTGGAAGAGGTACAGCACCTCGACATGCGAGAACGCATCCAGGCCATCCAGCGCCTCGGCGTCGAACCCCGGCGCGAGGCGGATGCGGGCGGTCTCGCCACCCCAGTAGTCGTCCTCGGCGCCTGGCCGCACCGCCTCCACGAATCCGATCGGCTGCATCTGGATGTCCATGCACACCTCCGTTGCCTGGGCCTCAGGCCGCGGGTTCGCGGCACTGGATGACATTGCCTTCCGGGTCGACGCCATCGCAGGCGCGGAAGCCCCGGCCGACCCATTCGCGGGCCGGCGGATGCAGGCGACCACCCAGCGTTGCGGCTTGTTCGCGTGCGTGGGCCAGGCTGGCGACCGGGAAGAAGAGCTTGACGCAGGCGTCCTCGCGCGGCGACGGCGAAGTCGAAGCCGATGCCGAAGCCGATGTCGAAGCCGATGCCGATGCCGAAGGTGCCGGCGGCTCGCCGGACAGCGCGTGCAGCACCAGCTCGAACGTCGCGGAGCCGAGCACGGTATGGCTGTCGTCGCCCGACTCACGCGCCAGGCTGCCCAGCGCGCGATAGAACTGCGCGAGCCGCGCTTGGTCGCGCGCGAAGATGACGGCGCCCGGACGGATGGAAGTCGCCATGGCAGGGTTCCCCGAGGTCAGGAGGCGGGGCGGCTGCGCCACAGGCCGACGGCGACCCAACCGATGACCAGGAAGGCGACCGCGCTGAACCACAACGGCACCGCGAACCCGTTGATCAGCACCGGCCAGGACAGCAGGAAGCGCAGGCCCTGCATCAGTGCGACCACCGTCAAGATCAGTGCCGCAATTGTCGTGTTGAACTTCATGATTGCCTCCGGTCAGGGGGTGAAGTCGACCGAGGTCTCGGCAGCGCCCGCCGCGGGCCCGCCGTCCTTCGGCACCGTTTCCACGATCCACTGCTTCACCGCGGTGACTGCGGCGGCATCCAGGTTCCTGTTGCCGCTGGATGTCTTGACCGTCGCCGAGGTGACCTTGCCATCGGCAGCGTAGGTGAACGCCACCCTCACCGTGCCGCCGATGCGGCGCCGTTGCTCCTTCTCAGGATAGACGGGAGGCAGCTGTTTCGGCGTGGGAATCTGCTTGCCGTCGATGTAGTACTTGTGGAGGGTCGGCGCCTGGGCCGACGCCGTGCCCGGCCAGCCAAGGAAAGCCGCAGAAACTGCTACCAGCGCGGCAAACGATCGGTTGCGACATGTCGTGGCAATCATCCTGCGATCCTCGCCGCGACAGGCAATTTTACGACGCGCTGCAGGTTGACCTGCTTTCTGGCGACCCAGAGGTCGTGGCCATCCTGCATGGTCGACCAACTCTCCGCGGAACGCCCGATCGCTTTCGAGAGGCGAAGCGCCATCTCCGGCGTGATCCGACTGGATCCCTTGAGGATGCGGCTAAGCGTGGACGCGGCAACGTCGAGCTTCTCGGCAAGCTCGCGGCCGCTGATGCCATTGGGCTCGAGGTGCAGATCGTTGATGAACTCGCCCGGGTGCGGAGGATTGTGCATGGCCATCAGTGATAGTCCTCATAGTCCAGGACGTATGCATTTCCGTCCCGAAATTCGAATGTGAGCCGCCAGCGCCTTTGCTGGGGTCCGCACGGTTCAGGCGTCGCGCGCATTGAGCAGCCCGGCCATCGCCACCGCATCGGAGCGAACCCGGAACACGAACAGCAGCTTGCAGCGCTTGAACTCCTGCTCCAGCTCGATCAGCCGGATCGGATAATTGCCCATGCGGTAGCGCCGCACCGCGCCGCTCGACGCCGGCAGCTCGAACACGCCGTAGGTCCTGGGATCGGTCAGCGGGCCCTTGGCGCGCACGCTGTCGGGCGCCACCGCGCGGCGGCTCAGCTTGTCGAAGTAGGCGTCGTTCATGCGACCCAGCATGGGCGAGCGGGCCGTCGCGTGCAACGCCCCGGCGCTGGCCAGCGCGACCGTCTCCTGTCAGAGCCGCTGGAAGTCACTCGCTGCAGCGTCGAAATAGCGCGCGTCGAGCACCTCGCACAGCGACCGCAGGACGCCGAGCTCGGCCTCGCCCCAGTCGCCGCGCACGACGATACAGCGCGGAGCGTCACTGTCCGCCGCGGACTCGACCTCAAGGCTGAGCGACAGGCGCGCAGCCGCGTCCTCGTCCGCCGGCATGCACGTGGCGATCGCCAGCATCACGTCCAGGCGCGAGCCCAGGGGCGCCGGGCTGCCGTCGCCAGTGGCCGCCATGCCGCGCCGCAGGAGCATGCCGAGCCGGCTCATCGCAACGACGCACTCACCCGCGAAGTGCCTCGGTCACCGGCAAGCGTGCGGCCCGCACCGCCGGGAAGGCGCCGCCCACGAAGCCGATCAGCAGCGCCCACACCAGGCCGCGCACGACCAGCGCCGGCGTCACCGCGAAGTTGAAGGCGATCTGGGTGAAGTTGCCGCCCAGGGTCGACACCGAATAACCGTTGAACAGCGCGTACGCGATGCCCGCGCCGAGCAGGCCGCCGAGCACCGACAGCGCCATCGCCTCGGCCATCACCGAAGCCACCACCGGCAGGCTGCCGAAGCCCAGCGCGCGCAGGGTGCCGATCTCGGCCGTGCGCGCGGACACGGCGGAATACATGGTGTTCAGGGCGCCGAACAGTGCGCCGATGGCCATGATGATCGCGACCAGGGTGGTGACGATGCCGATGGTCTTGGTGGTGCCCGCCGACTGCGCGCCAAAGAATTCCTTCTCGGTCTGCACGTCCACGTTGAGCTGCTTGTTCTCGGTGAGGCGCTTCTTCAGCGAGTCGAACGCATCGCGCGAAGTCAGCTTGACCAGCACGGAGGACACGCCGCTGCGTCCGAACGCGTTCTGCGCAGTTTCAAGGTCCGTCCATAGCTCCGAGTCGTGGGCATCGCCGGAGTGGAAGCGGCCGACGATGCTCCAGTAGCTACCTCGGAATTTCAGCTGCTGGCCGACGTCGAGTCCCGCGAACTGGCCGTACGCGCCATCGCCGACGATCAGCTCCTGCAGGCCGGGCCGGAAGCGCCGGCCCGCGACCAGCTTCACCTCGGGGCGCAGCACGAAGCCGTTGGGCTCGACGCCGCGCAGGGTCACGTTGGCGCCGCTGGTATCGCCCTTGCGCGGCACTTCGGTGATCACGATGAGCTCGCCCGACGCCGCGGGCAGGTCGTCGGCGCCGCGCGCGATCGCCGGGTCCTGCTTGACCAGGGTGCCCGAGGCGCGGTCCAGGAAGCTGGCCAGTTCGCCATTGGAGCCGCCGCGCAGGATGATCGCGCGATCCGGGTCGCCGGTGGCGGTCAGCGTTTTGTCCAGGCCCGCTGACATGGACAGCATCGCCACCAGCACGCCGACCACGCCGCCGATGCCGATCACGATTACCAGCGAGGCGCCAAGACGCTGCGGGATGCTGCGCAGGTTCATCAGCACGATCTCGCGGACTTGCGTCAAGGTGCTCATCTCAGCGCCCCGCCAGTGCATCGACGATGCGCAGCCGCATCGCGCGTAGCGCCGGCGGCAGGCCCACGGCCGCCGCGAGGAACAGCACGGCCACGCCGGCGAACGCCCAGACGCCGGCACTGGCGCGGATCGGGTACTCGGGCGGCAGCAGCAGCGGCGGCAGGATCGTCGCCAGGATCATGCCGGCAATGGCGCCGATCAGGCTCAGCGCGAGCGATTCGGCCAGCACCAGGCCGAGCACGGTGCGATCGGTGAAGCCAAGGCACTTCAGCACCGCCAGCTCCGGGATCCGCTCGCGCACCGACTGGCTCATCGTGTAACCGGTCAGGATCAGGATGGTGAAGAACACCGCGCCGGAGATCGCGTTGAGGATGAAGCCGATGTTGCCGATCTGCTTGAGGAAGCCGAGCTGGAACTCCTGCTCGCTCTGGGTCTTGGTCTCGTCGGCGGAGTTCTCGAACTTCTTGTCGATCGCCGCGGCGATGCGCTCGCTCTGCAGCGGATCGCTGACCCGCACCACCCAGACACCGGCGAGGCCACGCGCGCCTTCGACGCGGGATTCGTCGAACATGGCGTAGTTGAGGTACATCAGGTTGGCGCGCTTGGACCACTCCGCATCGCGGCCGTCGAAGATGCCGACCAGGCGCCACTGCCAGACCCGGGTGCCGTCGGTCTTGGTCCAGATGGAGCTGTTCAGCGGGATCATGTCGCCGACCTTCCAGCCGTACTTGTCGGCCAGCAGCTTGCCGGCGATGGCGCCGTCCTGGGTCGAGATGAAGGCGCGCCGCTGCGATTCCGGCAGCACCCACTCCGGATAGGTGTCGAACAGGCGCTGCGGGTTCACCGCGAACTGCGGGAAGAAGCCGGTGTTGTCCTGGTAGGTGCCGCCGA
Organism: Gammaproteobacteria bacterium; assembly: GCA_025352045.1. Taxonomy (GTDB): domain Bacteria; phylum Pseudomonadota; class Gammaproteobacteria; order Xanthomonadales; family Xanthomonadaceae; genus Arenimonas. The sequence continues at coordinate 19,226 of JANXUD010000029.1, read as the reverse complement.
AGAACTGCGAGTGCGACACGAACTGCACGCCGGGCACCGCCTCGACCTGTTGCAACTGCCGCATCGGCAGGGGTTGGGTAAACGAAGTCTTGGCCTGGGTGATCAGCCGGCTGGCGCCGAGGAAGTCCGCGCCGCCCGACATCACCGAGTTCACCGCCTGCAACAGGCCGATCAGCAGGAAGGCCGCGGCGAGCGAGAGCAGGGTGAACGCCGTGCGCGTCTTCTTGCGCAGCAGGGCGCTGCCGATCAGGGGCAGGTATTTCGCCAGCATCCTAGTGATCGCCCGGATCGCTGACCAGGGTGCCCTTGTCGAGGTGCACCGTGTGCTTTGCGTATTTCGCCGCCTGTGGGTCGTGCGTGACCATCACGATGGTCTTGCCGAAGTCCTGGTTGAGCTTCTGCAGCAGGGTCAGCACTTCGTCCGCGGTCTTGCGGTCGAGGTCGCCGGTGGGCTCGTCGCAGATCAGGATCCGCGGGTCGGACACCAGCGCGCGCGCAATCGCCACGCGCTGCTGCTGGCCGCCGGACAGTTCATTGGGCTTGTGCGTGGCCCGGTCGCCCAGGCCGACCAATTCGAGTGCCACACTCGCCCTGCGTGCCCGCTCACTCGACGTCATGTCGGTTAAAAGCAGCGGCAGCTCCACGTTCCTCTGCGCGCTCAGCACCGGCATCAGGTTGTAGCTCTGGAAGATGAAGCCCACCGTCGCCGCCCGCCAGGCCGCCAGCTCGTCACTGGAATGCTCCTCGATGCGGTCGCCGTCGATCATCAGCACGCCGCCGCTGGGCGAGTCGAGCCCGCCGATCAGGTTCAGCAGCGTGGTCTTGCCCGAGCCCGATGGCCCCATCAGCGCGACGAAATCGCCCTCGGGGATGTCCAGGTCGATGCCATGCAGTACTTCGACCACCTGCTTGCCGCGCACATAGGCCTTGGTCAGGCCGCGGATCTCGACGAGCGCGCGCAGGCCGTCGGCGGCGCGCAGGTTGCTGGCCGTGCCCATGGCCTAGGCCTTCTTGATCGTGACGCGGGCGCCGTCGCGCAGGGTATCGGGGGGCGAGAGGATCACCGTCTCTCCACCCTTGAGGCCCTTGGTCACCAGCTGGTCCACGTCACGCACTTCGCCCGCGCTGATTTCCACGCGCCGGGCCTTGCCGTCGGTGATGACGTAGACCGCGCTCTTGCCGTCCTTGGTCGCGACAGCGCGGGTCGGCACCCAGACGCCGGTGGGCTTGGTCGCGCCCGGCTTGTTGGCCTCCAGGAAGCTCACCCGCACGCCCATGTCGGGCACGATGCGCGTGTCCTTCGAGCTGAGCTGGATGCGCACCTTCACCGTCGCCTTGCTGCGGTCGGCGGTCGGGATGATGGCGATCACCTCGCCCGGGATCTTCCAGTCCGGGTAGGCGTTGAGCACCGCTTCCACCGGCATCTGCGGCTGCACGCGGCCGATGTAGGCCTCGTTGACGTCCACCTGCACCTCGAGCGAATCCATGTCCACCAGGGTGCCGATGCCGGTGCGGATGCTGCCGCCGCCGCCGGAGATCGGCGAGATCATCTCGCCCGGCTGCGCGGCCTTGGTGACGATCACGCCGGAGAACGGCGCGCGGATCACCGTGTTGTCGGCGCCCAGGCCGGCAATCGCCAACTGGTCGCGCGACACGTTGACGGCGCGGCGCAGGGCGATGAGGCGCGCCGCGCGCGAATCGCGATCGGCGACGGCGGCGTCCAGCGCCGAGGCGGCGATGAGTTGTTTCGCCGCCAGCTCGCGCTGGCGCTTGAGCGTACGCTCGGCCAAGGTGAGCTGGGCCTGCGCTTCGGCCAGCTGCGACTGGGCCGAGGCCAGCTGCGACTGCGCGAGCTCCTTCTGCGCGTTGGCATCCGAGGGATCCAGCGTCGCGAGGACCTGGCCTTCGGTGACGCGCTGGCCTTCCTCGATCATCACCTCGCGCACCTTGCCGGTGATTTTCGAGGACACGGTGGCGATGCGGCGCGCCGTAACGAAACCAGACGCGTCCAGCACGCTGGCCGGGCCGCCCTCGGCGGCAGACCGGGCGACAGCGGTCTCCACCGCGACCGGCCGCATCGCGCCCATCACCATGAAGATCGCCACCACCAGCACCAGCGCGCCGACGATCCAGGGCCAGCGGCGGCGCTTTTTCAGCGCGCCGGGGCGGCGGTCGATGCGCAGTTCCTTGAGCAGGTCGGCGGAAGAAGCCATTGGCGGCGGGTCGCAGGTTGGGGGACGCCGCGAAGTGTGGGGGTTGGCCTGATGCGCGGCAACCTGCCGGAAGTCAGAATTTCACGCCGTCATCGCGTGCGCAGGAACTCGAAGGCGGCGCGCAGTCCCTGGGCCTCGCCGCCGGCCGGTCGGCCGGGGCGCTCGCCGTCGTTCCAGGCGTAGGCGTCCAGGTGCAGCCACGGCTGGCCCTCGGGCACGAAACGCTCCAGGTACAGCGCCGCGGAGATTGCCCCCGCCATCCGCGATGGACCGCTGTTGGCGAGGTCGGCGACATTGCTCTTGAGGTAGCTCAGGTAGGGCCGCCAGAGCGGCATCCGCCAGACCCGGTCGCGCACGCGCTCGCCGGCGCCGAGGAAGGACGCCGCCTGGGCCTCGTCATTGGCGAACAGGGCCGGCACTTCGGGCCCGAGCGCAACCCGAGCCGCGCCAGTGAGGGTCGCGAAATCAATCAGCACACCGGGTTTTGACTCGGCCGCATAGGCAAGCGCATCGCACAGTACCAGGCGACCTTCCGCGTCGGTGTTGTCCACCTCCACGCTCAGGCCCGCGCGCGTGACGATCACTTCGCCCGGGCGGAAGGCATTGGCGGCGATCGCGTTTTCGACCGCCGGCACCAGCACCTGCATGCGCACAGGCAGCTTCATCGCCATCACCAGCTGGGCCAGGGCCAGTGCGTGCGCGGCGCCGCCCATGTCCTTTTTCATCCAGCGCATGCCGTCGGCCGATTTCAGGTCCAGGCCGCCGGTATCGAAGCACACGCCCTTGCCGACGATGGCCACGCGCGGATGCGCCGGATCGCCCCACTCCAGCACGATCAGCCGCGGCGCGCGATGGCTGGCGCGGCCAACGGCGTGGATGGTCGGGAAATTCTCGCTGAGCAGGGCGTCGCCGACGATCGCATGGCAGTGCGCGCCATGCGCCCGCGCGATCGTTTCGGCGACGGCCTGCAATTGCTCCGGGCCCATCTGCTCGGTCGGCGTATTGACCAGGTCGCGCACCAGCACGGTCGCCGCCAGCTGCGCCTGCGCGGCGGCATCGGGTGCGCCCGCCAGCACCAGGCGCGCGGGTGCGCGCGGCAGCGTGACGTAGCGGTCGAACCGGTAGGCGCCGAGGCCCCAGCCCAACTGCAAGAGCGCGGGATCAACTTGCAGCGGCGAGTCGGCCGCCACCCGATACACCCCGGGCGGCAGCAGGGCCGGCAGATGCGCCAGCGCGAACGGATCGTTGGCGTCGGCGATTGCCGCCAGCACGCCGCGCGGCCGGCCGTCGGCGCCGGGCAACAGCAGCAGGCTGCCGGCAGCCGGGGTGAAATTGTTCGCATCCACCCAGGTCAGCGTGGTGGACGCCTGCGCAGCCCGCCAGTCGGTCCAGCTCGCGCGGTCCAGGACATGGATGGCGATCGCCTCGGCGGCGCCCGCGGCATCGGCGGTGAGGAAGCAGGCAGGCAGGGTCATGCGGATTCCTCGCGCAGCGGATGGCACCGGTCCAGCCAGTCGGCCAAGCCCGCGAGCGTGCTGAATTGAAGGTCGGGCGCGGGCAGCTCGTCCGGCCAGGCTTCGTTGCGCCGATTGATCCAGCAGCTGCGGATGCCGGCGCGTGCGGCGCCCGCGACATCGAGCAGGGGATCGTCGCCCACGTGCAGCAGCTCTCCCGGCGTCACGCCCAAGGCTTCGCAAGTGTGGCGGAAGATCGGCGCATCGGGTTTGGCATGGCCGACGCCGCGCGCGGTGATGCAGGCGACGAAGCGGTCGGCGATGCCGATCGCGTCCAGGTCCGCATTGCCATTGGTCAGCGCCGCGATCGGCCAGCGCGCGGCCAGGCGGTCGAGCGCGGCCAGCGCGTCGGGGTAGAAGGCGATCCGGTTGCGCGCCGCGTAGAAGGTGTCGAACGCGCCCTGCACGTGCACCTCGTCATCGCCCGCCGCGCGCAGTGCATGCGCAAGCGAGAGCTTGCGCTGCACGGTGAAGTCGTGGGCCAGGTGCGGATGCATTCCGGCGATCTCGTCGCGCAGTTCGCGCATGCGCGGGATCGGATACATCGCCGCGGTGCGCGGGCAGCGTTCACTGAGGAAATCGTGCAGGGCCAGCTCCGCCTGCTCGATCACCGGCCAGATCGGCCAGAGCGTGTCGTCGAGGTCGAGGCTGAGGGCCTTGGGGGCGGGGAGCGGCATGCCGCGATTTTACCGCGTGGGAGCGGCTCCAGCCGCGATTTCGGATCGCGGCTGAAGCCGCTCCTGCAGCCCCTCCCGCTTATTCGATCACCTTGGCCCAGCCCTGCCAGCGCTCCACCCGCTCGGCCACGATCTTCAGGCTGGCCAGCATCGGCACCGCCAGCAGGAGGCCCGGGATGCCCCACAGGAAGCCCCACAGCATCAGCCACAGCAGCATCACCAGCGGCGACAGCGCCATGCGCCGGCCGAGGATGACCGGCGTGATCGCCTGCGATTCGAGCATGTGCAGGCCCAGGTACAGGGCGGGCGGCATCACCATCTGCGAGGGCTTGCCGAAGGTCACCAGGCCGACCAGGCCGAGCAGCAGCACGCCGGTCAGCGGGCCCACGTAGGGCACGAAGTTGAGCAGGGCCGCGAGCGTGCCCCAGAGCAGGGCATCGCTCCAGTCAAGGCCCATCCAGACCAGGCCACCGGTGAGCAGCAGGCCGAGCATGGCGTTGATGAAGCTGATCGTCAGCACGTAGCGCGACAGGTCGGCCTCGATCGTCCTCATGATCTCGATGGTCAACTGCTTGCGCTGGTTGCCGTCCATGCGGGCGATGGCGTGCCGCTGCAGGTCCTGCCCGTACACCAGGAAGAAATACGACAGCAGCACCACCGCACCGATCGAGGCGAGCACGCGCGGCGCACCGGCGATCATTGACCACAGGTTGGGCGGCCGCGGCTTGTCCATGTCGGCGGTGCTCGCATTGGCCACCGGCGCACCGGCGGCCTTGGCGATCGAGGCCGCGGCCTTGTTGGCCTGTTCGACCTGGCGCGTGAGCGCCCTGAATTTCGGGGCGACCTGGCGCAGTTCGGTGGGCGCCTGCTTGATCCAGTCGGTGGCCGGCGCGACCAGCAGGCTGGCCAGCCACACGCCCAGGGCGAGGCCGCCGACGACCACCAGCAGCGAGCCGATCCAGCGCGGGATCCACAGCTTGTGCAGGCGGCTGACCAGGGGATTGGCGAGCAGGGCCAGCATCATCGCCAGCATGATCGGCACCAGCAGGTCGCGCGCCAGCCAACAGGCCGCCAGGCCGAGGATCAGGGCGATCACCGCCAGTGCACCGCGGCCGTCGCGCGGCGCTGCCTCGGCGTCGGCGGGCGGGGCCTGCAGTGCGTCGAGCGCGTACACCGGCACGTCGGTCAGCGCCGGACCGATGGCGGTCGTCGTCGGAGCGCCTGGCGACATCCCAGGGTCGGCCAGCGGCACCGGCGCGCCATCGGCCGGGCCGTTTGCAGGATCGGGCATCAGGGGCGCCGGGACCACGCGCTCGTCGGCGTCGTCGCCCCGTGGGTCGGTCGGGCTCATCGCCACAGTCTACGGCAGCCGGTCACGCGATCACCTTGGCCCAGCCATTCAAACCCTCGACGCGCTCGGCCACGATCTTGAAGCTGACCAGGACGGGCACGGCCAGCAGCACCCCCGGGACGCTCCACAGCCAGCCGCAGAACACCAGCCACAGCAGGATGACCAGCGGCGAGATGCGCCAGCGCCGGCCGACGATGATCGGCGTCACCACCTCGGACTCCAGCAGTTGCAGCCCGAGGTAGCACAGCGCGGGCAGGGCCATCTGCAGTGGCGAGTCGAAGGCAACCACGCCTACCACGCCCAGCGTGATCACGCCAAGCACCGGGCCGATGTAAGGCGCGAAATTGAGCAGCCCGCCGATGCTGCCCCAGAGCAGGGCATCGCCGGGCGCCAGGCCGAGCAGCCAGAACGCCAGCGACAGGGCCAGCGCCAGGCCGACGTTGATCAGGCTGATGGTCATCACGTAGCGCGACAGCTCGACCTCGATCGTGCGCAGGATCTCCTGCGTGAGTTTCTTGCGTTGCCGGTCGGGCAGCAGGGCGATGGCCCGGTATTGCAGGTCCACGCCGAATACCACGAAGAAATAACCGAGCAGGATCACCGCGCCGAACCAGGCCAGCAGGGCGGGCGCGGCGCGGATCGCGCTCCACAGGCTGGGCGGCGTCGGCGCATCGGCGGGTGCGACACCGGGGTGGCTGTCTCGCGCTGCCGGCGCATCGCCGGCGCCCGCCGCGTCGGCGATCGAGGCGGCGGCCTTGTTGGCGGCGTCCACCTGGCGGACGATGCCGCGCAGTTTCGGTGCGACCTCGCGCAGGGCCTGGGGCGCGCGTTGCGCCCATTCGGTGGCGGGCGCGACCAGCTGGCTGCCGAGCGCGATCAGGATCGCCACGCCGCCAAACACCACGAACATGCCGGCGATCCAGCGCGGTACGCGCCAGCGGCGCAGCCGGGTCACCGCGGGGTTGGCGACCAGGCCCAGGAACAGGGCCACGAAGATCGGCACGAGCAATTCACGCGCAAACCAGAACGCGGCGATCACCGCCACCACGGCGACGAAATGCACCGCGCCCCACTGTGCCATTGGCGCCGCCGCCGCCGCCGCAGGCGTGGTCGTGGGAGCGGCTTCAGCCGCGACATCAGCCACGACATCGGCGGCGACCGCGTCATCAAGGAGGGGAACAATCGACATCGAGCGAGCGTAATTCCGCCCGGCTTAACCGCTGCTATTGATCGCGGTCTTCCAGGTCGGCCATTTCCGCCACGGGCGGGCGGACGGTCGCGGCTGGAGCCGCTCCCACGGTGGCCGCTCGCACCGTCGCATCGGCGGTCGCGGCTGGAGCCGCTCCCACGGTGGCGTCGGTGGTCGCCGCCGCCGCGGCATCGGCCGCGGAACTGGCCGCGGCGCCTGCGGTGAGGCTGGCGCCCAGCGCGGTGACCAGGGATTGCGCGATGCTGCCGAACAGCTTGCCGCCAACGCTCGGTCCCGCGGCGGGATCACGTCGGCCAACCAGGAAGCCGCCGATCACCCCGACCGTGACGATGCGCCAAGGCGTGGCCGCATCGCCGGCACGGGTTTTCAGGTCCTTCCAGGCGTCGCGGGCACGGTCGGCATGCGCCTTGGCCTCGAGTTCGGCGTCCTTCACAGACTTCGACAGCTCGAGCAGGTTCATGTCGGCGTGCTCGGCGCGTTGTCGACGTTGTCGGTCGGGTCGTAGGGCCCGGGATTGGCTTCGCCGGTGGGCGAAGCGGTCGAGATCGGTTGGGTCGGCGGGAACCAGTCGGCGAACTGGCGCCGCGTGGCGTCGAGGTCGGCGAAGGCCAGCGCGCGCTCGGCGCGGGTCCAGGCGTAGTAACCGGTACCGGCGCTGAGCAGCAAGGGCACCAGCAGGGCACCCAGCCAGAGCAGGCCGGCAGCATGCAGGCCCACCACCAGGATGCACATCGCCGCCAGCCACGCGGTGCCGCCCATCAGCGCTGCCAGCACCAGGAAGACCAGGCCGCGGATCAGCGCCGTTCGCGCGAGCGCGAGATCGGACAACACCAGCTTGCGCGACGCAACCAGCGCGCTGCCGTACTCGCGCGCGACCGTGCGCCCGGCGTCCAGGATGCCGCTGACGTCTTCCTTCAGGCGTTCAGCGGCCTCGATCGCCGACATCGGTCAGTCTTTGCTGCTGCCGCGGGTCAGCTTGGCGATCAGGTAGCCGGCGCCGAAGGCGACGCCGAAGCTCACCCAGGGACGCGTGCGGATCAGCTCTTCCGCCTGGTCGATGACATCCTTGCCGGAGTCGATGAGGCCCTCGAGCTTGTCGTCGAGCACGGCCTTGGCGTTCTTGGCCGCGTCCATGCCGCTGTTGACGGCATCGGCGACGCCGACGGTGAGATGGTCGCGCGCGAGCGCGGCCTTGTCGGCCACGCTCTTCAGCGCGCCGTTGTCGTTGTTGGTAGACATGGTGGTTCTCCCTGGTCCGTGTGGGCGCCGTCGCCGGCGGTTGCAAGCACACGCAGGCTATGCCCGTGCAGCTGAGCCTGCGCTAAATTCATTGCATCGGCAACTCGCCGCGGGCCGAGCCACGCTGCAATGCGAGCACCAGCGCCGACGGCTTGGCGGCCATCTGGGCGCGGAAATCCTCCAGGTCCTGGACCACGCGCCGGTTGATGCCGAGCACCAGGTCGCCGCCGCCCAGTTGGTTGCGCGCCGCGCGACTGCCGGGCGCGACCTTGGCGACGATGACGCCGCTCAGGCCCTGCTGGCGATAGGCTTCGGGCAGGTCGGTGAAGCTGGCGCCGGCAAGGCGCGGATCGAGCGTGGCGCCGTCCACTTCCTTGGGCTGGGCCTTGAGCGTGGCCACCGAAGACAGGCGCTGGCTGCCGCGCAGGTACTCGAGCTTGACCGGCTGGCCGACCGGCAACAGCCCTTCGAGGTTATGCAGGGCCTGCGCGGTGTCGATGCGCTGGCCGTTGGCCGCCACCACCAGGTCGCCCGGCTTCAGGCCGGCCGCCTCGGCGGGCGAGCCGCGATAGACCCGGCCGACCAGGGCGCCGCGCGATCCCGCCGGCAAGTCGAACTGCTTGGCCAGGTCGGGGGTGAGTTCGCGGCTGTTGACGCCAAGCGACCCGCGGCGCACTTCGCCGTAGGCCATCAACTGGCGCATCACCTCGCGCGCCAGGTTCACCGGGATGGCAAAGCCCAGTCCGATGTTGCCGGCCGCCGAGCCCTGCGGGTTGTAGCTGGCCGAGTTCACGCCAACCAGTTCGCCGCGCAGGTTCACCAGCGCGCCGCCGGAGTTGCCGGGATTGATGGACGCATCGGTCTGGATGAAATTCTGGTAGCCCAGGCCGCTCAGTCCGCTGCGGCCCACCGCCGAGACGATGCCCGAGGTGACCGTCTGGCCGAGGCCAAAGGGATTGCCGACGGCGACCACGTAGTCGCCCACGCGCAGGGCGGCCGAATCGGCCAGCGGGATCGCCTGCAGGTTGGTCGCGGTGATCTTGATCACCGCCACGTCGGTGTCGGCGTCCGAGCCGATCGGCTGGGCCTCGAAGGTGCGGCCGTCGCTCAGCGTCACCGACACGGCGTCCGCGCCCTCGACCACATGGTTGTTGGTCAGGATCAGTCCGCGGGTCGCGTCCACGATCACCCCGGAGCCCAGCGACTGCTGCACCCGCTCCTGCGGAAAGCGGTCGCCGCCGAAGAACTCGGCGATCGGGTTGCTCACCCGCACCACCTGCTTGGTATAGATGTTGACCACCGCCGGGGTCACCCGCTCCAGCATCGGGGCCAGGGAGGGCAGGCCGGAGGCATTGGTGGCGGCCGGGGCGGGGGAGGCCGCCAGCGCCACGGGTGGCAGCGCGGCCGTGGCGGCCGAGTCGAGCATGTCCCGGCCCGGGGTCGGGTCGGCCGGGGAGGGGGTGATAAGCCGGGCGGTCACCCCGCCACCCAGGGCGGCCAGGAAGAGGCAGAAAACGGCAGTCGAAGGGCGCATTCAAGGAGTCCGGAAGGGGTCGGGAACGTGCGGTGCGTCTAGCTTATCAATGGAGGCTGACCGGGCCATGGACAAGAAGTTCAGCCTATTTTCTTGGTGAGGAGTGTGCGGCAAACCCCTGCCCGGGCTGGGGAAAATTTTGCAAATCCCTTTGTTTCAGGCGGTTGACAGGTCCCCGGGGCGGGGGTAAGTTGGCTTCCGGTCGGTCCACAAGATGTTGTGGGCCGGGAGGGAGGCGGTCCCCAAGGGATTGGGGTCCGGGGGTCATGGCCAGGAGGCGCGCGGAAGCCGTTTTCGAGGGAAAAACGGCCCCGTCCCGAACCCCAGCCGGCAAGCAGAACGACGACACCAAGAACAACCACGAGCCCCGCAGACAAGGGGCCTTCACGAGGACAGGAAGCACGATGAGCACAGTTCGCCTGGAGGCGGTCCGGAATGACGCGGCGATGGAAGCGGCACAGGGGATCCCGATGCAGCCCGCGTCGGTCGATATCTGGGACAAGAAATACCGCCTGAAAAGCAAGAAAGGCGACCCGATCGACGGCACCATCGACGACACCTACAAGCGCGTGGCCAAGGCCCTGTCCGACGCCGAGACCACGACGGAGAAGCAGAAGTACTGGTACGAGCGCTTCCTGTGGGCGCTGCGCCGCGGGGCGATCCCGGCTGGCCGCATCACCTCCAATGCCGGTGCGCTCGAGCACAAGCCGTCCACCAGCACGATCAACTGCACCGTGTCCGGCACCATCACCGATTCCATGGACGGCATCCTGGACAAGGTCCACGAGGCCGGCCTCACCTTGAAGGCGGGCTGCGGCATCGGCTATGAATTCTCGACGCTGCGTCCGCGCGGCGCGTATGTCAGTGGTGCGGGCGCGTACACGTCCGGCCCCCTGAGCTTCATGGATATCTACGACAAGATGTGCTTCACCGTGTCGTCCGCCGGCGGTCGCCGCGGCGCGCAGATGGGCACCTTCGACGTGTCCCATCCGGACGTGAAGGAGTTCATCGGCGCCAAGCGCGAGGACGGGCGCCTGCGCCAGTTCAACCTGTCGCTGCTGGTCACCGACCAGTTCATGCAGGCCGTGGAGACCGACCAGGACTGGCCGCTGGTATTCCCGGTCAACCTGAAGGAACGCGACGAGATCGACCTGGACGACCCCAAGCAGTGCGTCTGGAAGGAATGGCCGCATACCGACATCTACGTGACCCGCGAGGACGGCCTGGTCGCCTGCAAGATCTTCGGGCACATCCGCGCGCGCCAGCTGTGGAACCGGATCATGGCGAGCACCTACGACTTCGCCGAGCCGGGCTTCATCCTGATCGACCGCGTCAACGAGATGAACAACAACTGGTGGTGCGAGAACATCCGCGCCACGAACCCCTGCGGCGAGCAGCCACTGCCGCCCTACGGCGCCTGCCTGCTGGGCTCGATCAACCTGACCAATTTCGTGCGCAACCCGTTTACCGACGAGGCCAGCTTCGATTCCGAGGAATACAAGGAAGTCGTGCGAGTGTTCACCCGGATGCTGGACAACGTGGTCGAGGTGAATGGCCTGCCGCTGGAAAAGCAGCGCGACGAGATCACCCGCAAGCGCCGCCACGGCATGGGATTCCTGGGCCTGGGCAGCACCGTGACCATGCTCAAGATGAAGTACGGCTCGCCGGAAAGCTGCGCCTTTACCGAGCAGGTGTCTCGCGACATGGCCATCGCCGGCTGGGAAGTGGGCCTGTCGCTGGCCCGGGAAAAGGGCCCGGCCCCGATCATGGACGAGGAGTTCGAGGTCACCGCCGAGATGCTGCGCAAGCGGCCGGAAATGGCCACCGACGGTTACGTGCTGGGCGGCAACATCCCGGGCCGCGTGCTGCTGGCGAGGTATTCGCGCTACATGCAGCGCGTCGCGGGCGTGGCTCCCGACCTGGTGGCGGCGCTGGCCGAGACCGGCAGCCGCTTCACCCACCACAGCTCGATCGCGCCCACCGGCACCATCTCGCTGAGCCTGGCCAACAATGCCTCCAACGGCATCGAGCCCAGCTTTGCCCACCACTACAGCCGCAACGTCATCCGCGAAGGCAAGAAGTCCAAGGAAAAGGTCGAGGTTTACAGCTTCGAGCTGCTGGCCTACAAGACCCTGGTCAACCCGGACGCCATGCCCTACGGCACCGACGACGCCTCCCGGCTGCCGGACTACTTCATCTCGGCCGACGACATCACCCCCAAGGCCCACGTGGATATCCAGGCGGCCAGCCAGAAGTGGATCGACTCGTCGATCTCCAAGACGGCCAATGTCCCCACGGATTACCCATACGAGGACTTCAAGGACATCTACATGTACGCCCACAAGCAGGGCTTGAAGGGCTGCACGACGTTCCGCTTCAATCCGGCCGCCTTCCAGGGCGTGCTGGTGAAGGAAACCGACCTGGAGAACACCACCTACCGCTTCGAACTCGAGGACGGCACGGTGGTGGAGGCCAAGGGCAACGAGGAAATCGAGTACGACGGCGAGATGCACTCGGCGGCGAATTTGTTTGATGCGTTGAAGGAGGGGTATTACGGGAAGTTCTGAAGGCGGGCGGCGGGGCTCGCCAAGCGCGCGATGTCAGCGCGCATGTTCACTGACGATACGGATATTTGGGCGTAAGCTCGGCCCCGCGGCACAGTTTTTCCTTTGTTCTCACCCATAAGCCTTACGAGGAGGTTTCCAATGAGCAACAACAACGGTATCGGCGCCACGCTTTCCAATGCGGTTGACGCCGTGACATCCACGGCATCGTCCGCCGCCGGCAGCGTCGCCGACGCGGCCAAGTCGGCCGGCAAGGCCATCGCCAAGAAGACCGCCCCGGCCCGCAAGAAGGTCGCCAAGGTCGCCAGCGAAGCCAGCGATGCGGTGTCCGACATGGTCAAGGGCGCGCGTCGCCGCGTGGCCGCCGCCAAGAAGAAGGCCGCCCCGAAGAAGAAGGCCGCCAAGAAGACGGCAAAGAAAGCTGCAAAGAAGGCCGCCCCGAAGAAGGCTGCCAAGAAGACCGCCCGCAAGGTCGCCGCCAAGAAGGGCGCCGCCAAGCGTTCGGTCAAGAAGGCCGTCAAGAAGGTCGCCCGCAAGGCAACGGCCGTGAAGAAGGCGGTCAAGAAGGCCGTGAAGAAGGCCACCCGCAAGGCGGCCCCGCGCAAGGCTGCTGCCAAGAAGGGCGCCAGGAAGACTGCCCGCAAGGCAGCGCCGAAGAAGGCCGCCCGCAAGGCCGCGCCCCGCAAGGCTGCAAAGAAGACGGCCCGCAAGGCCGCGAAGAAGAAGTAAGCAACACCCGCGTTACCGCCACACTGCGTCACGCAGCACGCAACATCCAAAAACTAGATGACCCGATTGTTGTAAGCGGCACGTTGCACGCAACACGATCAAGCCTGGTCCTCCCCGGCGCTTCGGCGCCGGGGAGTGTTAATGGGAACCCGGCGGCAGCACTCCACCATCACCGCGGCGGCTTGGCCACGCGCACGTTCCAGGAACCAAGTCCCGCAATGACCATCAAGATCAACAAGAAGATCAAGGCCTACTCGGTCGTCAAGCCCGAAGACAAGATCGCGGCGGACGCCGCGGCTGCCGCAGCCAAGGCCGCGCCGGTCGCCCCTGCGGGCACCCAGGCCGCGATGCCCTTCACCGGCGCCGACATCATCCACATGCACGAGAAGATCGAGCGCCCCGAGGTGCTGATCGGCTCCACCTACAAGATCAAGTCGCCGCTGGTCGAGCACGCGATGTACGTGACCATCAACGACATCGTGCTCAACCAGGGCACGGAGAACGAGCTGCGCCGGCCGTTCGAGGTGTTCATCAACTCCAAGAACATGGACCACTTCCAGTGGATCGTGGCCCTGACCCGCATCATGAGCGCGGTGTTCCGCAAGGGCGGCGACGTCACCTTCCTGGTGGACGAGATGAAGGCCGTGTTCGACCCGCGCGGCGGCTATTTCAAGGCCGGCGGCGTGTACATGCCCTCGATCGTGGCCGAGATCGGCAGCGCCGTGGAAGAGCACCTTAAGATGATCGGCATGATCGTCGACCCCGAGCTGAGCGACGCGCAGCGCGCGCTGATCGCCGAGAAGCGCGCCGCGTACGAGAACAAGGGCGCAAAAAAAAAGTCTAACGAGTCCGTAGGGACGCAGATCACTTCGGACATGGCTGGGCCGTTTGCGGAAGTGGCCAAGCCGGACGCGTCATCCGATGGCGCGTCGTTCCCGGCCACCGCGACTCTTTGCCACAAGTGCAATACGAAGGCGCTGGTGTTGATGGATGGGTGCCAGACTTGCCTCAACTGCGGCTATAGCAAGTGCGGATAGTCCTTATAAATCAATAAGTTAACGCGACATTGAATTGGTTAAAACGTGGTCCCACCTTGGTTTAACATTGCAAGACGCGATAAAAGGCTTTAGATTCGTTCTCCGGCTGGAGATGAATCATGAGCGCGTTGCCGATTTTCGACACAGTTGCTGCCGACCTACTTTCATTTGGCCGGGGAGCCAGCTTCGATCCAAAGCTGGTCGCCGATTGGCTCAATCTGGAGAAGTCAGAGGTCGCAAAAATTTCTTCGGTTGCGAAGGCATCGGTGCGATACGACGCATTTGCTCCGAGAGCCGTTGTGGAACGGCTAGAAGAAATTGCGAACATTGCAAATATGGTCGCAACTATCTTCGATGGAGATGTTGACAAGACTGCGCTTTGGTTTCGGACTAAGAATCCGTTGCTTGGCGATGTCACGCCGAGAGACATGGTGCGTTTGGGACGTTATGACAGGCTTCGGAAATTCATAGTCTCTGCGATTGCCGAACGCTTACCCCTGCGTACATCTTAGTTGAAGGACACGTGTCAAAAAGGCAAATCCAGCAGCCACCACGTCACCACTCTCCGCGCCTCGCGCCGGATCCGATCGGGCTCCACGTACTTGATCGGTTCTCCGAGCATGACTTAGAGACCTGGAAAAGACTATCAGCCGATCTGGACGAACTGCATGCGGCTCTCTATTTCGAGATTCAGCCGCAGCGGATGCGCAGGCAATCCGAGCTAATTCGTGCGCTTTCATCGGTTGGCCAAGGTGCCGTTGAGTTCGACAGCTGGATTCGCTCTGTCGACTACAAGTATTCCAATTTGCCGCTCTCCGTCGCGGGGAGTGTCAAGGGGGTCGGAGGTCGATTCAATATTGGCCTTGACGTCGATACCAGCATAACTCCGCCTTTCCCGGCGCTCTATATCGCCGACTCGTACGAAACCGCGCACCGCGAGCAATATCAAGCGCCAAGTGGAGGCGTCGACGGCTTGTCGCCAGAGGATCTGGCGCTTGTTCGGAGCGGAAGCAAGGTTCGAGTTCGAGGCCATGTGCAAAGAGTCATTGATATTTCGAAACCACAGAATCTAGATGCCATTTGCCGAGTCTTGGCGAAGATTGAAATGCCGAAGTCCGTGGCTCCAATAATGCGTCGACTCAAGGTAGCCAGAAAAGACGTCTTCATGATCCGCACGCCTACGCAACTTGGCGCCGCGCTTCAAGACCAAAATTGGCGAACGTGGCCTATCCAGTTTGGAATTCCCTCCCCGAGTCAGCAGTTTGCGGAGCTCGCCAAGTCCGCCGGCTTCGAGGGAATTGTCTATAGATCGAGCAAGAATCCGAACGGGAAATGCCTTGCGCTATTTGCGGACAGTCTTGGCAGTGACCAATCTTACATAGAACTGATGGATGCTTTTCCGGCAGGCGTCATTGCACGACTCGACCTCAACAGCATCGATGCGTTGCGCTAAGCGGCAGGAATAGCCGTGTCCGTCGGCTGCGCGCATCGAGCTCAGTTCCAGTGATCGCGCCAATTCCGACGGCTTCCAAAGTGGAATTCAGAGTACTCGGCAGAAGAACGGTGGCGACATCTCGTCGCATACATCCGGCCGTGTGCGGCTTGTCTTCCAGTACTTCACGAGCCCAAGCCGCTCGACTTCCGCCGGAAACCCCGGCTCACTCAGCACCCCACGCATCACCGGATACCAGAAGATCGACGGCCCGGGATAGTCGCGGTCCGCCTGCCGGACTGCGACCTGGAACGCGGCGTGGTTGTCGCCGAGCCTGGCGAGCTGCATGGCGACGTCGTCGTCCTGCTGGTGCTCGGGTAGCGCCAGCAACGCCTGGATCGCGCGGGTCTTCGCGCTGGCGTCCTGCGATGCGATGGCACGGTAGCCGGCGGCCAGGGCGTTGCGCTTCGGCGCGTACATCGGGCTGTTGGCATCGAGCAGGGGCGTGATGTCGCCGGTCTTGCCGGCCTCGCCCAGCACGATCCACTTGGCGAACTCTGCGTTGGGGGCAAGTTGCGCGGCGGCCGCGTAGATCGGCCTCGCTTCGCCAGGCTTGCCTGCCGCGACCAGCGCATCGGCCAGGGTCAGCGGCGTGTAGACGTACAGGGCGAGCATGTCGTTGGCCTGGCGCAGTTCGTCCAGTGCGTCCGCCGTGCGGCCCACGTTTGCCAGCATCCAGCCGTACTGGTGGTGCTCGCAGCCGCAGTCCAGCCGGCGGGCCGCGACGGCGCGCTTCAGCAGCGCTTCGCGGGCCAGCCAGTCGTGGTGGTCCACCACCATGGATTTGAGGTAAAGCGCCTCGCTGTTCCGCGGGTCGATGGCGATCGCGCGGTCGGCCGCGGCGCGCCCGCCCGCGCGTGCAGCATCGGCGGCGCGCGGCGTGTCCGCGCGCATCGACACTTTCCAGTAGGCGCCGGCGACCGCCGCCCAGCCCCAGGAAAAGTCCGGCACCGCCGCGACGACGCGCTGTGCCGGCAGCAGGGCCTTGCCCCCCTCCGCGGTGTCGGGATCCCAGTGCCCCTGGCAGAAGCCCATGTAGTCCCGCAGCACGTTGTCGGGCAGCGGCCTGGCATAGGTGGATGCCCCGAACAACCCGCAGCGCACGACATTGCCGGCGTCCACGGCAATGTGGTGCGGGACCTTGTCGGCTTCGCTGCCGTCGTAGTTGAAGGTGTCCGTCCATAGCGTTGCGCCGGAGCGCTCATTGGCCAGGCGCGTGATGACGCGGATGGCCTTGCCGTCACGCTGGATCGTGCCGCCCAGGGCGTAGGCGGGTGCCGACCCGGGGGCGGCGGACGGCGCCGTGGACACGCCGACCACGCCGTCGGCGTTGAACGCGGCAGCGATTTCGGCGTCCACGGCATCGGCGATGGTGGCGGGCACGTCCGCGGACAACAGCCGGAATCCCGACAAGCGAACCGTCATACCGTGCGGCGCCGCGGGCTGTGGGCGGAACCACCACGCGCCGGCAGCCGCCAGCAGCGCGAGCGCGCCGATGCCTGCCGCGAACGCCATCCATCGCCGCCCAGACGTGGGTGCTTGGCGGGCAACGGTCGCCGCCAGCGTCGCGGCGGCCGGCGCGGCGCCCGGGAACTGCGCGATGCGGCTGACGAGCGCGTCGATCGACGGGTCCCAGCCGTCGAACGCGTCGATCCACTGGCGCGTGGACAACTCGTACGCAAACGCATCGCTGGGCTCGACGTCCTCGAGCCGCAGCGCCATTACCGGAACGTGAAAGCGGCTGGCGAGCGACAGCTCCTTCTTGATCTCGTCGCTGTTGTTGGCGGCATGGGAGAAGACCAGCACCATGGCCGGGGCGAGGCGGATCGCCTGGACGATCGCTTCCTGGTAGTTCTCGCCCGGCGCGACGTCCCGGGTGGAGATCCAGCACGGCGTGCCCCGATCCTCGATCGCCTTGCACACCGACAAGGCCTGCTTGCGATCCGCGCTCGCATAGCTGATGAAGACGCGACGCGGGATCGATGGATCTGCGTCGCCGGTTGGCTCCGGTTCGTTCACGGCCTGCCCCCTGGGGGAGCCTTGAGCTTACCGGACTCCGATTCGGCCCGCCGCATCGCCTCGGCGAGTTCGACCGAACCGCTCGCATCCAGGCCGCGCATCGCACCCGCCGCATCCCGCGCTTCGCGATTCTGGCTGAGCTTGCGTTTGCCCTCCAGGCGATCGATCAGGATTTCGATGCCCACGATCTGGGCGATTTGCTCCGCCAGGTAACCAGCGGGCGCATCGCCCATCTTCCAGGGCGCCGGCTGGCTGGCTTCGTGCGTGCGCGTCAGCCGCGCCACCACGCCGCGCACGAAGGCCTCCTCGTCGCGGATGCGGATGCGGCCGTGCGCGTGCACCACCTCGTAGTTCCAGGTCGGCACCTGCTCTGGCGTGTCCTGCTTGCTGGGGTACCAGTTGGGCGAGATGTAGCCCTGCGGCCCGCGGAACACTACCAGCACCGCATCGCCGTCCGTCACCTCGCGCCAGAGCGGGTTGGCGCGCGCGACGTGCGCCAGCAGCGTGCCGCGCGTAGCGGGCGTGCCGTCGGCGGCGTCGCCTGGGGCGTCGAGCATGAAGGGCAGGTGGTTGGCATCGAGGCCACGCACCGCGTGAGTCACCAGCACGCCGAGCGGGTGTGCCTGGATCAGGCGGTGCAGTTCCTCGGGCCGGGCTTCGGAAAAGTGGTCGGGGATGTACATGGTGGACGCGGTGCGGGGCGAGCCACGATTGTTGCACCAACCCGCCCAGGGGCGCAGTCGGGGCGGCCGACACACAACGCCGGCCTGCTGCTGGTGGCGCCGATTACGCAGGGTGGCGCGGCATCGCGCGAGACCGGCTTCAGCGTCACGCTGATGGGCGCGGGAATCCGGACCCAGGGCGTGGTGCTGTGCGACCGGACCGGCACCGTGGATGCGCGTGCACGGACCTTCAAGAAGATCGAAAAAGCCCCCGATGCCGTGGTGCAGGAGCCGCTTGACGATGCCTCCGCCGCAGCAGGCGCAGCGCGAACCAGGCCTCCGGGTTGCCGACCTGGCTCAGCGCCGCCGCCTCGATCAGCGTCGCACCGGTCCAGCCCGCTCAATCCATGGCGTGATCCCACGCGGGCTCTTCGCCAAACCGGTCCGCCAGGAAATCCAGGAAGCTGCGGACGATCAGCGGCATCTGTCGCCGGGAGGCGTACACGCCGTAGATTCCCATCGCGTCCAGGGAATACCCGGGCAGCACGGCGACCAGTTCGCCCGAAGCCAGCAGCGCAGCCACCTGGTAGGTCGGCAGCATCGCGATACCGGCGTGTGCCCGGACCGCTTCCATCAGCACCGTCGCTTCGTTGGCGCTGATGTTGCCGTTCACCGCGATCGAGCTCACTTCTCCGTTGCGTGCGAGGTTCCACAGGCTGCGCCCGACGTAATGGTGGGACAGGCAGTTGTGCCTGGCCAGGTCGCCGGGCGCGCGTGGAATGCCATGTGCCTGCAGGTAGGCTGGCGACGCGCAGAGCACGGAGCGGCAAATCGACAGGCGTCGCGCGATCAGGCCCGGATCGAGTTCGTTGCTGATGCGGATGGCCAGGTCGATGCGCTCCTCCACCAGGTTCACGGCGCGGTCGACCGCCATCAGGTCCACGCTCGTGTCGGGATAGCGCGACACGTAGGCGGCGACGGCGGC
>JANXUD010000012.1 GCA_025352045.1 Gammaproteobacteria bacterium | reverse complement strand
ACGCGATCCCGCCCTTGGCCAGGATCACCTGCCAGCTGTAGGCCTTGACGATGTAGCTGGCCCACATCGGCAGCATCACCCCGACGTAGAACAGGGCCTTGGTGCGCGGACCGGCGAAGCGCGCCATGAAGAAGGCGATCGGGAAGGCGATCGCGGCCGAGGCAATGGTCACGGATGCGGCCATCGACAGCGTGCGCAGCACGATGTCTCGGTTGCCGGCATCGAAGATCTTCGCGTAGTTGCGCAGCGTGAGTTCGGGCAGCACGCGCATGGAGAATTCGTCGAAGCCATGCAGCCCCTGCCACAACAGCGCACCCAGCGCGCCAAGGTAGACCAGGCACAACCAGGCCAACGGCGGCCCGAGCAGCAATCCAAGCAACAGGCGCGGCTTCCGGTACAGCAAGGCGCCGATCGCCCGCGCAGGGCCGCCACGCCGCGGGGCTGCCGCAGCCGCGAGCACAGCCGCGCTCACGCAGGCCGCGCTCCGGCGTGGGCCGGCTCTGGCGCCGAGGCAGACACCGCAACCATGGCATCGCGCGCCCAGCTTGCAAGCACCGGCGCCCCGATCCCGGGCGCGACGCCCAGGGCTGCCAATTCCGCGCTGTCGGCGCTGGCGAGCAACCGCGACCCGTCGTCCATCTCGAGCACCATCCGGGTGGCGGCGCCGTGGAACTGCAGGTCGCGCAGGATCGCCGGCACCTGCACGTTGGCGCTGGCCGCACCGGCATCACCAGTCACGATGACCTGCTCGGGGCGCAGCGCGTGCGCGCCTCGGGCCTGCGCCCAGCGCGCGGCCTGCTGCGCACTCAGTACATTGGCGCCGCCGACGAAACGCGCGACGAATTCGGTGGCCGGCTGCCGGTACAGGCGCTGCGGCGCATCCACCTGCTCGATGCGGCCGGCGCGGAACACCGCGACCCGGTCGGACATGGACAGGGCCTCGCCCTGGTCGTGGGTGACATAGATGAAGGTGATGCCCAGCTGGCGCTGCAGGGCTTTCAGTTCGGCCTGCATCTGCTCGCGCAGCTTCAGGTCAAGCGCACCCAGCGGCTCATCGAGCAGGAGCACGCGCGGCCGGCGCACCAGCGCGCGCGCGAGCGCGACACGCTGGCGCTGGCCGCCGGACAGTTGCGCGGGCTTGCGGGTTTCGTAACCGGCCAAGTCCACCATGGCCAGCATTTCGGCCGCGAGCGCATGGCGCTCGGCGCGGCCCACGCCGCGCACCATCAGTCCGTAGGCGACGTTGTCGCGCACGTCCATATGCGGGAACAGGGCGTAATCCTGGAACACCGTGTTGACGTCGCGCGCGAAGGGCGGCAACCGCGAGGCATCCGCGCCGTGCAGGAGCACGCGGCCGGCGCTGGGCTGCTCGAAGCCCGCGACCAGACGCAGGCAGGTGGTCTTGCCCGAGCCCGAAGGCCCCAGCATGGAAAAGAACTCGCCATCGGCGATGGACAGGCTGACGCCGTCCACCGCGTGGACGGCGCCGTAGTGGCGGCTGACGGCATCGAATTCGACCGCAGCGGGCGCTGTCGCAGGCATCGCCTGCGGAAGCACTGGCGCAGGCTCCGGCACGGGCGTGGCGGGCCCAGGCGCCCCCGTCCCTAGCCTCCCATGATCTTGATGTAGTCCTCGGTCCAGCGGCTGTAAGGCACGCACGCGGCATCGCCGCACTTGGCCTCCGGCGTGCGCCAGAAATGGATCTGCCCGAACTGGTCCTGGCCATTGGTCTTGCAACCTTCCGGCCCGAGCAGGGCATTGCCCGTGCAGGCCGCAGGCACGGCCGGCAGCGAGCCGAACCAGGCGGCGACATCGCCCTGCACCTTCGGGCTGATCGACCATTCCATCCAGGCATAGGCGCAGTTGGGATGCTTGGCGTCGGTCGCCAGCATCGTGGTGTCGGCCCAGCCCGTGGCACCCTCGGCCGGGATGACCGATGCGATCGGCTGCTTGTCGGCCTGCAGGCCATTGACCTGGTAGGGCCAGGAACCGGAGGCCACGACACCCTCGTTCTTGAAATCGCTCATCTGCACCGTGGCGTCGTGCCAGTAGCGGTGCACCAGCGGCTTCTGCTTGCGCAGCAGGTCGAGCGCGGCGGCGTACTGCGCCTCGTTGAGCGCGTACGGATCCTTGATGCCGAGGTCGGGCTGGGTGGCCATCAGGTAGAGCGCGGCGTCGGCGATGTAGATCGGGCCGTCGAAGGCCTGCACGCGGCCCTTGTTCGACTTGCCGTCCGGGAAGTTCTGCGGCGTGAACACGACGCCCCAGCTGGTCGGCGGGGTCTTGAACACATTGGTGTTGTACATCAGCACGTTCGGCCCCCACTGGTAGGGCACGCCGTAGTGCTTGCCGTCCACCGTGTTCCAGGCCGCGTCCTGCAGCCGCGGGTCGACGCTGGAATACGAGGGAATGCGCGACACGTCGATGGCCTGCACCTTGCCGCCTGCCACCAGGCGCAGCGAGGCATCGCCCGAGGCGGTGACCAGGTCGTATCCGCCCTGGTTCATCAGGGACACCATCTCGTCGGAGGTACCCGCGGTCTTGACGTTGACCTTGCAGCCGCTGGCCTTCTCGAAACCGGTCACCCAGTCGTAGGCCTTGTCGCTTTCGCCGCGTTCGATGTAGCCCGGCCAGGCGACGATGTCGAGTGCGCCTTCGTTGATCGGCGCGGCGGGGGCGGCGGCCGTGGGAACTGCGACCGGGGTGGCGGGTGTTTCAGGCTTCTTGCCGCAGGCGCCCAGGACGAGGGTCGCTGCCACGGCAAAAGCCATGGGCTTGAGTGTGATCGACATACGGGACCCCTTCCACGTTGGTGAAGAACACTGTCAAGGATATTAACCGCCTTGTCATGCGATCCGTCAACACGCGTCGAGGACCAACTCGACCAGGTGGTCCCCGCCATCGTCGCGCAACACCGGGTCGCCCGCCAGCTCCAGGCCGTCCAGGGACAGGCGCGGCCGGGCGCCGGCCTCGCAACGCACGACGATGCGATAGGTCGCCGAGCCTTGGCGCAGGCTCATCTTGTAGCCCGTCCAGCCCGGCCGCGGCTGCGGGCGCAGCTTCAGCAGGCCGTCCTCCACCCGCAGGCCCAGCAGGGATTCGACGATCAGGCGGTACATCCATCCGGCCGAGCCGGTGTACCAGGTCCAGCCGCCGCGGCCCGCGTGCGGGCTGACGCCATAGACGTCGGCGGCCAGGACATAGGGCTCGACCTTGTAGGTGGACAGCGCCCCGTCGCCGCTGCCATGGCGCACCGGGTTGATCATGTCGAACAGTTCCCAGGCCCGGGCGGAGTCGCCCAGGGCGGCGAAGGCCATGGTCGCCCAGACAGCGGCGTGCGTGTACTGCCCGCCGTTCTCGCGCACGCCGGGCACGTAGCCGCGGATGTAGCCGGGATCGGGCTCGGCGCGATCGAAGGGTGGCTCGAGCAGCTGTACCAGGCCCACGTCGCGGCGCACCAGGTGCGCGTCGAGCGATTGCATGGCCTGGCGCGCGCGCGCCGGGTCGCCGGCGCCCGACAGTACCGACCAGCTCTGCGCGATCGAGTCGATGCGGCACTCGGTGTTGGCCGAGGAGCCCAGCGGCGTGCCGTCGTCGAACCAGGCGCGGCGGTACCACGCGCCATCCCAAGCGCTGGCTTCGATCGCGGCGGCCAGGGTCGCGGCCTGGCTGCGGCATTCCGCGGCAACCTGCGCGTCGTTGCGCGTGTCGGCCAGCGCGGCGAAGCGCATCAGCACCTCATGCAGGAACCAGCCGAGCCAGACGCTCTCGCCGCGGCCGTGTTCGCCGACGCGGTTCATGCCGTCGTTCCAGTCGCCACAGCCAATGAGGGGCAAGCCCTTCTCGCCGCGCGGCATGGCATGGCGAAGCGCACGCAGGCAATGTTCGTACAGTGTCTCGCGCAGCCCCGAGGCCACGGGCAGGTCGTAATACCCCTCCTCGTCCATCCCCACCGGCCGCCCTTCCACGTAGCGCACGGTTTCCTCGAGCACGCCGTCGTCGCCGGTCACGGCCACGTAGCGCGCGACCGCCAGCGGCAACCACAGGTAGTCGTCCGAACAACGCGTGCGCACGCCGCGGTCCTGGGGCGGATGCCACCAGTGCTGCACGTCGCCTTCCGGGAACTGGTGCGCGGCGCTCAACAACAGGTGGGCCCGCACCTGCGCCGGGGCCGACTGCAGCATGGCCATGCCGTCCTGCAACTGGTCGCGGAAACCGAAGGCGCCACCGCTCTGGTAGAAGCCGCTGCGCGCCCAGAAGCGGCAGGCGCTGGTCTGGTACATCAGCCAGCCGTTGGCCAGCACGTCCAGTTCCGGATCCGGGGTTTCGACGTGGATGACGGACAGGACCTGCGCCCAGTGCGCACGCACCTTGTCGAGCACGGCATCGGCGCGCTCGGCGCTGCGGAACCGCGCGACCAGGGCCAGGGCATCCTGGCGATCCCGGCCCAGGCCCATCCGGAACACGATCTCGCGCTCCTCGTCCTGGCCCAGGTCGAACTGCAGTTGCAGCGCGGCGCAGGGGTCGAGCCCGGCGCCGGTGCGTCCGGACAGGCGCGAGCGACCCATCGCCGCCGGATGCGCGCTGCCGCGGTTGCGTCCGAGGAATTCCGCCCTGTCGCAGGTCAGGCTGCGGCCCGGGCCTTCGACGTCAAGGAAGGCCGTGCGCCCAGGGAATTCCATGTTGTAGGGATTGCGTGCCAGCACCGCGCCACTTGCACCGTCGACCTCCGTTACCAGGTGCATGCCCTGCTTGGGCCGCAGGTCGCCCAGCACCCACTCGACATAGCCGGTGGCGGACAGGCGGCGCGCGCGGCCGGACTCGTTGC
This sequence comes from Gammaproteobacteria bacterium, assembly GCA_025352045.1. GTDB lineage: Bacteria > Pseudomonadota > Gammaproteobacteria > Xanthomonadales > Xanthomonadaceae > Arenimonas. The sequence goes on along the minus strand of JANXUD010000012.1, from coordinate 10,085 downwards.
GCAGGCGCAGCGTCCAGAACTTCACCGACGCGTCCAGGGCGACGAAGCAGGTCAGCTCGCTGCGGATGCCGTCCTCCACGTGCTCGAACACCGAATAGCCGAAGCCATGACGCACCGTATATGGACCCTGCCCGCGCGCCGGCCCTGCGGTCGGCGACCAGAACTCGCCGCTATCCTCGTCGCGCAGGTAGAAGGCTTCGCCGCCGACGTCGGACACCGGGTCGTTGTGCCAGGGCGTGAGCCGGAACTCGTGCGCGTTCTCGCCCCAGGTGTAGGCGCTACCACGCTCGGACACGACGGTGCCGAAATGCGGATTGGCCAGCACGTTGACCCAGGGCGCGGGCGTGTCCTGGCCATGGCCGAGGCGGATCACGTACTCGCTGCCATCGGCGCTGAAGCCGCCGAGCGGATTGCGCAACACCAGTCCCTCGCGTCGCTGCACCTGCTCCGGGGTTTCCGCCAGCAGCGCCGTCTCGGCCTGGCGCGGCCGCGATTCCAGCTGGCGCGGCAGCGGCGGGTCCACCGGCCGCCGGCCGATCTGTTCGGCGAGCGAGCCTTTCTCGTCGCTGAGCACGATCCGCGCAACCGACTGCATCAGGACGCGGTCCTCGCTCGAGATCAGTTGGGCGGAGCGCACGAAGATGCCGGCCGGCTTGTCCACCAGGTTGGCCTCCAGGCCGCTGGTGATCAGGCTCATGATCAGGTCCTGCAGGTATTGGCGATAGCCGGCGCGGTCCTCGTTCCAGATCACCAAGTCCACGGCGAGGCCCTTGGACCGCCAGTAGGCATGCGCCTGCACCAGTTGCCGGACCAGGTCGATGTTGGCCGCGTCGGTGATCTGCAGCAGCACCACGGGCAGGTCGCCCGAGATCGAGTGGCCCCACAGGCCGGACTGGCCGCGGCGGTTCTTCGACAGCACCGAGGCGTCGGCGCGCATGGCCGGCGTCGCGTACAGGATCGCCCCAGCCAGTCGTTCGAACAGCTGGGCGTCGCCCTGGCTGGCATTGAGCTGGCGCAACTGCAACTGGCCGTGGGTCCAGGCCATGTCGAACACGCGGTCGGCCAGGCGACGGTCGCGATACTTCTCCACAAGCGCCAGGCTGTGCGCGCGGTCGTCGGCAACGCCGGTGACCACGTCGATGCTCACCGACTGCTCCGGCTCCAGCACCACGCGGCAGCGGATCGCCACGATCGGATCCAGCACCGAGCCCTCGCCCCCGCCCAGCAGATCCACGGTCATCGCATGCGGGCGCGCCAGCGTGTTGCCGCGACCGATAAAGGCGGCGCGATCGGTCTCGTAGCTCACCGACTCGACGTCGGCACCGTGGATCGCCATCAGGTGGCAGAGCCAGGGCGTCGGATCGCCGGCCGCGCGGGGGCGGCGGTGGCAGAGGATGGCCTGCAGTGGCCGCACCAGCTCGGTCTGCACGAACAGCTTGCCGAAGGCGGGATGCAGCGCGTCGGAGATCCCGCTCGCCAGCACCACCTCGGCGTAGCTGGTCAGCTCGATCGTGCGGCGCGTGCGCGAGCGGTTGACCAGGGTCGTGCGGCGGAGCTCGATGTCGTCCTCCGGCGAGACGACGATTTCCGTGTGCAGCTCGATGTCCCTGTCGCGGCGGCGGAACTCGGCGCGGGAATCGGAAAAGATCGCTTCGTAACCGGCACCGGGCTTGCGCGTGGGCTGGTGGCCCGCGGACCAGGTGTCGCCGCTCGCGACGTCACGCAGGTAGAGGAAGCTGCCGAGCCGGTCGCTGGTGGGATCCTCGGTCCAGCGCGTCAGTGCCATGTCGCCCAGGCGGCTGTAGCCGGCGCCGGCGCTGTTGACCATCACGTGGTAGCGCCCGTTCGAGAGCAGCTGCACCGCGGGTCGCCCGCTGTCCGGATCGCGCAGCACGCGCAGGCGCGTTTCCTCGGTGTCACTGCTGCCGCCGAGGTCGGGCAGTTCCGCCGCTTCCAGGAATTGCGCGCTGGCGCGCGGCACCCGTTCCTGCAGCAGGAGCATCGTGGCCTGGACCTGCGGGTCGGACTCGAAGCGCCGTTGCATCGGATTGCCGAGCACCGCATTGCCGATCGCGACCAGGGCCATGCCCTGGTGGTGCGCCATCCACGAACGCACCACCGCGTTCGCCTGTCCGCGCGGCAGGCGCGCCGGCGAATAATCGATCGCCTCGTACAGCCCGTAATCGCCCTCGAAGCCGTCGGCGGCGAGCCGCTGCAGGTTGTCGCAGGCCGCGTCCGGCAGGACCATCAGCGCCAGCGCGCTGGCGTAGGGCGCGATCACCAGGTCTTCGGCCAGGCCGCGCTTCAGGCCCAGGCCGGGGACACCGAAGGCGCGGTACTGGTAGGTCAGGTTCGCGTCCACGGTGTTGTAGCCGGACTCGGAAATGCCCCAGGGCACGCCACGCTGCCGCCCGTACTCGATCTGCCGCTCGACGCAGGCGCGCGCGGTCTGGGCGAGCAGGCTGCCCTCGAACGCCGGCATCACCAGGTGCGGCATCAGGTACTCGAACATCGAGCCGCTCCAGCTCAGCAGCACCGGTGCGCCGCTGGTGCCGGCCAGAAGGCGGCCGAGCCGGAACCAGCCGTCCTGCGGCAACTGCCCCTGGGCGATCGCGACGAAACTGCCCAGCCGCGCTTCCGACGCGAGCAGGTCGTAGAAGCTCGCGTCCAGTCGACGGTCGGTGACGTTGTAGCCGATCGCCAACAGGTCGCGGTCCACGTCGTAGAGGAAATCGAAACGCATCAGCGCCAGTTCGGCGGCGCGCGCGGCCAGGCCTTCGATGCGTTCGAGTTCGGCGCGGGCCGCGTGCTGCACTTCCAGGCTGTGCGCGGGATCGGCGCCGAGCCCGCCCTGCCCCGCCGCCAGCTGCAGCAGGCTGGGCACGGCGACGTCATCGTCCGCGCCGGGGGCGCCGGCATCGCGCACGGGCTCCAGCCAGGACAGCAGGACCCGGCTGCGTTCGCGGTCGGCGAGGCATTCGGCCAGCAGGGACTGGCACAGTGCTTGCGCCGACGGGGACTGCAGCAGCGCCGGTTCGGCGAGCAGGCGTTCCAGCGGCGCTGCCAGGGCGATGAAACCGCGCGCGGCGGCCAGCGAACCGGGCGGCCGACCTTCGCGCAGCAAGGCCACAGTGGCGCGCATGCCGACCAGCGGCTCCGGGACGGCAAGCGCGGGATCGAAGGCCTGCGCCACCAGGGCCAGCGTGTCCGCGGCGCCAGCCAGCCGGGCCGGATTGAGTACGGGTTGTTCGCGCAGGTCCAGCAATCCCGCGCGCAACGTCAGCAGGTGGCCAGCAAGATTGCCGCTGTCCACCGAGGAGATGTAGCGCGGCTCCAGCGGCTGCAGGCTGAGGGTGTCGTACCAGTTGTAGAAATGCCCGCGGAAACGCTCCAGCGCTTCCATGGTCTCGATCGTGCCTTCGCAGCGCTGCAATACGCCATCCAGCCCGAGGTGGCCGAAGTCGTGCGCCGACAGGTTGGAGAGCAACGCCAGGCCAATATTCGTCGGCGAGGTGCGGTGCGCGACCTGGCGCGCCGGTGCTTCCTGCATGTTGTCCGGCGGCAGCCAGTTCTCGCCCGCATGCACGTGCGCCTCGAAGAAGGCCCAGGTCTTGCGCGCCAGCAGGCGCAGCCACGCGACCTGCGCTGCATCGAGCGAATGGCGCGGATGGATGCGCGAGAGCCCGACCCGCCACGCAGCCCAGGGCGCGAGCATCCACAGCACCAGCAGCGGCGCTGCCCAGGCCAGGGCCACCGGTCGTGCCCAGCCCAGGGCCGCGCCGAAGGCCAGCGCGAGCAGCGCGCCCAGCCACAGCCCGCGCGGCTGAGCAGCCAGGCCGTGGCCGCCGGTCCGTTCGACTTCGCTCGACGGCCGCCACTGCAGCAGCAGCTTGCGCGACACCGCCATGCGCCAGAGGCTGCGTCCGATCGCGTCGAGGCTGTACAGCGCTTCGTGCGCCAGCCAGGACAACTGCAGCAACAGACGCGCCGCCTGGCGGGCGGCCAGTGGCGCGAGTTGGCCGAGGTGCTGGGCCAGGGGCAGTTCGCGCGGCTTGCGCAACAGGTCGAGCAGGGTCACCAGCAAGGGCGGCAGGGCGAAGCCTCCGAGCAGCGCCAGCGTCCAGACACCGGGGCGCGGCGCGAACACCCAGCCGGCGACGAACAGGCCGAGCAAGGCGACCGGGGCCAGGCTGCGACGCAGGTTGTCGAACAGTTTCCAGCGTGACAACGCCGACAGCGGGTTGCGCAGCCGTGAACCCTTCGGCCCGGGCACGTACGGCAGCAGCCAGGGCAGCAACTGCCAGTCGCCGCGGATCCAACGGTGGCGTCGGCTGGCGTCGCTGGCATAGCTGCCGGGGTATTCCTCGTACAACTCGACTTCGGTGTGCAGGCCCGAGCGCGCATGGCAGCCTTCCACTAGGTCGTGGCTGAGAATGGCGTCGTCGGGGAAGCGCTCGCCCAGCACGGCCTCGAAGGCCTCGACATCGTAGATGCCCTTGCCGACGAAGCTGCCCTCGCCGAACGCGTCCTGGTACAGGTCCGACACCGCGCGCGTGTAAGGATCGATGCCGGCATCGCCGCCGAACAGGCGGGCGTACGGCGATCGCTGCCGGCTGGACAGGCTGATGCCCACCCGCGGTTGCAGGATGCCGTAGCCGCCGACAACCAATCGCCGCGCCGGGTCGATCCGCGGCCGGTTCAGCGGGTGCTCGAGCGCGGCCGCCAGTTCGGCCGCCGCGCCGCGCGGCAACTGCGTGTCGGTGTCCAGGGTGACGACATAGCGCACGCCCTGCAGCGCCGACAGGTCACCGACCACCCGGCAGAAGGGGCTGGTGTCGCCGGTGCGCAACAGCGAATTCAGCGCGCCGAGCTTGCCGCGCTTGCGTTCGATGCCGATCCAGGCGCCCTCACCCGCGTTCCAGGCGCGTGGCCGGTGCAGCAAATAGAACGGGCCCAGGCCGTCCACGCCATAGCTGCGGTTGAGCGCGTCGATGCCCTCGCTGGCGCGCGCGAGCAGCGCCTCGTCCCCGGGCAGGGACTGCTCGGCCGCGTCGAGGAAATCCCCGAGCAGGACGAAGCGCAATTGCGGGTCGCGGTTGGCCAGGTAGCGCACCTCCAGGCCTTCCAGCAGCGCATCCACGCCGTCCATGCTGCCGAGCATGGTCGGCACCGCCACCACGCTGCGCGCCTGCGGCGGGATGCCGTCGTCGAAGTCCATGCGCGGCAGGAGCCGCGCGGGCAAGCGCTGCGTGCCGGCCCAGTTGACCAGGGACAGCGCCAGCTGGCTGGCGCCCAGCAGGGACAGCAGGCCGATCACGATTGCCGGCGCAGTGCCCAGCCGCGCCGCGCCCGCGAGCGAGAGCAAGACCCAGGTCCCGCAAAGAGTCAGGAAGGCAAATGCGCCGAAATAGATCGCCAGCGCATGCCGTGCGCCTTGCTGCGCCAGGTTGGCGCGCCAGTCGCGCGAGGCGCCGACGCGGGCGCGCGATGCCGGCAGGCCGCGGTCCACCAGCCAGTAGCCAACATGGCAGCGAAGGTCGGTGTCGGCGCCATCGGCTGCTGCCGTCGCGAGGTCCTGCATGGCGTGCGCCTGCACGGCCAGTGCAATCGCGGCCTGGGCCACCTCGAGTTCTTCCAGCCCGGTGCGCTTGGCGAGCGCCTCGACCACGTGCCGGTAGTGATCGCGCGTGGCGAAATCCATGCGCGTGTACACCCCGACCGGATCGCGCGCCAGTTCGGCCTCGACCAGGCTCAGGCCTTCGACGAATTCGCGCCAGTCGATCGCCGACAGCTCGCGCAGGCTGCCGATGCTGTTGCCGATCGACACCTGGTCGGCGGCCTGTTGCCGCGCTTCCAGCTGCACCAGTTGCTCGACCGTTTGCCCGGACTCGGCGACCCAATGCTCGATCCAGTTCAGCGGCATGCCCAGGCCCGGACTCTGGCCGACCAGCAGGCGGCTGGATTCGGCCACGAAGGAGCTGGTCAGCGGCGGCTCCGAGCGCGCCATGTCCGCGACGACAAGCACCAAATTCTTGGGATCGCGCTCGAGCGTGTCGATCATGCGATCGGCCCAGTCGGCGGCCAGGTCGCGATCCACGCGTTCGGCCAGCACGCGACCGGCGACGCGGCGCAGGTTTTCGATCAGGGCCAGCCGCAGCATGATCGGGATCGCCCACAACTCGCCCAGGCGCAGCGGCACGCTCTCCTGGTAGGCCGCGACGAAGCGGCCCAGGCGCTCCAGGTCGAGCCGCCCGTCGCCGTGCGAGATCGCCTCCAAGGCAATGTCGTAGACGCGCGGCATGCCCGCGCTCGGGCCGGCGGCAAGGCGCGGAAGTTCACGGCTGTAAGCGCGCGGCAGGTGGCGGCGCGCGATGCGGATTTGTTCCTCGATCAGGTAGAAGTTGTCGAGCAACCATTCGGCGGCAGGCGAAATGCGACGGGTGTCGCCCTGCGAAGCGCCGAGCAGTTCGCAGGCGTCGAGCAGGACCGTCTCGTTTTCGGCCAGGCGCGTCAGCAGCAGGTCGGGGGCGCGCAGCTTGGTGATCCGGTGCCTTGCGGCAAGCGCGCGGCCGTGGCGCTCCATCTGGTCGGCGCTGAACAGCTCGGCGCGCAGGGCCTCGTCGGCGCCCAGCCTCCTGGCCCATTCGGCATTGCGGCGCAACCGCGCCCGCCAGCGGGAGAGCCGGGAAAACAGGTTCAAGCGGGTCACGGCCGGTTCCCTGGGAAACCCGGCGTGGCACGATCCATGCGCATCATCTCGCCCTTCCGTCAGCGGCGTTCATTTTCGCATCCGGCCGGTGCGCGGTGCCGCAACCGCCGGCAATCGGTCGGCCCGAGTTCAGCTGTCGCTCATCGGGCGAAGGCCGTCCGGTCCCTGTTCCGGCGTCGAAGCTTGCGTCAATGCGGATTGGAAACGCCATGCGGCACGTGGCCGGTGGCGACGTGCAAGCGTGCATTTTCAATGTTCTGGCGCGAATCGTCGAAGAAGATGTCGGCGCCAAAAGCCTGCAGGAAGGGGCCCTTGTCACGCCCGCCCAGGAACAGGGCTTCGTCCAGTCGCACGCCCCACTCGCGCAGGGTCAGGATGACGCGTTTGTGCGCCGGCGCCGAGCGCGCGGTCACCAGCGCCGTGCGGATGGGCGCGTCGTCACCGGCCGGGAACGCGGCCTGGAGTTCGTGCAGGGCGGCCAGGAAACCGCGGAACGGCCCGCCGCTGAGCGGCTCATGCGCGCGGTCCGCCTCGTGCGCATGGAAGGCGGCGATGCCGCTTTCCTGCGACACCCGTTCGGACTCGTCGCCGAAGATCACCGCGTCGCCATCGAAGGCGATGCGCAGCTGGTCATGCACCCGCGCCGGCGCCTTGGCCGGCAGGATAGTCGCCGCCGCGACGCCTTCGCGCAGCGCCTCGCGCACGGAGTCGGGGTTGGCCGACAGGAACAGCTGGGCGCCGAAGGGCTGGATGTAGGGCGTGGTCGGCGCGCCGCTGGTGAACACCGCGCGCGAGATCGGAAGCCGATGCCGCTCGATCGAGTTGAAGATGCGCAGGCCGGTGTCGGAGGAATTGCGCGAGAGCAGCACGACTTCGACGCGAGGTGCGTCGGAGGGCGCGCCTTGGTTCAAGGCCAGCAATTTCCGCACCAGCGGGAAGGCGATGCCCGGCTCGAGCATGTCGTCCTCGAGCGCACGCTGGTGCTCGGCATACGCCGCCAATCCCTCGCGTTCGAACAGGTCGTGACCCCGCTCGAGGTCGAACAGGGCGCGCGCGGTGATGGCGACCGTCAGCATTGGCTCAACTCAGGAACTGTTCGTTGAGGATGCGTTCCTCGAGGTTATGCTCGGGATCGAACAGCAGCGTGACGGTACGGTTGCGCGACTCGCGGATGCGCACCTCCACCACATCGCGCACCTCGTGCGAATCGGCAGTGGCGCTGACCGGGCGCTTGTAGGGATCGATCACCTCCAGCTTGACCTCGGTGTCGGCCTTCAGCAGGGCACCGCGCCAGCGCCGCGGCCGGAACGCGGCGATCGGCGTCAGCGCGATCACCGCCGAACCCAGGGGCAGGATCGGGCCATGCGCGGAAAAGTTGTAGGCCGTGCTGCCGGCTGGCGTGGCGACAAGTGCGCCGTCGCAGACCAACTCGTCCAATCGGACCTTGCCGTTGAGATGGATCCTGAGGTGCGCGGTTTGCCGCGTCTGGCGCAGCAGGGACACCTCGTTGTAGGCCAGCATGGTGAAGCTGGAGCCCGACTCCGTCACTGCGGTCATCTCCAGCGGCCTCAGGACGGCCGGCTCGGACGCGAGCAGGCGCGCCACCAGTTCCTCCGGGGCGTACTGGTTCATGAGGAAGCCGACCGACCCGAGCTTCATGCCGAACACCGGCCGGCCGTCGCCCCCATGCTGGTGCAGGGTCTGCAGCATGAAGCCGTCGCCGCCCAGGGCGCAGAGCACGTCCGCATCCGCCGGCGCGTGCTGGGCATGCACCGCCATCAGGGATTCCAGCGCCGCCCGTGCCTCCGGCGCGTTGCTGGCAAGGAAGGCGATGCGGGGGATGGCGGGCAGGTCCATGGGCCTCAGCCTACCGCAGGCGGGCTCGACCATCACCCTGCCCCGGCATCTGCCCCACTCCGTGCTCCCAGCGCCGGAGCAGGCGCAGCACCGTCCCGCCGACTTTCTAAACGCGGCGAAGCGAGCAGCAGCCGGACTTGGGCGCGATGGTCGCCTTCGCCCCGCACTCGCCGCGAAAGCGGTCACGTTGCGTGCCATTGCCGGACGTTGGACGCGGTCGAGCCTGGATGCGGGGTCGACCGCTCGCTTGGGCAATCGGACAGATTCGCCATCTATTTGGGTCTGCACCGGCATATCGCCCCGCCGCGTGCGATATGCCGTGGCGCGGTGCCACCGAGTTGGCGGCCAGCCCATGCCAAGTGGCTGTCGGTAGGCGACATTGGCTTGACCGGCGAATTCGAAACCGGGATAACGTCGGGCATACACCCCACTTTGGGGTCTACAAGTAGTTAGGCCCCATGGTAGAGAGCGTCGCAATTCCAATTGCGGAGACCCGCGCCAGTGAGGTAAGCCTCACTTTTCGAGGTTTCGAATGCTCTCCAGCGGAAGTCGTTGAGATAATCGGCATCCAGCCCAAACTCAGCGGCGAGCGCGGTGGTTCGCTGCAGAGCGGCGCAAAAATCAAGCGATCCTTTGTTTACTATGAGCTAAAGCTGCCTCAGGGAACGCGCCTCGACGAGATGATTCCGGCAATATTGCTCCACTTGGGTGGGGTCGAGCCTATCCTTCGCGTAAGGCAGCAAGTCGAATTGGAATTTTTGGAGTTTGATTTGCTGCTTCCGATCAAGGATTCGCCTAGGCAAGATGGCGGCTTCCTTACCCAGGAAAGCATTTCAGACCTCCACACGCTTGAAGCAACCATCAGTTTTGGATTCGTATCCGGCCGTCAATGGCCTGTGGCCTAACCCTTCGTTCAAGCGGACCGCATCGGGTCTGCGGGACGTGCCTGTCGCGGCTAGGTTATGATCCGCGTCAGGCACGGCACTCATCGGCTTCGTGCGGCCGCTCAACTCAGTAGTTAGGCCCCAGTGCTGGCACCTTCGATCCTTGTGACATCTGCAGTCGCCTTTCCAGTCTTATTCTGGTATCTCGCAGAATGTGCTCGCTTCGCCAATCGCCTTGAGAGAGATCACGAGGCAGCCTGGAAGATCCTGGGTCGACCATCGTTGTTCGGGCTCAACGTGCAACGGCCGTTCCTTAGGCTAATACTTGGCCATTCGACGTTGGGCGCGGGAGAGGCCGAGCTAGTGCCCCAGCTGAATCGCATTCGAGTGTTGTTCGCTGTTGCATCCGTGGCGCTCTTGGTTCTGTTCGGACTTACCTGGTGAGCGCCTTCCTTCCCTCGTCCAAAAGCGGCTTGGCGCCGTGGCCTAACCCTTCCGTAAGGAGCTTCCCGTCAACCCCGGCCGAATGATGCTCTTGCCTTGAGCTTTTGGCTTTGCTGTTTCCTGGTTGTCATGCGGTGCCGCGGTGCTGCGATGCCAATGCGGTGGTGCAAGGAAGCCAGACTGCATTTCCG
>JANXUD010000004.1 GCA_025352045.1 Gammaproteobacteria bacterium | reverse complement strand
CCGCGATCCGGAAATCGCGGCTGAAGCCGCTCCTACAGTAGACTTCAGGCATGAGCAGACAACCGGTCAGCACCGACCAGGCCCCGGCGGCCATCGGTCCCTATTCCCAGGCGGTGCGCAGCGGGTCGCTGCTGTTCCTGTCGGGGCAGATCCCGCTCGATCCGGCCACCGGCCAGCTCGTGCAGGGCGACATCGTGGCGCAGTCGCGGCAGGTGTTCGACAACCTCAAGGCCGTCTGCGTCGCCGCCGGCGCCGGCCTGGGAAACATCGTGCGCGTCGGCATCTATGTCGTGGACCTGGGCGACTTCGCCGCGGTGAACGCGGTGATGGCCGAGTATTTCGATGCCCCGTATCCCGCGCGTTCGACGATCGAAGTCTCTGGCCTGCCGCGCGCTGCCCGGGTCGAGGTGGACGCGATCCTCGCGTTCGACTGAGTGGCGCGCCGGCCCTCCAGTCCCGCGCCAGCCCTGGCGCCGGCCGGCGACGTGCCGCTGCGGGTCCTGCAGGGCGTGGGTAAAGCCTTGGCGGAAAAGCTCGCGACGCGGGGGCTGCTGACTATCCAGGACCTCTGGCTGCACCTTCCGCTCCGCTACGAGGACCGCACCAAGGTCGTGCCGATCGCCTCGCTGCGCCTGGGCGAGGCGGCCCAGGTGGATGCGCGGGTGGACGCCGTGGAGCGTGGCTTCCGCTATCGGCCGATGTTGCGCGTGACGGTCAGCGACGAGTCGCACGCGAGCCTGGGCCTGCGCTTTTTCCACTTCAATTCCGCGCAGGCCGCGCAGTTCCTGCCTGGCCGGCGCATCCGCCTGTACGGCGAGCCGCGGCCCGGGGGGCGCGGGCTGGAGATCGTGCATCCCAGCTACCGGTTCCTGGCCGAAGACGATGCTGGCGCCTTGAACGAGCGCCTCGACCCGGTCTATCCGGCGGTGGAAGGCGTCGGCCCGCAGACCATGGCCAAGCTGGTGGCCGAAGCGCTGTCGCGTTTGCCGCCGGCCGAGGATCTTGAACTGTTGCCACCGGCGCTCGCCGCGAGCTTTGGCACGGGCACGCTGCGCGAAGCGCTGCTGGTGGCGCACCGGCCGCCGCTCGACGCCGATCCCGCGCTGTTCGCCAGCGGCCACCATCCGGCGCTGCAGCGCCTGGCGATCGAGGAACTGCTCGCGCACCAGCTCAGCCTGCGTCGCCAACGCATCGCCCTGCGCGCGCATGGCGCGCACCCGCTGCAGGGTGCCGGTGCACTGCCCGCGCGGCTGCGCGCACAATTGCCGTACGCGCTGACCGGCGCGCAGGCGCGCGTCTACGCGGAGATCCTCGCCGACATCGCCCAGCCGCAGCCGATGCTGCGCCTGGTGCAGGGCGACGTCGGCAGCGGCAAGACCATCGTCGCTGCCCTGGCGGCGCTGGCTGCCGTCGAAGCCGGGCGACAGGTCGCGCTGATGGCGCCGACCGAGCTGCTGGCCGAGCAGCACCTGGCCAACTTGCGGCGCTGGCTGGACCCGCTGGACGTGCCGGTCGCCTGGCTCGCTGGCAAGGTCACCGGCAAGGCGCGTGCGCTGGCGCTGGCGCGGATCGCCTCGGGCGAGGCGCCGGTGGTGGTCGGCACGCATGCGCTGATGCAGGAGGGCGTGCAGTTCCGCAACCTCGGCCTGGCGATCGTGGACGAGCAGCACCGCTTCGGCGTGCACCAGCGCCTGTCGCTGCGCGACAAGGGCCGGGACGGCGAACGTGTGCCGCACCAGCTGGTGCTGACGGCGACACCGATCCCGCGCACGCTGGCGATGTCGGCCTACGCGGACCTGGACGTGTCGGTGATCGACGAGATGCCGCCCGGCCGCACGCCGGTCACCACCGTGGCGGTCGCCGGCAGCCGCCGCGATGAAGTCGTCGAGCGCATCCGCCTGGCCTGCGCCGAGGGCCGCCAGGTCTACTGGGTCTGCACGCTCATCGACGAGAGCGAACCGGACGGCCCGGGTGCGATGAAGATCGACGCCCAGGCCGCGCAGACCACCTACGAGGCGCTTGGCGCGGCGCTGCCGGGCCTGCAGGTCGGCCTGCTGCACGGGCGCATGAAGCCGGCAGAGAAAGCGGCGGTCATGGCGCGCTTCACCGCGGGGGAACTGCAGGTGCTGGTCGCCACCACGGTGATCGAAGTCGGCGTGGACGTCCCCAATGCCAGCCTGATGGTGATCGAAAATGCGGAGCGCCTCGGCCTGGCGCAGTTGCACCAACTTCGCGGGCGGGTTGGGCGCGGCGCGCAGGCGTCCAGCTGTGTGCTGATGTACCGGGCGCCGCTGTCGCAGATGGCGCGGCAGCGCATCGAGGTGATGCGCCAGACCACCGATGGCTTCCTGATCGCCGAGAAGGACCTGGAGCTGCGCGGCCCGGGCGAACTGCTCGGCACGCGCCAGACCGGGCTGGCCAGTTTCCGGGTCGCCGACCTGGTGCGCGATGCGCGCCTGCTGCCGGCGGTGCAGCGTGCCGCCGACCACATGCTGTCGGACGAACCGGAACTTGCGGACCGCATCGTCGCGCGCTGGATCGGTAGCGCCTCGCGCTTTGCCGGCGCCTGAGCCCCGGCGCAAACCCATCCACGGAGGATCCCATGCGCGAAACCATTCCCCTGTTGATCGACACCGATCCCGGCGTGGACGACGCGCTGGCCCTGCTGATGGCTTTCGACGACCCGGCGCATCGCGTGGTGGCGCTGACCATCGCCGCCGGCAACGTCGGCCTGGTGCACACGGTCGCCAATGCGCTGAAGCTGTGCGAGGTGGTCGGTACCGACGTGCCGGTGCACGCCGGCTGCCCGGTGCCGCTGGTGTACCCGTCCGGGGACGCGGCCTTCGTCCACGGCAACGATGGCTTCGGCGACATCGGCTACCAGCCCGCGCAGCGCGCGGCCGAACACGAACACGCGGCGCTGGCGATCATCCGCCACGCCCGCGAGCAGCGCGGCAAGCTGTGCCTGGTCGCGCTCGGCCCGCTGACCAACCTGGCGCTGGCCGTGCGCCTCGAGCCCGCCCTGCCGTCGCTGGTCGCCCGCCTGGTGGTGATGGGCGGCGCAGTAACCGGGCAGGGCAATACGACGGTGGCGGCCGAGTTCAACATCGGCTTCGATCCGGAAGCCGCGCGCGTCGTCTTCGAGGCGTTCCCGGCCTTCGAGATCGTGGACTGGGAGGCGGTGTTGCGGCACGGTTTCCTCCATGCGGCTTTCGAGGCCTGGCTGGCGACCGGCGATGCGCGCGCGCGCTTCTATGACGCCATCTCGCGCAAGACCCGGGCCTGGGCCGGCGACCGCCGCGGCGACCACTGGCATTCGGCCGACGCGCTGGCGATGGCCGTGGCCCTGCAGCCGGACAGCAGCCTGCACTCCGAACTGCGGCACGTGGGGGTGGAAACCGAGGGGCGTCTCACGCGCGGCGCGACGGTCGTGGACTGGGCCGGTCGCGGCGGACAGGCCGCCAATGCCCGCATCCACCTGGCCGTGGACCAGCCAGCCTTCGAGGCCCGGATTCGCTCGGCGCTGGGCGTGCCTGTGGCTTGACGCGGGCCTGGCGAGTTGCGTGAGTCGGGGCCTGACGGCTACAATGGGTGTCTTTTCCGCCGCAACACCCCAGCTGTCATACCGCAGGATTCCCCATGAAAGCCGATGCCCACCCCAAGTACAACGACGTCGTGTTCCAGGACGTCACCTCCGATTTCTCCTTCCTGACCCGCTCGACCCTGGGCAGCAAGGAAACGATCAAGTGGGAGGACGGCAAGGAATATCCCCTGGTCAAGATCGAAGTGTCCTCCGCCTCGCACCCGTTCTACACGGGCAAGCAGAAGCTGATGGACACCAGCGGTCGCGTGGACAAGTTCCGCAAGCGCTACGGCGCCGCCAAGCCCGCCGCCGCCGCGGAGTAATCCGCGCCGGGCCAGCGGCCCTGCTTCGACCGACGGCCGCGAAAGCGGCCGTCGTCGTTTGCGGGGAGGCCATGCGGGGCCGCGCGATGCGAGGGAATCCCGAGCTTTCGCTCTAAACCGATAGCTTCGTGGCGCCGATTTCGCGTCGTTGGTCCAATGCCCGGCCGCGCGCCCCATGCGATACTTCGCGCTTGGCCCGCGCCCTCGGCGCGTGCCGCCGGAGGCCCGCCTCGCGCGGGCGCAAGCGCAGGAATCGCAACGAAGGAATCCGTCGTGGCACAAGACACCATCCCGACCCAAAGCAGCCCGGCCGCCGGCAGGAACGTGAGCCTCGACGCCGGCGGCAAGCGCGTCGACCTGCCCGTGCTTTCCGGCAGCCTCGGCCCGGACTGCATCGACATCGGCAAGCTGTACAAGGAAACCGGCAACTTCACCTACGACCCGGGCTTCATGTCCACGGCCAGCTGCCGAAGCGCCATCACCTACATCGATGGCGACGCGGGCGTACTGCTCTATCGCGGCTATCCGATCGAGCAATTGGCGAAGAGTTCGAACTTCCTCGAAGTCAGCTACCTGCTGATGCACGGGGAGCTACCCGATGCCAGGCAGTTCGGCGCCTTCGAGCACGAAGTCACCCACCACACGATGATGCACGAGGCGTTCCGGACCTTCCTGTACGGGTTCCGCCACGACGCGCACCCGATGGCGATGATGACCGGCATGCTCGGTTCGCTGGCGGCGTTCTACCACGGCGACCTCGACCTCGAGGACCCGGAGCAGCGCCGCCTGGCGGCGATCAGGCTGCTGGCCAAAGTCCCCACCATCGCCGCCGCCTGCCATCGTTATTCGATCGGCTGGCCGATCCGCTACCCGCGCAACAACCTCGAGTACGTGGACCGCTTCCTGCACATGATGTTCGAGGTCCCCAGCGAGCCGCTGGTTCTGAACCCGGTCGCGGCCAAGGCCCTGGACCTGCTGTTCATCCTGCACGCCGACCACGAGCAGAACGCCTCGACGTCCACGGTACGCCTGGTCGGCTCCACCGGCGCCAATCCCTACGCCTGCGTCGCCGCCGGCGTGGCCGCGCTCTGGGGTCCGGCGCACGGCGGCGCCAACGAGGCCGTGCTGGAGATGCTCAAGGCGATCGGCCGCCCGGAGAACGTGCAGTCGGCGATCGACAAGGCGAAGGACAAGAACTCCGGCTTCCGACTGATGGGCTTCGGCCACCGGGTGTACAAGAACTTCGACCCGCGCGCCAAGATCATCCGCGAGATGTGCCACCAGGTGCTGGCCGAGCTGGGCGTCAACGACCCGCTGCTCGAGGTCGCGATGCGGCTCGAGGAGGCGGCGCTGAAGGACGAGTACTTCATCCAGCGCAAGCTCTACCCGAACGTGGATTTCTACTCGGGCATCATCTACAAGGCGCTCAACATCCCGACCGAGATGTTCACGGTGATGTTCGCGATCGCGCGCACCGCCGGCTGGGTCGCGCATTGGCTCGAGCAGCAGAACGACCCCGAGAACAAGATCGGCCGACCGCGCCAGATCTACACCGGCGCCGTGACGCGCGACTACACCGACCTCGCGAGCCGCTAAACCGAGGCCGGCGTCAGCTCCGTCGGGGGTCAGGTCCGGCCCTGCCGGACCCGACCGCGCGTCAGGACGCGTCGCCCCCCAATAGATCCCGCACGGCCTGCAACCCCGCGCGCTCCATGGCGACCCCGGGGTCGTGCCCGGGCAGTTTCGTCCGCAGCAAGGCCATGGGCAGCGACACCAGCTCCACGTCCACGCCGCCCGCCTTGAACGTCCACGCCGGCACTCGCACCGACACGCCACCTGGCATGCGCAGTCGGCGCTCGATCGCGTGCGCGGGAATCGCCTTGTCCGCCAGGAAACGCGGCAAGGCCTCCGGCTCCTCCGCGAACAGGTGCAAGCACACGGCGGATCCTTCGTCCGCAGTGCCCTCGAGCACCGATCCCACCAGGCGCGGTTCGAATGCCTGCAGGAACTGCATCGCTTCCACTGCCGAGTCGCGCAATCGGCGCAGGGCGGCCGCCTGGGCGGGGCCGCGGAACAGGCGCAGGCGCAGGCGCAATTCCTCCATGACCTGGGCGGCATCGGGCAGCGCATCGCGCGCCTGTTCGCCCAGCTGGTGCGCCGCACGGCGGCGGGCGAGTTCGAGGTCGGGTTCGCCCAGCGCCATCAGGCGCGCCGCCTCGCAGGCGATGCGCTGGCGTCGCTCCCGCATTCGCGACGCCTCGGGGGGACCGTTGCGCGGCATCGCACGGCTCCGCTGCGGTCAGAAGATGTCGAAGGCCTGGTCGTCCGTGGGCTCGGCCATGTCCTGGGGGTTGTAGCCCTGCGCGACGACGCGGTCGTAGTCCTCGGTCTTGAAGTATTCGGTCAGCGCGCCCGGCGTCCCATCCGGCACCAGGCCGCCGGTGTTGCGGTTGATCGACACCACGACGATGCCGTTGGGCGGCGAATCGTCCTTCAGGGGCACGCCCTTGAGCGCGGCGCCCATGTAGCTGATCCAGATCGGCAAGGCGGCCTTGCCGCCGTATTCCTTGTAGCCGAGCGACTCGAAGTGGTCGCGGCCCACCCAGACCGTGGTCACCAGGTCGCCGCCGAAGCCGGAGAACCAGGCATCGCGGTGGTCATTGGTCGAACCGGTCTTGCCGCCGATGTCGGCGCGCTCCAGCACCAGGGCCGCGGTGGCCGTGCCGCGCAGGACCACGTCGCGCATCATCGAGCTGGCCTGGAAGGCCGTGCGCTCGTCGATGGCGCGCGGGGCCAGCGCCAGGGGCGGCGGGCCGATGGCGTCGCCGCCCGCGTCGGCCTGGGCGGTGGCGCCGGGCGCGGCGGTGCTGGGACCACCGGCGCTGAAATCGAAGTCGTCCACAACGACGGCCGCCCGCGTCTCGGAGTTGATCCGCTGCGGGCAGAGCCGGCAGGCGCGCGCCGGGTGCGTGGAGGCGATCACCACCCCGTTGCGGTCCACCACCTTGTCGATGAAGTAGGGATCCACAAGGAAGCCGCCGTTGGCGAACACGGTGTAGCCGCGCGCGACCGACATCGGCGTCAGCGAGGCAGTGCCCAGCGACATCGACAGGTTGGCCGGCAGGCTCTCGAGCTTGAAGCCGAATTGGGTGATGTACTTGCGCGCGAAGTCCACGCCGATGGCGTCGAGGAGTCGTACCGATACCAGGTTCCGCGACTGCACGAGCGCCTCGCGCATGCGCATCGGCCCGCTGAACTTGCCGTTGTCGTTCTGCGGCCGCCAGACATGGCCGACCCGGTCGCGGAACACCACCGGCGCGTCCAGCACGATCGACGCCGGCGTGTAGCCACGCTCCATGGCCGCCGAATACAGGAAGGGCTTGAAGCTGGAACCGGGCTGGCGCTGGGCCTGGGTGGCGCGGTTGAAATTGCTGCGCGAGAAGCTCATGCCGCCGACCAGGGCGCGCAGGGCGCCGTCCTCGGGCTGCAGGGACACCAGGGCGGCCTCGGCCTTGGGCAACTGGGCGACTTCGAAGCTGCCGGGCGTGGCGCCCGGGATCAGCCGCACCAGGTCGCCCCGCTTGAGCAGGGCCCCGGGTGACTTGCCGGTCCAGGCCGTGGATTTGGCGTCCAGGCTGATCACGGGGCCGGCAGCCATCACGACGGTGGCCTGGTTGCCAGCTGCCGAGATGACCAGGGCGGCGGGCATGCCGGTCACGAACAGGGCCTTGCGCACCCGGGCCCGAAACGCGGCCTCGTCTTCGCCCGCGCCGAGCTCCAGCTGGGCCTCGGCGCCGCGCCAGCCGTGGCGGCGGTCGTATTCGACCAGGCCGTCGCGCACGGCCCGGTTGGCGGCGACCTGGTCGGCGCTGCGCACGGTCGTGTAGACGCGGAAGCCGCTGGTCTCTGCCTCGGCACCGTAGCGTTCCTGCATGGCGGAGCGGACCATTTCGGCCACGTAGGGCGCATCCAGTTCGAGCCGCGGCTGGTGCGGGCTGGCGTGCGCCGGCTCGACCCGCGCGGCCTGCTCCTGCGCGGGGGTGATGAAACCGACTTCGCGCATCCGCTGCAGCACGTAGTTGCGCCGCTGCAGGTTGCGTTGCGGGTTGATGATCGGATTGGCGGAGGAGGGGAATTTTGGTATCGCCGCAAGGGTTGCGGCCTCGGCCAGGCTCAGCTGGTCGAGCGGCTTGCCGTAGTAGTACTCGGCCGCGGCGGCCACGCCATAGGCGCGGTTGCCGAAGAAGATCTTGTTGAGGTAGAGCTCCAGGATCTCGTCCTTGCTCAGCTCCCGCTCCATCTTCAGCGCCAGCGCCATTTCCATCAGCTTGCGGCTGTAGCTGTATTCCGAGCTCAGGTAGTAGTTCTTGGCCACCTGCTGGGTGATGGTGCTGCCGCCCGGGACGCGCTGGTCGCTGGTGGTTGCGAGCAGCCAGACCGCGCGGGAGATTCCGCGGAAATCCAGGCCCTGGTGGTGGTAGAAGCGGGCGTCCTCGATGGCGATGAAGGCCTGCCGCACGTACACCGGCACCGCGGCCACCTTGACCGGGTAGCGCCGCGTTTCGCCGAACTGGGCGATCAGCTTGCCGTCCCGGGAATAGACCGACAGCGGCACCTGCAGGGCGACATGGCGCAGCTCCTGCACGTCCGGCAGGCGCGGCGCGACCAGCCAATACGTGATGACCAGGGCCAACAGGCCAAGGCCGAGGCCGATGGCGGCGAAGACGGCCAGGCGCCGCATCCAGCGTTTGATCTGGGCCATCCCGGGCCTTCTTCCTCGTTTACTTCAAGCGGGACCGGGAGTATAGAACGTGGGAGTCCGGGCACGCGGCGCGGGGCCGATTGGCGTCGACTCCGGAGCCCCAAGCTGTGAACTGGGGTGGCAATTCGAGACCCGGGACCGGAAATGTGGCAGGGGGCATTGCCATTTGGGAAAAATTCGTTATTAATGTAACGGCGCACGAATAGCGTGTAAGCGCCCGTGGCAAGGGGAGAAACCGTGGGTCTTTTCGGAAATACCAAACCACCGCTGGTCGGCCTGGACATCAGTTCGACGGCCGTCAAGCTGCTCCAGCTCACCGAGAGCGGGGGCCGCTACCGGGTCGAACACTACGCGGTCGAGCCCTTGCCGCCGAACGCCGTGGTGGAGAAGAACATCGTCGAGGTCGAGGCCGTCGCCGAGGCGATCCGCCGCGCGGTGGCCCGCTCGGGCACCCGGGCCAGGCACGCCGCCGCCGCCGTCTCCGGGTCGTCGGTGATCACCAAGGTCATCCCGATGCAGGGCGACCTGGATGCCGATGCCCTGGAAGACCAGGTGCTGATGGAAGCCTCCAACTACATTCCCTACCCGATCGAGGAAGTCAGCCTCGACTTCGAGGTCATCGGCCCGGTGCCGAACAACCCCGAGATGATGAACGTCCTGCTCGCGGCCTCGCGCACCGAGAACGTGGACGTCCGGCAGTCGGCGCTCGAGATGGGCGGCATCTCCGCCCGGGTCATCGACGTCGAGGCCTTCGCGATGGAGAACGCCTTCAAGCTGGTGGCCGACCAGCTGTCGGTGCCGCGCGACGCGATCGTCGCCCTGGTCGACATCGGCGCCACCATGACCACGCTCAACGTGCTGCGCTCGCAGCGCAGCATCTACACCCGCGAGCAGGTCTTCGGCGGCAAGCAGCTCACCGACGAAGTGATGCGCCGCTACGGCCTGAGCTACGACGAGGCCGGCCAGGCCAAGCGACAGGGCGGATTGCCCGAGAGCTACGAGGTCGAGGTGCTGGAGCCGTTCAAGGAAGCGCTGGTCCAGCAGGTCAGTCGCCTGCTGCAGTTCTTCTACGCCGGCTCCGATTTCAACCGCGTCGACCAGGTCGTGCTCGCTGGCGGTTGCGCCTCGATCACCGGCATCGCCGCCCTGGTCGAGGAACAGATCGGCGTGCCCACCGTCATCGCCAATCCGCTGGCCAACATGGCCCTCGGTCCGCGCGTGCACGCACATGCGCTGGCCCAGGACGCGCCGGCGCTGATGATCGCCTGCGGCCTGGCCTTGAGGAGCTTCGACTGATGGCCAAGATCAACCTCTTGCCCTGGCGGGCCGAGCGTCGCAAGCTGCGCCAGAAGGAATTCATGACCATGCTCGGCGTGGCGGCTGCCGCCGCCGTGCTGATCAGCCTGCTGATCGTGCTTTCCTACAACGCCCGGATCTCGGCGCAGGAAGCCCGCAACAAGTACCTCACCGACCAGATCGCCTCGCTCGACAAGCAGATCGTCGAAATCGCCGAGCTGGACAAGAAGAAGGCCGGCCTGCTCAAGCGCAAGCAGGTCATCGAGGAACTGCAGGCCAGCCGTTCGCAGATGGTGCACTTGTTCGACGAACTGGCGCGCACGATCTCCGACGGCACCCAGATCCAGTCCGTCGCCCAGAACGGCGCCGAGATGACCATCCTGGGCCGGGCGCAGTCCAATGCGCGCGTCAGCACGTACATGCGCAACCTGGATGCGTCGGGCTGGATGGGCAATCCGGACCTGTCCGTCATCGAGTTGACCGGCGCCGACCCGGGCCTGCCGAATGCCTTCTCGCTGAAGGTCACGCTGAAGAATCCGAACGATCCCAACGCGCCCGCCGCCCCGCGTGGCGCCGCTCCGGCCGTGCCGGTGGCGCCGATGCCGACCGCGCCGCTCCCCACTAATGCCGGCGCGCCGGCCACCGCTGCCAGCGTCGCCCGCGCCGCGCCGGCGACGGTGCCCGCCACGGTGCCGGCTGCGGCGCCCACGGCAGCACCTGCCACGACCCCCGCCCCGGCTCCAGCCAGCGCGACCCCGCCCGCGACCACCCCGGCCGGCGCCACGGGAGGCAAGCCATGAGCAAGAAAGGGATGGACCTCCGCAACCTCGACACCAGCAACCCGGGGTCCTGGCCGCTGCCGGTAAAGATCGCGGCCTGCGTGATCACCGGCCTGTTCATCATTGGGCTGGCCTGGTACTTCTTCGTGGCCGACCGCAAGACCGAGCTCGAGGGCCTGGTCGCCACCCAGGAAACCCTGAAGACGGAGTTCGCCGACAAGCAAGGTCGCGCCGCCAACCTCGAGCCGCTCAAGCAGCAGCTCGCGCAGATGGAATTGATGCTGCAGCAGATGCTGCGCCAGTTGCCGAGCAAGAACGAGATGCCCGACCTGATCGTCGACGTGTCGCAGACCGCGCTCGCCACCGGCATCAGCAACGAGCTGTTCCAGCCGGGGCCGGAGACCGCGAAGGAGTTCTACGCGGAGAAGCCGATCAACCTGCGCATGGTCGGCACCTACCACCAGTTCGGCGCCTTCGTCAGCGGCGTGGCCTCGCTGCCGCGCGTGGTGATCATGACCATGAACAACATTTCGCTCACGCCGCGCGCCGGCAAGCCGGGGCTGCTGGTGCTGCAGGGCACGGTCAAGACCTATCGCTACCTGGATGACGACGAGATCGCCGCCCAGGGTGGCACGCCTGCGCCGGGAGGGAGCAAGTGATGCGCATGACCTCCACCTTCCGCGCCAGCGTGATGCTGGCTGTGCTCGGCTTCGGCCTGGCGGGCTGCACGAGCGACACCAAGGACATCGAGGAGTGGGTTGCCGAGGTCAAGGCGCGGCCCGCGCCCCCGCTCGACCCGCTTCCGGTGATGAAGCAGTTCGAGACGTTCGAGTACTCGGCCGAGGGACTGCGCGACCCGTTCGCCATCCCGTCGCCGGACCGCGACTCGGGCAGCGGCCTGCGGCCCGATCCGAACCGGCGCAAGGAAGCACTGGAAGCCTTCCCGCTCGACGGCATGAACATGGTCGGCACGATCGGCGGGGGCGGCAGCCTGGTTGGACTGGTGCTCGCACCGGACCGGGTGACTTACCGCGTGCGGCCCGGCAACTACCTGGGCCAGAACGATGGCCGCATCACTGCGGTTTACGAAGACCGGATCGAGCTCGTCGAACTGGTACCGGACGGGGCGGGCGGCTGGCTGGAACGCCAGGCCAAGATCTCTCTTGCAGACAATGACAAATGATTGATTCGGGGGACAACGCGATGACCGCAACGAAGATGACCGGCGTGGGCAAGGCGACACGAACCTTGCGCAACACCGCCGTGGGCCTCGGCCTGATGCTGGTCAGCGCCCAGGCGCTTGCCGACAATGTCCTGCAGGACGTCCGCTACTCGGCGGCGCCCGGCGGCAAGGTGGACATCACCCTGCAGTTCGCGCAGCCAGTGGGGGAGGTCCAGGCCTTCACCACTGACAGCCCCCCGAAGATCGCGATCGACCTTCCCGACACCACCAGCGCATTCAGCAAGCGCAGGGTGGTGATCGGCAGTGGCGCGACCTCCGCGGTCTCCGCGGTCGAAGCCGGCGGACGGACCCGGGTCGTGGTCGACCTGCTGCGTCCCGCGGGCTACGTGACCCGCAGCGCAGGAAACCTGCTGGTGGTGACGGTGGATGCGGGCTCGGTCCAGGCCGCTGGCGCGGTGATGGCGCAGAGTGCCGATCCGACCAAGCGCTCGGCCGCCATGGCGAGCGTCTCCAACATCGACTTCCGGCGCGGCGACAACGGCTCCGGCCGCCTGATCGTCCGCTTCAACAACCCGGGCGTCGCCCCGGACATGCGCAACGACGGCAAGCAGGTGATCGTGGACGTGGCCAACGCCTCCATCCCCGAAGCCCTGCGGCGCCGGTTGGACGTGACCGACTTCGCCACCCCGGTGGTCAGCGTCGAGCCGCGCAACAATGCCGGTTCCACCCGCCTGGTGATCAACACCAACGGCGCCTACGACAGCATGGCCTACCAGACCGGCAACGAGTACGTGGTCGAGATCTCGCCCAAGCGCACGGCGGCCACGGCGGCTTCCCCGCAGGCGGGCGTGATGCGCAATGCCGGCCAGGCGACGATTGGCGGCACGACGGGTCGCTACACCGGCAAGCCGGTGACCTTCAACTTCCAGGACGTGCCGGTGCGCACGGTGCTGCAGCTGATCGCCGAGGAATCCAACCTCAACGTCGTGGTCGCCGACACGGTCTCGGGCAGCGTCACGCTGCGCCTGATCAACGTGCCCTGGGACCAGGCGCTGGAGATCCTGCTGCGCGCCAAGGGCCTGGACCAGCGCCGGGATGGCAACGTGGTCTGGGTCGCCCCGCAGGCCGAACTGTCGGCCTATGAGCTGGCGCAGAACAACGCCCGCATCAACCTCGAGAACTCCGGCGAGCTGGTCACCGAATACATCCCGATCAACTACGGCAATGCGCAGGACCTGATCACCATCATCCAGGCCAGCGGCAGCGGCGGCGGCGGTGCGGCGGGCGGCGGCGGCGGTGCAGGCGGCAACCGCGGCTTCCTGTCCGCGCGTGGCAGCATCAGCGCCGACACCCGCACCAATACCCTGCTGATCAACGACACGCGCAAGAAGATCGACGAGATCAAGCGCATGCTGCTGGTCCTCGATCGCCCGGTGGACCAGGTGATGATCGAAGCGCGCGTCGTGATCGCCGACGAAACCTTCTCCCGCGACATCGGCGCGACGTTCAGCTTCAACAACGTCAACAACCCGAGCGCGACCAGCAGCAAGACCACCACCGACGGCTTCGACCTGAGCCTGCCGGTGACCGGCGGCGGCACCTTCAACTTCGGCATCCTGTCGCCCAGTTCGAACCTCGACCTGTCGCTGTCCGCGCTCGAGGCCGAGGGCCGCGGCGAAGTGGTGTCCAACCCGCGCGTGATCACCACCAACCAGCGCGAGGCGACGATCACCCAGGGCGACGAGATCGGCTACACCACGCCGCAGGCGGCGGGTGCGGGCCAGGCCCTGGCCACGCCGGCGTTCAAGGAAGCCCTGCTCGAGCTGAAGGTCACCCCGACCATCACCACCGATGGCCGCGTCTTCATGCAGATCAACCTGAAGAAGGACGACATCAAGGGCTTCACGCTGGGCGTTCCCTCGCTGACCAAGCGCTCGGTCACCACCGGCGTCATGGTGGATAGCGGCGATACGGTCGTGATCGGCGGCGTGTACGAGTTCCGCAACCGCCAGGACATCAGCAAGCTGCCGTGGGTCGGCGACGTGCCGGTGCTCGGAAACCTGTTCAAGAAGCGCAACAAGACGCACTCGAAGGCCGAGTTGCTGGTCTTCGTGACGCCCCGCGTCCTGCAGGTTGCCAAGCGCTGATCGCGATTCCCCAGGTTGTTGCCCAGGGCCGCGTTCGCGGCCCTGTGCTTTTGTGGGCACGGCAGGCATGACCCCGCCGCGCCGCATGCTCCGCGCTGGCGAAGTGCTGTTTGCCGAAGGGGACGCGCCGACGGGCGCCTACCTGATCGAGGCCGGCGAACTGGAGATGTCCACCGTCGTGCGCGGACGGCGGCTGGTCCTGAGCCGCCTGCGCGCGGGCGAACTGGTCGGCGAGATGGCGGTGTTCGATGACGGGCCGCGCTCGACCACGGCGGTCGCGCTGGTGGATTCGGAGCTCTATGCCATCGACCCCGAGCAGGTCACCGAGCGCCTCGCCAAGACCGACCCGGTCATCCGCGCCCTGATCGAGAGCCTGCTGCACCGCTACCGCAGCGTGGTACGGAGCTATCGCGAGGCCTCGCCACCCTCCGCCTTCGACCCCGAGCCGAGCTTCGAGCAATTGCGCGGCCTGGCGATTGCCCGCGCCGACGCCGCGGCCTTTGACCAGGCCACGCCGACCGAGGGCGTGGACAAGCTGCGGCTCGAGTCCGAACTGCGCCAGGCGCTGGCCGACGATGGCCTGGACGTGCGCTACCAGCCGATCCTGCACATCGCCAGCGGCCGGGTCGCCGGTTACGAAGCGCTGATCCGCTGGAACCATCCCGAGCGCGGACCAGTTTCACCGATGGAGCTTGTCGGTCTGGCCGAGGAAAGCGCGCTGATCGTGGCCGTGGGCGAATACGTGTTCGACACCGCCTGCCGCGCCGTGACCCGCCTGATTGATGCCGGCGCGGAGCCGTCGCCCTTCATCGCGGTCAACGTGTCGGCGCGCCAGCTGCAGCATCCCGGGCTGGTCCAGCGCATCGTCGAGCGCGTCGAGGCGGCCGCCGTGCCGCGCGGCAGTCTCAAGATCGAGTTGACCGAGAGCCAGTCCTTCGACGATGTCCAGGTCGAGGCCGCGATCGCCCTTTGCCATCGCCATGGCATCGGCGTGGCGCTGGATGATTTCGGCACCGGCTATTCGCATCTCGCGCGCATGCATCGCCTGCAGTTCGACACGCTGAAGATCGACCAGGGCTTCACCCGTGCGCTGCTCGACGAGCCGCGGGTCCACCACGTGGTCGAGGCGATCGTGGCGATGGCCCGCGCGCTCGACGCGCAGATCGTCGCCGAGGGCGTGGAGTCGGGGGAAGTGCTGGAGGTGCTGCGCATGCTCGGCTGCGATTACGCGCAGGGCTTCCTGATCGGCCAGGCGGAACGCCTGGATCACCTGGTCGAGCGCCTCCGGGCGTCCTGATCCACGGCGCGGCGTTGCCGTGCGACGCGCCAGCCTTGCGTGCCGAGGCTGGGCGAACCCGGGCAAGCTGCCGTATGCTCGCGCGAACCGACGAACGAGCCCCGCCATGACTGCAGTCGCGCCGTCCGCCCGTCCCCCGGGCCTGCCCCTGCACGTGAAAGTGCTGATTGGTTTCCTGCTCGGCGCCCTGCTTGGACTGCTGGTCCACGCCCAGGGACTGCAAGCTGCACCCGGCGTGATCCATGTGGTGGACTGGCTGGTCAAGCCGTTCGGCCAGATCTTCCTCAACCTGCTCTTCATGTTGGTGGTGCCGCTGATGTTCAGCGCCCTGGTGCTGGGCGTGGCGGAGCTCGGCGACATCGCCAGCCTTGGCCGGCTGGGCTTGCGCACCCTGGTCTATACCGGCGTCGTCACGGCGATCGCCGTCGGCATCGGCGTACTGATGGTCAACCTGCTGCAGCCTGGCCTGCACCTGGATCCGGCGACGCTCAACCAGGCCATGGCCCAGGGCGCGGCCAAGGCCGGCGAGATCGCCACCAAGGGGCAGGAACTCAACTTCATCGACCTGCTGGTCAACATCGTCCCGCACAACGTGATCGCCGCGGCGATCGACGACAAGCAGAAGCTCGGGGTAGTGT
Source organism: Gammaproteobacteria bacterium (assembly GCA_025352045.1). Taxonomy (GTDB): domain Bacteria; phylum Pseudomonadota; class Gammaproteobacteria; order Xanthomonadales; family Xanthomonadaceae; genus Arenimonas. Next base: position 24,281 of record JANXUD010000004.1, on the reverse strand, counting down.
TCTTCGCGCTGCTGTTCGGCATCGGCATGGTGATGACGCCGTCGCCGGCGACCCAGGCCTTCAAGAACGCACTGCAGGGCCTGTTCGAGATCTGCATGCGGCTGATCGGCCTGATCATCCGCCTGGCTCCCTATGCCGTCGCCGGTTTCATGTTCAACCTCACCGCCAACCTGGGCTGGGACGTGATCGAGGGCCTGGCCTGGTTCGTGGCGACCGTGCTGCTGGCGCTGGCCCTGCATGGCTTCGTGGTGTTGCCGCTGTGGGTGCGCTTCATGGGCAACATGTCGCCGCGCGTGTTCTTCCGCGGCAGCCAGGAGGCGATCCTCACGGCGTTCGCCACCGCGTCGTCGGCCGCGACCCTGCCGGTGACACTGCGCGTTGCCGAGGAAAACCTGCACTTGCCGCGCAAGGTCTCGCGCTTCGTGCTGACCGTCGGCGCATCGGCCAACCACCACGGCACGGCCCTGTTCGAGGGTATCACCGTGCTGTTCCTGGCCCAGGTTTCGGGCATGCACCTGCCCCTGTTGCAGCAACTGATGGTGCTGGCCCTGTGCATCCTGGGCGGCATCGGCACCGCCGGCATCCCGTCCGGCTCGCTGCCGGTCATCGCGATGATCTGCGGAATTATTGGCCTAAGGCCGGAGGGGATCGCGATCATCCTCGGCGTGAACACCTTCCTGGACATGTGCCGGACCGCGCTCAACGTCACCGGCGACCTTGCCACGGCCGTGGTGGTGTCGCACCGCGCCGGCGAGAGCGTCGAGGTCGCCGCCCTGGACGAGATCGCCCTGGAGCAGGCCGGGCTGGAAGAGGAGGTCGCGGAGTTGGACGCCCACGGCCGCCCCCGCCGGCACACCTGAGACGGCGCGAGACAGGCGACCCGGGTTCGGGGGAAAATGCGCGGCCGGGCGGATCCCCGCGGCGGCCCCTCCCTCGAGCCCAACCCATGCCGACGCCCAGCCGCCGCGACCTTGCCAATGCCATCCGCTTCCTCGCCGCCGACGCGGTGGAACAGGCGAAATCCGGCCACCCCGGCATGCCGATGGGCATGGCCGACATCGCCGAGGTGCTCTGGAACGATTTCCACAAGCACAACCCGAACAATCCGAAGTGGTTCGATCGGGACCGCTTCGTGCTGTCCAACGGCCACGGCTCCATGCTGCAGTACGCGCTGCTGCACCTGTCGGGCTATGACCTGCCGATCGAGGAACTGAAGCACTTCCGGCAGCTGCATTCGAAGACGGCGGGGCATCCGGAGCGCAGCGAGACGCCTGGCGTCGAGACCACCACCGGGCCGCTGGGGCAGGGCCTCGCGAATGCCGTTGGCTTTGCGCTGGCGGAGAAACTGCTCGCGCAGCGATTCAACCGCCCCGAGTTCATGGTCGTCGACCACTTCACCTGGGTCTTCCTCGGCGATGGCTGCCTGATGGAAGGCATCTCGCACGAGGCCTGCTCGCTGGCCGGCACCTGGGGACTGGGGAAACTCATCGCGCTGTGGGACGACAACCACATTTCCATCGATGGCGACACCAAGGGCTGGTTCACGGATGACACCGCGGCGCGCTTCCGTGCCTATGGCTGGCAGGTGATCCAGGGCGTGGACGGCCACGACCCGGCGCAGGTGCATGCGGCAATCGCCGCGGCGCAGGCCGAGACCGCGCGGCCGTCGCTGATCTGCTGCCGCACCACGATCGGCTTCGGCGCGCCCAACAAGCAGGGCAAGGAAAGCGCGCATGGCGCGCCGCTGGGCAAGGACGAACTCGCCGCCGCGCGCGTGGCGCTGGCCTGGCCGTATGCGCCGTTCGAGATCCCGCAGGAAATCTCCGACGGCTGGCGTGCGGGCAACACGGGCCTGGTGCGCGAGGAACAGTGGAACCGCATGTTCGACGCCTACTCGCGCCAATATCCGCAGTTGGCGGACGAGTTGGTGCGCCGTTCGCATGCCGAGCTGCCGGAGGGGTTCGCGTCGGTGGCCCAGGCCTATATCGAAAAGCTGCAGGCCGACGGCCCAGTGGTGGCCTCGCGCAAGGCCTCGCAGATGGCGATCGAAGCCTTTGCACCGCACCTGCCCGAGCTGATCGGCGGCTCCGCGGACCTGGCGCATTCCAACCTGACCCTCTGGTCGGGCAGCAAGTCGGTTGCCAGTAGCGATGCCAACGCCAACTACGTCTACTACGGCGTTCGCGAGTTCGCGATGAGCGCGATCAGCAACGGCCTGGCCCTGCACGGGGGCTTCATTCCCTATGACGCCACCTTCCTGGTGTTCTCCGACTACTCGCGCAATGCATTGCGCATGTCGGCGCTGATCCCGGCCGGCGCGATCCACGTGTTCACGCACGACTCGATCGGACTGGGCGAGGACGGCCCGACCCACCAGCCGGTCGAGCACCTCGCCAGCCTGCGCTACATCCCCAACAACGAGCTCTGGCGTCCCTGTGACGCGGTCGAGTCGGCGGTGTCGTGGCGCTGCGCGATCGAGCGCCGCGACGGGCCCAGCTGCCTGGTCTTCAGCCGGCAGAACCTGGCGCACCAGGCGCGAGACGCGGCGCAGCTGGCGGACATCGCGCGTGGCGGCTATGTGCTGCACGAGCCGGCCGCTGCGCCGCAGGTGCTGCTGATCGGCACCGGATCCGAGGTGGAACTGGCGATGGCCGCCGCGCGCGCCCTGGCCGCGGACGGCATCCACGCGCGCGTGGTGTCCATGCCCTGCAGCAATCGGTTCGACCACCAGCCGGCCGAGTACCGCGAACGCGTATTGCCGGGCGCGCTGCGCGCCCGCGTGGCGGTAGAGGCGGGCGTCACGGACTACTGGCGCAAATACGTGGGCCTGGATGGCGCGGTGATCGGCATCGACAGCTTTGGCGCCTCGGCGCCCATCGACGCGCTGTACAACTATTTCGGCATCACGGTGGACGCGGTGGTGGCGGCCGCGAAGGCGCAGCTCTAGGCCGCGCCGCGCATCGCGCAGCCCGGCTCACCCAGGCGACGCGGTGCGCCGCAAGGCCAGGCGCAATAGCCGCGCTTCGATCCACTCGCCGACGCTGCGCGGCGTCGAAAGCGCCATGCGGTCGAGCGCGGTGGTGTCGCCGTCGCCGGGCGCGCCTGCGGGAAGCAGGGCACAGGAAATCGTCGCTGCCTTGCCTGCCGGCGTCGCGGTGGCGGATTTCAGCCAGCCAAGCGCGCCTGCCAGCCGCTGTTCGACCGGAGTGAAATCGCAGCCGAGCGGATAATCGACGAGCAGGCCGCTACGCCGGAATGATGCGAGCCGGCGACGGATTTCCTCGGGCGTGTTCTGCGTCCACTCTGGTGGAGCCGTGAAGTCCTTCTTCAGCTTCCGCGCGGCATGCGCGCGCTGCAGCAGGCCGGCCTGGAAGCGCGCGTCGGCGATCGCCGCCATCGCCCGCACGCAGCCGCCGTCGTCCACGCCACGCAGGTCGGCGATGCCGTATTCGCTGACCGCGATGTCGCGCAGGTGGCGGGGGATCGTGCAGTGTCCGTAGTTCCAGGGCACGCTGGTGCGCAGTTCGCCCTTCTGGTCGCGGGTGGCGCGGAACATCAGCACCGAGCGACCGTCGCGCAGCGCGTGCGCCATCGCCACGAAGTTGTACTGGCCGCCGACGCCGGACACCACGCGCCCGTCATCGAGGCCGTCGGACACCGCCGCACCCAGCGCCGTCATCATCATGCAGGTGTTGAAGAAGCGGGCCTCGCGCCGCTGCATGCGCTCGCGTTCCTCGAAGCCGCCATACAGCTCGTTGATGTGCGAGATCCGGGTCATGCCCAAACCGCGTGCCTCGCCGGCGGGCATGTCGCCTAGCCAGGCGTAGAGGTCCTTCGAGCCCAGGTAAAAGCCGCCGTCCAGCCAATGCCCTTCGGTGCGCTGGCGCGCGCGGTCGTCGGAGGTTGCCGTGCCGGCTTCGAAGCGCCGCAGCGCATCCTCGTCGTCCAGCACCTGGCGCACCAGGATGCCGGCCTGGCGCAGGCGCATGAATCCGTCGTTGACCATCTCGCTGGCGCCGTAAAGGCCCTCGACGAAGGGCGCGGTGCCGCCGCGCTCGCGCACCAGGGCGTGCAGCGCCAGCCCGGGCGACAGCGCCTCGAGCAGGGCCAGGTACTCGGCATTGCGAGTGTGCCGCAGGACCAGGGCATGGCAGAGCGCATCCGACAGCGAGCCGATGCCGATCTGCAGCGTGCCACCGTCGCGCACCAGGGTGCTCGCGTACAGGCCGATGGCGAATTCGGGATCGCTGACCGGCTGCCGCGGCAGCGCGAACAGCATCGGCGCCGGGCCTGGCAGCTCGACCACGTGATCGAAGAAGGCGCGGGGCACCCCGGCCGTGCCGCCGATGAAGGGCAGGGCCGCATCGACCTCGGCGACCAGCATCGGCCGGGGCTTGCCGAGCCTGGAGACCTCGTCGAGGAGGTCGAGGCTGAGGTCCGGATTGCAGCTCAGGCTGAGCATGGACCCGTCGGCAGAAACCGCCACCTTCTGCACCAGCAGGCCGACATGCGCGGCGACATTGCGAGCGACGTGCGTGTAGTTCAACGCGTTGTAGGAGGACTGCGCCATGCGCGAGCCGAGCATCGCGCCCGACTGCATGTAGAACTCCTCCACCTTGATGTTGGGCGGCAGCGCATCGTGCTTCTGCGCCACCGTGTAGGCAAGCCGTGGGAAATCGGCGCCGAAGTGACGCTCCACGAATGGCGCCAGGAAGCGCTTTTCCAGGGACGCGGACGGCGAGGGCGGGTCGAGCGAGAGCGCCGTGTGGATGCGCAGCGACAGCGAGGGATCGGCGGCGACGCGCGCATACAGCGCGTTGAGCAGGCGATGCGGCTTGCCCAGGCCCAGTGGCGCGGCGGCTTCCAGGCGCGGGCCGCAGCGGGCGAGGATCGCGTCCACCGCGGAAGCGAGCGCAACGGCAACGCCAGGCTCCTGCGGCGCGGCGTCGGCCATCAGAGGGTGTCGATGGGCAGGCGCAGGTAGCGCCGGCCATCCGCGTCGGCCGGCGGCAGCGCGCCGGCGCGGATATTCACCTGCACCGCGGGCAGGATCAGCGCGGGCAGGGCGAGCGTCGCGTCGCGCGCGTTGCGCATGGCAATGAATTCCTCGCGCGACACGCCGGCACGGGCGTGGATATTGCCGGCTTTCTGCGCGCCGATGGTGGTTTGCGATTGCACCGCGCGGCCGCCCGGGCCGTAGTCATGGCAGACGAACACGCGCGTCGCGTCCGGCAGCGCATACAGGCGCTGCACCGAGTCGTACAGCACGCCGGCGTCGCCCCCGGGGAAGTCGCAACGCGCGCTGCCGCCGTCGGGCAGGAACAGGCTGTCGCCGACGAAAACCGCGTCGCCGATCCGGTAGCTGAGGCTGTCGCTGGTGTGGCCGGGGGTGGCGATGACTTCGACCTGGAGCGCGCCTAGCGGCAGGCGCTCGCCATCCGCGAACAGGCGGTCGAACTGCGAGCCGTCCGTTGCGAAATCGGCAGGCAGGCCGAAGATGGGCTTGAACGCCGACTGCACGGCGCGGATCCCCACGCCGATGCCAACCGGCGCGCCGAGCCTGGACTTCAGCCAGGCGGCGGAACTGAGGTGGTCGGCGTGCGCGTGCGTTTCCAGTATCCAGTCCACGCGCAGGCCTTCGGCCGCGCAATGCGCCAGCAGCGCCTCGGCTTCCTTGGTGCCCGTGCGTGCGCCCTTGGCGTCGTAGTCGAGCACCGGATCGATGATCGCCGCGGCCCGCGTGGCCGGATCGGACACGATGTAGGACCAGGTGCCGGTGTCGGCGTGGTGGCGGGCATGGATGTCCGGCTGTGTCATGGCGCTGCCCTCATGGCGCTGCCCTCATGGCAGTGGTCTCCTGCTCGACGGATCCAGGGCATCGTTGAGCATATCGGCCAGGCGATCACCCCCGCGGCGCAGGCGCGTCTCCATCTGTCCGCGGTGTGCGTCCAGGTAGTCATCGCCGATCACGTGGCCTGGTGGGTAAACACCACCATCGCGCACGAGGCGGCAGCTCTCCAGCGCCCAGTCCAGCGCCGGGCGGTCGGACTGCGCCGTTGCATCCGCGGGCAGGGGTGGCATCGCCTGCAGGCCTGCGGTGAAGCCCGCGGCGTCACGCCCGTCCTTCGCCAGCGCGTGGTCCAGCAGCAGCCGGTCCCAGACTGCATGCAGGTTGCTGCCCTGGCCGTCCACTGACACCTGGTAGTCGTTGCCACCCTTGTCGTCCACGGGCGAGGCGTGCAGGGGCTGGTGCGCGTCGGCGACCAGGTGCACCAGCATCTTCAGGGCGACCAGGCGCTCGGCGTCGGGGCGATGTGCGTCCGACAGCACGAGGAACTGGCGGTTGATCGCGGCGATGACACAGCGGCCGTCGGGGCAGTCGCGTGCCTGCACGTACTCGCAGCCGCCCATGAAATCGACGAAGTGCGTGCGCCGGTCAGCCGGGCTGCCGGCAACCTCGGCCAGCCCGTCCCGGCGCTGGTCGTCGGCCCAGCTGGACACATCGGCGAGCGTGGCGGCCGGCTCGAGGGTGAGCAGCCTGGCGACCTCCGCGCGCGCCACGGGATTCAGGCGAGCCTGTGCCAGGTCGGCGACGATTCGATGCGCATCGCGGCCCCAGGCACCGGCGGGTGCAGGCGCCAGCAGGGCCGCAACCAGGACGAACAGGCAGGTCAGGTAGCTGGCGGCAGGGCGCATGGCATGGTTCCTGGCCGCGCCGGCGCGCGCGGGGGTGTCGCCGGGCCGGCCGCAGGCGATAAAATGGCGGTCTCCCCCTAGTGTCCCTCATTCCCAGGAGCTTGCCCATGGCGATCAAGGTCGCGATCAACGGTTACGGACGCATCGGCCGCAACGTGCTGCGCGCCATCTACGAGTCCGGCCGGCAGGGCGAGTTCCAGGTCGTCGCCATCAACGACCTCGGCGACGCGGCCACCAACGCCCACCTGACCCAGTACGACACCGCGCACGGGAAGTTCCCCGGCGAAGTCTCCGCCGACGGCGGCGACATCATCGTCAACGGCGACCGCATCAAGGTGTACGCGGTGCGCAACCCGGCCGATATCCCCTGGGGCGCGCACGACGTAGACGTGGTGCTCGAGTGCACCGGCCTGTTCACTTCCAAGGCCAAGGCCGGCGCGCACATCGCCGGCGGCGCGAAGAAGGTCATCATCTCCGCGCCCGGCGACAAGGACGTGGACGGCACTTTCGTCTACGGCGTCAACCACGACAAGCTGACCGCGTCGCACACCGTGATCTCCAACGCCTCCTGCACCACCAACTGCCTGGCGCCGCTGGTCCAGGTGCTGCACGAGAAGATCGGCGTGGTGCACGGCCTGATGACGACCATCCATGCGTATACGAACGACCAGGTGCTGACCGACGTCTACCACTCCGACCTGCGGCGCGCCCGCAGCGCGACGATGTCGCAGATCCCGACCAAGACGGGTGCCGCGGCGGCGGTGGGCCTGGTGCTTCCCGAATTGAACGGCAAGCTCGATGGCTTCGCGATGCGCGTGCCGACCATCAACGTGTCGGTGGTCGACCTGTGCTTCGTCGCCGCGCGCGCGACCACCAAGGACGAGATCGACGCCGCCGTGCTGGAAGCCAGCAAGGGTTCGCTCAAGGGCATCCTTGGCTTCAATACGGCGCCACTGGTGTCGGTGGACTTCAACCACGACCCGCGCAGCTCGGTCTACGACAGCACGCTGACCAAGGTCACCGGCGGCACGCTGGTGAAGGTGCTGGCCTGGTACGACAACGAGTGGGGCTTCAGCAACCGCATGCTCGACATGACCGCGGCGCTGATGGCGGCCAGGTAAGGTGCGCGGCCTGCGCGTCGCGGTGGCCGGCCTCGTGCTCGCGCTTGCCGCGGGCGCGGGCAGTCCGGCCCTGGCCGCAGGCAAGTCCACCCAGCGTGCCATGCAGGCCAGGCCGACCATGCAGACCATGCCGACCGGATTCCTCGACCGCAGCATCACCGTCGACGGCGTGGCCTATCGCTACCAGGTGTTCGTGCCGGCCGACTACACGCCGGACAGGCAATGGCCGGTGGCGCTGTTCCTGCACGGCTCGGGTGAACGCGGCGACGACGGCCTGCACCAGACGGCTGTCGGCCTGCCGGCGGCAATCCGCAACGACCGCGCGCGCTTCCCGATGATCGTGGTGATGCCGCAGCTGCGCCCCAACAGGCGCTGGCATGGTGCGATGGACGCCATGGCGATGCAGGCGCTCGACGCCGCGATGGCCGAATTCCATGGCGACCCCCGGCACGTCTACCTGACGGGACTGTCGATTGGCGGGCAGGGGACGTGGCTCCTCGCCGCGGCGCATCCCGGCCGGTTTGCGGCGATTGCGCCGGTCTGCGGCTTCCTGCGCCTGAAGGACGACGACGACGTCCTGGATCCGGCCGACGATGCGCTGCTGACCAAGGAGTTTCCCGAGGCCCTCGCCGCGGATCCGTCGGCAGCGTTCGCCAGGCGTATCGGCCCGGTGCCGGTGTGGATCTTCCACGGTACCCTCGATGACGCGGTGCCGGTGCTCAATGCGCGCCGCATGGACGTGGCGATGCGCGCGCTGGGCGGCGAGGTGCGCTTCAGCGAGTATCCGGACGCGAACCACAATTCCTGGGATCACGCCTACTCCGAGGCGGAATTGGTGCCGTGGCTGCTGTCGCATGAACTGGCTGCGCAGCCGCCGCAAGCGCGACAGCACTAGCGCAGTCGCAAGCCAACGACCCTTGGGTGGGCGGCCGCCACGGCGGCGGCGGGTCCGCTAAGGCGAATCGTCGCCTGGCTCGGCGCCCGCCGCAGCGCGCCGCAACCGGTCCTGCACGGCCAGCCAGCCAGGGCCGGCCGGCGGCCGTTCGACCAGCAGCAACTGTCCGCCACCTTCGTCCAGCGCGCGCATCGCGGCGTACAGGCCGTGGGCGTAGTCGGCCGCGCGTGCCGGCAGCACGAGGCCCTGCACGTTGGCCGGCAAGGCGTCCAGCGCAAGCACGCGCACCCGCTTGCCGAGCGCCGCCTGCTGCCTCGCCTCGACCTCAAGCGCCGCGCGGGCCAGCAGCAACATCGGCGTGCGCGGCGCGTAGTGTGCTTCCAGCGTGCCCGAGGCGCGCGGACTGCCGCTGTCGACGCCGGCATCCACGGTTCCGACCACCGCCTCGATTTCTGCGCGGGTGATCCGGCCCGGGCGCAGGATGCGTGGGCGGCTGCCGGTGAAGGCGACGATCGTGCTTTCGATGCCGACTTCGCAGTCGCCGCCATCGAGCACCAGCGGCACGTCATCGCCGAATTCCGCGCGCACGTGCTCCGCGCTGGTCGGCGAGATGTGTCCGAAGCGATTGGCCGAAGGCGCGGCCAGGCCGCCGCCGAACTCCCGCAACAGGCACAGCGCGAGCGGATGCGACGGGCAGCGCAGGCCAACGGTGTCCTGGCCGCCCGTCACGACATCGGCCACGCTGGACTGACGTGGCAGGATCAGGGTCAGCGGCCCGGGCCAGAATGCCGCGGCCAGTGCCTGCGCCGGCGCGGGAACCGAACGCGCCCAGCGCCGCAATGCCGATGCGTCGGCGATGTGCACGATCACCGGGTGGTCGGCGGGACGGCCCTTGAGCGCGAAGATCCGCCGCACGGCGTCTGCGTTCGAGGCGTCGGCGGCCAGTCCGTAGACGGTTTCGGTCGGCAGGCCGATCACTTCGCCGCGGCGCAGCGCATCGAGGGCCTCGGCGATGGCGGGCGCGGGATCGCTCATGGCGCGGGGGCGGATCGGGGCACGGAGTTGGCCATGGATGATTCTCCCACAGGCGCGGATTTCGGCGTGGCCTGTACCTGCGCCCCGCGCCGGGGGAAAATGCAGCCTTCGACGAATGGAGCCTTGGCGATGCCGATCCTGCGGATGAGCGACCTGGACCTGCGGGGCAAGCGCGTGCTGGTGCGCGAAGACCTCAACGTGCCCGTCAAGGACGGACGGATCAGCTCGGAGCAGCGCCTGCTGGCGGCCTTGCCGACGCTGAGGCTTGCGCTCGAGCGCGGCGCCGCGCTGATGGTCACATCGCACCTGGGCCGGCCGAAGGAAGGCGCCTGGAGCGCCGAGGATTCGCTGGCGCCCGTCGCTGCGCGGCTGGCGGACCTGCTCGGCCGCCCGGTGCCCCTGCTGCGCGACTGGGCCGACGGCGTGCAGGTGGCGCCGGGCGAGATCGTGCTGCTCGAGAACTGCCGCATGAACGTGGGCGAGAGCAAGGACGACGAGGCATTGGCCAGGAAGTACGCCGCGCTCTGCGACATCTTCGTGATGGACGCCTTCGGTACCGCACATCGCGCGCAGGCGTCCACGCATGGCGTGATCCGCCTTGCACCCGTCGCCTGCGGCGGTCCCTTGCTGATGGCCGAACTCGATGCACTGGCGAAAGCGCTCGAAGCGCCGAAGCGGCCCCTGCTTGCCATCGTCGCCGGATCCAAGGTCTCGACCAAGCTGGAGTTGCTGGGCAACCTGGTCGGCAAGGTGGACCAGTTGATCGTCGGCGGCGGCATCGCCAATACCTTCCTGGCGGCGAACGGGCTGCCGGTCGGCAAGTCGCTGTGCGAGCACGACCTGGTCGACACGGCGCGCGCGATCATGGCCGACGCCGATGACCGTGGCGCGCATATCCCGATGCCCGAGGACGTGGTGGTTGCCGATCGCTTTGCCGCCGATGCGATGGCGACGGTGAAAGCGGTGGCCGACGTGGGCCCCGACGACATGATCCTGGACATCGGCCCGAAGACCGCGGCGCGCTATTCGCAGCTGGTCGCCGCGGCGGGCACCGTACTGTGGAACGGCCCGGTGGGCGTGTTCGAGTTCGACGCGTTTGGCGAAGGCACCCGCGTGCTGGCCGAAGCGATCGCCGCCTCGAAGGCCTTCTCGATCGCCGGTGGCGGCGACACCCTGGCGGCGGTGGACAAGTACGGCGTGGCCGCTGGCATCGGCTACATCAGCACCGGCGGAGGCGCGTTCCTCGAGTTCTGCGAGGGCAAGCCCCTGCCCGCCGTGGTCGCGCTGCAGGCGCGCGCAGCGGTTTAACCAAACGGCATCCGCGCGGGCCTATGCTGGAGGACCCCCTCGGAGAGACAGGCATGACGGACACATTGCCGACGCGCGCGCTTGGCCGCAACGGACCGCAGGTCTCGGCTTTGGGACTTGGCTGCATGGGCATGAGCGACTTCTACGGCGACCGCGACGAGGCCGAATCGCTGGCCACGCTCGCGCACGCGCTCGATCGGGGCGTGAACTTCCTCGACACCGCGGACATGTACGGGCCGCACACCAACGAGGAACTGGTCGGCCGCGCGATCCGGGGCCGGCGCGACGCCGTGGTGCTGGCGACCAAGTTCGGCATCGTCCGTGATCCGGCGCAGCCCGCTTCGCGCGGGCTCAACGGTCGGCCCGAGTACGTGCGTGCCGCCATCGAAGGCAGCCTGCGTCGCCTGGGCACGGACCACGTGGACCTGTACTACCTGCACCGCGTGGATCCGGACACACCCATCGAGGACACCGTCGGCGCGATGGCCGACCTGGTCCGGGCAGGCAAGGTGCGGATGCTCGGCCTGTCCGAGGTGTCGGTGGCAACGCTGGAGCGCGCGCAGGCGGTGCATCCGATCAGCGCCGTGCAGAGCGAATACTCGCTGTGGTCGCGCGAGCCCGAGGCCGGCATGCTGGCGGCCTGCGCCCGCATCGGCGCCGCGTTCGTGGCCTACAGCCCGCTCGGGCGCGGGTTCCTGGCCGGCCAGTTCAGGAGCGTGGACGACTTCGCCGCCGACGATTTCCGTCGCAACAGCCCGCGCTTCCAGGGCGAGAACTTCCAGAAGAACCTCGACCTGGTGGCGAAGCTCGGGCAGCTTGCCGCCGCCAGGGGCTGCAGCGCCCCACAGCTTGCGCTTGCCTGGGTCCTCTCGCGTGGCAAACACGTTATCCCGATCCCCGGCACCAAGCGCCGCCGCTACCTCGACGAGAACCTGGGGGCGCTCGCGATCCAGCTGACGCCGGCCGAACTGGCGCAGATCGACGCCGCGTTCCCGCCGGATGTGGCGCAGGGGGGCCGATACACCGCGGCTGGAATGGCCTCGGTGGAGCGCTAGGCGTGTTAGTTTTTCGCCCAGACCCGAGGCGACCCCGATGACCCCCGATTTGCGACGCACCAAGATCCTGGCCACGCTGGGCCCCGCCACCGATGCCCCGGGCGTGCTCGATGAACTGATCCGCGCCGGCGTCAACGTGGTGCGCCTGAATTTCTCGCACGGCACGCCCGAGCACCACGGCGCGCGCGTTGCGGCAGTGCGCGCCGCGGCGCTGAGCGCGGGTCGCGAAGTGGGCATCCTGGCCGACCTGCAGGGGCCCAAGATCCGGATTGAGAAATTCGCCATGGGCAAGGTCGTGCTCAAGGCCGGCGATGCCTTCACCCTGGTCTGCCGCGCCGACGCGCCGCCCGGCGACGCGACCCAGGTGGGCGTGAGCTATCTGGGCCTGGTCGGCGACGTGCACGCCGACGACATCTTGTTGCTGGACGATGGACTGATCGCGCTGCAGGTGACCGCCGTGGACGGCGAGCTGGTGCGCACCCGGGTGATGACCGACGGCGCGCTGTCCGACCGCAAGGGCCTCAATCGGCTCGGCGGCGGCCTCTCGCTCGGCGCCCTCACCGAACAGGACGAGGAGCACATCAAGATCGCCGCCAGGCTCGGGGTCGATTTCCTCGCGGTGTCCTTCTGCCGCTCTGCGGCCGACATGGATCGCGCCCGCGCCCTGGCCCAAGCCGCGGGCAGCGACGCCGCCCTGGTGGCCAAGATCGAGCGCGCCGAGGCGATCGAGAACCTGGTCGAAATCACGATTGCCTCCGACGTGGTGATGGTGGCGCGCGGCGACCTGGGGGTGGAGATCGGCGATGCGGAACTGCCCGGCCTGCAGAAGAAGATCATCCGCACCGCGCTCGAGCACAACCGCGTGGTGATCACAGCCACCCAGATGCTGCAGTCCATGGTCGACAACCCGATCCCGACCCGAGCCGAGGTGCTCGACGTGGCCAACGCCGTCATCGACGGCACGGACGCGGTGATGCTGTCGGCGGAGACCGCCTCGGGCAACTATCCGGTCAAGGCGGTCGAGGCGATGGTGCGCATCTGCCTGGGCGCCGAGCGCCAGTTCGACCGCGACACCGATTTCGAGAAAGCCCCGCGCGGCCTGCAACGCGCCGACCAGGCGATCGCCATGGCCGGCATGTTCCTGGCCGAGCACACCAAGGTGCGGGCCATGCTCGCGCTCACCGAGTCCGGCGGCACAGCGCGCTTCCTGTCGCGATTCCGTTCATCGGTGCCGATTTTCGCCCTGTCGCGGCATGAGTCCGCGCGGCGCAAGATGGCGATGATGCGCGACGTGTTTCCGGTGGCCTTCGACAGCCGCGGCCTGCCGACCCGGGAAGCTGCGCGCGGTGCGATCCGGCAATTGTTCGGCATGGGCCTGCTGGCCGAGACCGACCGCGTGCTGATCACCAGCGGCGACCACATGGAAACCCACGGCAGCACCAACACGCTGCGCCTGTTGCAGGTGGGTGCGGGCGGCAGCGCCGAGGGCATGGGCGAGCTGTAGTTACTTCCGGCCCGGGCGCCCAGCGCGGCCGGCGTGTTGCAATCCCCTGACACTCTGCGCGAGACCCCCATGAACACGAACAAGCTGCTGTTCCCCGTCCTGCTCGGCCTGGGCCTGTGCCCGGCCGCCAATGCGGCCAAACCGGCCCTTCCAGAGGGGCCGCCGCCCGTCAGCGAAGCCAGCGTCGGCTCCTACTGGCTGCCCAAGGGCGCGCTGGCCCAGCCGGGCGTGCCTGCCGGCGTGCCCGATGCGACCGAGCAGGTCTGCGTCAGCCTGGGCTACCAGATCCAGGCCGACGGCAGCACCTCCGACTTCACCCTGTTGCGCAGCTGGAGCAGCAAGCACGCCAAGGGCCTCCCCGACTCGGACGCCTATGGCCTGTACTTGCGCATGGCCGTGGCGGCGACGATGCAGCACAAGTACGCGCCAGCGCCGGCGATGACGGGCAAGCCGGTGGCGATCTTCACCTCCAGCAGCTATGCCTTCGGCGGCCCGGCGACCGATGCCGAGTTGGTGCGCAGCCATTGCCGGATCGACGACCTCCCCGATTTCATGAAGCAGGCGCAGGCGGATGCCTACCGCCGCCGCGGCAACCTCAACAAGGGCCGCATGGACCGCGCGCGGGTCATGAACCCGCCGATCATCGGGCGCTGACGCTGACGCTGACGCTGACGCTGACGCTGGCGCTGGCACCGTCCGGGACGGTCATCCGGCCCGGCCGGTATAATGGCGGTTTCCCCCTGACGGAAACCGCCCATGAGCATCGACCTCCTCGCTGAAACCGCACAGGCCATGGTGGCGCCCGGCAAGGGCATCATCGCGATCGACGAATCCAACGCGACCATCAAGAAGCGCTTCGACGGCGTCGGCATCGAGTGCACGGAGGAGAATCGCCGCGCCTACCGCGAGATGCTGCTGGGCACGCCGAACCTGTCCGAGCACATCTCGGGCGCCATCCTATACGACGAAACGCTACGCCAGGCAACGCGCGAGGGCATTCCGTTCGCGCGGCTGATGGCCGACGCCGGCATCCTGCCGGGCATCAAGGTGGACAAGGGCCCGGTGGCGTTGGCCGGCTTCCCGGGCGAAGTGGTCACCGAGGGCCTCGACGGCCTGCGCGAGCGCCTGCGCGAATACGCGCTGCTCGGCGCCCGCTTCGCCAAGTGGCGCGCGGTGATCAACATCGGCGATGACATCCCGTCGGGCACCTGCATCGAGGCCAATAGCCACGCGCTGGCGCGCTATGCCGCGCTGTGCCAGGAAGCGGGCATCGTGCCGATGGTCGAGCCGGAAGTGCTGATGGATGGCGACCACGACATCGACATTTGCTACGAAGTCACCGAAGTGGTGCTGCGCTCGCTGTTCTCGGCCCTGTACGACCACAACGTCATGCTCGAAGGCACGATCCTGAAGGCCAGCATGGTCGTCTCGGGCAAGGATTGCCCGGACCAGGCCGGCGTGGACGAAGTGGCCGAGATGACCCTGCGCTGCCTGCGCAGCACGGTGCCGGCCTCGCTGCCGGGCATCGTCTTCCTGTCGGGCGGCCAGAACGACCACGACGCCACCGCGCACCTCAACGCCATGAACCAGTACGGCCCGCTGCCCTGGCCGCTGAGCTTCAGCTATGGCCGCGCGATGCAGTCGGCTGCGCTCAAGCTGTGGTCGAAGGACCTGGTCGGCAATGTCGCCGTCGCCCAGCAAACCGTCTACGGCCGCGCCCGCGACAACGGCCTCGCCGCGCTGGGGCAGTGGACCGCCGGTTGATGTAGCGGCTGTGGGAACGGCTTTAGCCGCGACTTCCGCCACCGGCGCCCCTCCAGCAACCTGAAACCCCGGCCCTCCGCCGGGGTTTTTCTGTTGGGAGACCCAATCGCGGCTGAAGCCCATCCCACGCCCGGTTGTTAATGATGTCCTAGGACATTATAATCTGGGACATGAACGACTCCACCGACAAATCCCAGTTCGGCTACACCATCGCCGACGTCCAGCGCCTGTTGCGGCGGGTCTTCGACCGCCGCGCCGCCGACTTGGGCCTGACCCGGGCCCAGTGGATGGCGCTGAGCCGGATCGAACGCTTCGAAGGCCTCACCCAGACCGAGCTGGCGCAGGAGCTCGACATGGAAACCATCGCCGTCGGCCGCGTGCTGGACCGGCTGGAAGCGGCCGGCTTCGTCGAGCGCCGCGCCGACCCGGACGACCGCCGCTGCTGGCGCCTGTACCGGGCGCGCAAGTCCGACGCCGTGATGGATGGCATGAAGGTCATCGCCGCGCAGTTGCGCGAGGACGTGCTGGACGGCGTGGCCCCCGACGACTTCGCCGTGACCATGCGCGTGCTCGGCACGGTCAAGGAAACCCTCAACAAGCTCGATCGCGAAGGCAAGACCGCCACGCGCAAGAAGGACGCATGAACGCACAGATGAAGACCGCCGCCCGCCGCGTGCCGCGCTGGGCCTGGATCGCCGGCCCCCTGCTGGTTGCCGGCTTCTTCGGCTGGGAGTGGTATGGCTCCAGCCGCGAGGTGGACACCAACAATGCCTACGTCAAGGCCGAGCGGATCATGGTTTCCGCGCAGGTCGGCGGCCGCGTGGTCGAGGTTGCGGTCGCGCAGGACGCGCCGGTGCGCAAGGGCCAGCTGCTGTTCCGCCTGGACGATGCGCCGCTGAAGATCGCGCTCGACCAGGCCGAGGCGCGCCTGGCGATGGTGGACAACCAAGCATCGGCCAGCCGCGCGCAAGTGCAGGGCGCCGGCAGCAAGATCAGCGCGGCGGCGGAAGCCGAGCGTTACGCGCAGCAGGAAGTCACGCGCGCGCAGGACCTCGCCCGCCGCCAGCTGATCCCGCGCAAGACGCTGGACGATGCACGCCATGCCCTGGCCGAGGCGCGCTCGCAGCGCGCCGCCGCGGAAGCCGCGCAGTCTCAGGCCGCCTCCGCGCTGGGTGGCAATGCGTCGATCGCCAGCAACCAGTTGCCCGAGTACCGCGCCGCCCTGGCCGCCGTGGAGAAGGCGCGCTTCGACCTGTCGCAGGCGGCGGTGTATGCGCCGGTCAACGGCGAGGTTGGCAACCACGACCTGCAGGCCGGCGAATACCTCAATCCGGGCCAGGTGGCGATGCCGCTGGTCGCCACCGATCCGGTCTGGATCGAGGCCAATTTCAAGGAAACCGATCTCGCCAGGTTGCGCGTCGGCCAGCCGGCGCAGGTGACGGTGGATTCCTACCCGGGCGTGAAGTGGACCGCGCGTGTTGCATCGATCGCGCCGACGTCGGGCAGCGAGTTCAGCGTGCTGCCCGCGCAGAATGCAACCGGCAACTGGGTCAAGGTCGTGCAGCGCATCCCCGTGCGCCTCGAGCTGGTCTCGCGTGGCGACAACCCGCAGGTGCTGCGTTCGGGCATTAGTGCGGAAGTGAAGGTGGACCTGGCCGGCAAGGCGATGGCGCCGTCGGTCACGGTCGCGTCGCACTGACCGGCGCCAACCCCGCCCGCCCATGAGTACTGCCGTCGCCCAACCCGTCGATCATGCCGCGATTCCCGGACGGACCCTGCTAGTCGGCTCGGTGATGCTGGCCACGCTGATGCAGGCGCTCGACACCACGATCGCCAATGTCGCCCTGCCGGAAATGCAGGGCTCGCTGTCGGCGACCCAGGACCAGACGTCCTGGGTGCTGACGTCCTACATCGTGGCCGCCGCGATCATGACGCCGGTCACCGGGTGGCTTGCCGGCGCCCTCGGGCGGCGACGCCTGCTGTTGCTGTCGGTAGCGGGCTTCACCGTCGCCTCGCTGTTGTGCGGCATCGCCACCGGCATCGGCGAGATGGTGATGTTCCGCGTGTTGCAGGGCCTGTTCGGCGCCGCGCTGGTGCCGATCTCGCAGTCCCTGCTGCTGGACGTGTTCCCCAAGGAGAAGCACGGCTCGGCGATGGCGCTCTGGGGCATGGGCATCATGGTCGGGCCGATCCTGGGCCCTCCGCTTGGCGGCTGGCTGACCGAGTTCTACAGCTGGCGCTGGGTCTTCCTGATCAACCTGCCGGTCGGCGTGCTGGCGCTGATCGGCATCATGGCCAGCGTGCGCAAGGACCCGCCGCATTCGCGGCCGCTGGACTGGATCGGGCTTGCCCTGCTTGCCGTCGGCATCGGCGCATTGCAGTTGTTCCTCGATCGCGGGCAGGGCGAGGACTGGTTTGGTTCGATCGAGATCCAGGTGGAATGCGCGCTCGCCTTCCTCGCGCTCACCTGGTACGTGCTGCACTGGCGCTCGCAGGAACACCCGCTGCTCGACCTCGGGCTGTGGCGCAATGGCAATTTCGCGGTGGCCTCCCTGCTGATCTTCGTGATCGGCATCGTGCTGTTCTCGACGCTGGCCCTGCTGCCGCCCTACCTGAGCCAGCTGATGCACTACCCGGTGCTCGACATCGGCCTGCTGCTGGCGCCGCGCGGCATCGGCACCATGCTCGGCATGATGGTGGTCGGCCGCCTGCTCGGCCGCATCGATGCGCGTTGGCCGATCCTGGTCGGCATCGTGCTGACCATCTATTCGCTCTGGCTGATGACCGGCTTCGGCGTGGAAGTCTCGCGCAGCGCCGTGGTCTGGATCGGCGCCGTGCAGGGCCTTGGCCTGGGCCTGGTGTTCGTGCCGATCTCCAGCGTCGCCTACGCGACCCTGCCGGCCGCGCAGCGGACCGAGGCGGCAAGCCTTTTCAGCCTGGTGCGCAACATTGGCTCGAGCATCGGGATCTCGGTGGTGATGTTCATGCTCTCGCACAGCGCGCAGGTCAACCATGCGGAAATCGCTGCGCGCATCCCCGCTTTCGGCGCCGAGCAGGGCCTGCTGCCCGCAGCCTGGGACCCGACAACGGCGCTTGGTGCAGCGGCACTGAACGCCGAAGTCTCGCGCCAGGCCGCCGTGCTGGCCTACATCAACGATTTCTGGCTGTTGATGGGGCTCACGGCCCTGTCATTGCCCCTGGTGTATTTCCTCCGCGTTGCCCGGGGCCGCGCGCCCGGGGCGGCCGAGGAACCTGTGGTCATTGATCATGTCTGAGTCACGGCCCTGGATTAGACTCGGCCGGTTTTCGCAAGGAGAGCGCATGGCGCGCATCGGATTCACCCTGGCCCTGGTGGCCGCGATACTCGGGCTTGCTGCCTGCTCGGGCAAGGCCGACAAGGCGGGCGGCAAGGGCGGCGGTGCGCCCTCGGTGGTCACGACGACCGTGCTCGCGCCATCGCCCTGGACCGACACCACCGACGCGCTGGGCACGGCGCGCGCGCGCGAGTCGGTAGAGATCACCGCCAAGGTCAGCGACACGGTCAGCGCCGTGCAGTTCGACAGCGGGCAGGATGCGGCGGCCGGCCAGGTGCTGGTGACCTTGTCCAACCGGCAGGAAGCCGCGGGCGTGCAGGAAGCGCAGGCGGCCTACCGCGAAGCGCAGGCACTGTACGCGCGCCAGGCTGCGCTGGCCCAGCGCCAGCTGGTGGCGACCAGCACCGTGGAAGCGCAGCGCGCGACGCGCGATGCCGCCAGGGCGCGGCTGGAGTCCATGCATGCCGATGCCTCAGACCGCGTGATCCGCGCACCCTTCGCCGGCGTGCTCGGCCTGCGTCGCGTCAGCCCCGGGTCGCTGGTGTCGCCGGGCACCGTGATCACGACGCTCGACGACCTGTCCGCGCTGGACCTGGATTTTTCGCTGCCCGAACGCGCCCTGGGCAAGCTGGCCGTGGGCCAGCGGGTCGAAGCCGCGAGCGATGCCTTCCCCGGCGAACGGTTCCAGGGTGCGATCGCATCGATCGACTCGCGCGTGGACCCGGCCACGCGCTCGGTGGCTGCGCGCGCCCGCTTCGACAATCCGGACAAGCGGCTGCGCCCGGGCATGCTGTTGAACGTCGTGCTCGACCAGGCCGCGCGCTCGACGCTGCAGGTGCCCGAGCTCTCGATCCAGCAAGTGGGCCAGCAGAGCTTCGTATTCCGGGTCACCCCGGACAACAAGGTCGAACAGGTTCCGGTCACGCTCGGCGCGCGCCGGCCGGGCGCGGTTGAGATCCTCGACGGCGTGAAGGCAGGCGACCGCATCGTGGTCGAGGGCATCGTCAAGTTGAAGGACGGGGCGAAGATCATCGACGCGGCGAAGGCGGGCAAGGCGGATGCGGGCCGGGACGGCGCGGGCGGGCAGGGCGCGGCGCACGGCGCGTCCGCCGGCACGCGCGGTGGCTGAGGCATGCTGATCTCCGACCTGTCGATCCGCCGGCCGGTGCTGGCGACGGTGGCCAGCCTGCTGCTGATCGTGCTGGGCCTGTTCGCCTTCACGCGCCTGCCACTGCGCGAGCTGCCCGACATCGACCCGCCCGTGGTGTCCGTGAGTACCACCTACACCGGCGCCTCCGCGGCGGTGGTCGAGACGCGCATCACCCAGGTGCTCGAGGACGCGGTGAGCGGGATCGAGGGCGTGGACCTGCTGACCTCGAGCAGCCGCACGGGCCGCTCGCAGCTCAACATCGAATTCAGCACCAAGCGCGACATCGAGAGCGCGGCCAACGACGTCCGCGATGCAGTGAGCCGCGTGCTCGACCGCCTGCCCGACGACGTGGACACGCCCCAGGTGGCGAAGGCCGACGCGGATTCGGAAGTGATCCTCTGGGCCAACCTGACCGGCCCCAAGTTCGACATGCTGACGCTCACCGATTACGCCGACCGTTATCTGGTGGACCGCCTGTCGACCATCGACGGCGTGTCCCAGGTCCAGCTGGGCGGTGGACAGAGCTATGCCATGCGAATCTGGCCCAATCCGGTGGCCATGGCCGCGCGCGGGCTGACGGTGGCCGACATCCAGGCGGCGCTCAAGCGCGAGAACGTCGAGTTGCCCGGCGGCGCGATCGAGTCCACCGACCGCGATTTCACCGTGCGCGTCGAGCGCGGTTTCCGCTCGGCGCCCGACTTCGCGCAGCTCGCGCTCAGCCGCGGCGCCGATGGCCACGTCGTGCGCCTGGGCGAGGTGGCGCGCGTCGCGCTGGAATCGGCCGAGCGGCGCAGCTATTACCGCGGCAACGGCCAGCCGATGCTGGGCCTGGGCATCGTCAAGACATCCACCGCCAACAGCCTGGCGGTCGCCAACCTGGTCAAGGCGGAGATCGCGAAGATCAACCCGGAGTTGCCGCAAGGCATGCGCATGGGCCTCACCTACGATTCCACCGAGTACATCAGCGTCGCCGTGCACGAGGTCTACAAGACCCTGGCCGAGGCGATCGTGCTGGTGCTGGTGGTGATCTGGCTGTTCCTGGGCTCGCTGCGCGCGGCGCTGATCCCGGCGGTGACGGTGCCGGTGTGCGTGATCGCGGCCTTCATGGCGCTGTACGCCTTCGGCTTTTCGATCAACCTGCTAACCCTGCTGGCGCTGGTGCTGTCGATCGGGCTGGTGGTCGACGATGCAATCGTCGTGCTGGAGAACGCACAACGGCGCGCGGACCTGGGCGAACCGGCGCCGCTGGCCGCGTTGCGTGGCACCCGCCAGGTGGGCTTCGCCGTGATCGCGACCACGGCGGTGCTGATCGCGGTGTTCGTGCCGATGGCCTTCCAGGAAGGCAACAACGGCCGCCTGTTCCGCGAGCTCGCCGTGGCGCTGGCCGGCGCGGTCGCATTGTCGGCCTTCGTTGCGCTGACCCTGACGCCGATGATGTGTTCGCTGCTGCTGCGGCCACACCGGCGCGACGAAGGCGGCTTCGGCGGCTGGGTGGACGGGCGGCTGAAAGCGCTGTCGGCCGGCTATCGGAACCAGCTCGGCAAGCGGATCGGCCAGCCCCTGCTGTTCCTGGCGATCATGGCCGCGGCCCTGGTCGCCAGCGCCTTCCTGTTCGTGCACGTGCCGCGCGAGCTGGCCCCGACCGAGGACCGCGGTGCCTTCTTCGTGTCCGCCAATGGCCCCGAGGGCGGCGGTTACGACTACACGGTCAAGCAGATGGGCAAGGTCGAGACCGTCCTGCTCAGGCACGAAGGCGGCGACAAGCCGATCCGGATGATCAACTCGCGTGCGCCCGGTGGTGGCGGTGGTGGCGGCGGCGACATGCAGAACGGCCAGGCCATCGTCATCCTCAAGCCCTGGGCCGAGCGCGCGCAGACCACCGACGACGTGGTCGAGCAGGTCGGCAAGGAACTGGCGAAGATCCCCGGCGTACGCGCCCTGCCGCAGGTGCGCCAGGGCCTGGTGCGCGGCGGAGGCCAGCCGCTGCAGGTGGTGCTGGGCGGCCCCGACTATGCGCGCCTGGTCGACTGGCGCGACAAGCTGCTGGCCCGGTTCGAAGCCAATCCGAAGCTGCAGGGCGTGGATTCCGACTACAAGGAAACGCGGCCCCAGCTGCGGGTGAAGATCGAC
Organism: Gammaproteobacteria bacterium; assembly: GCA_025352045.1. Classification (GTDB taxonomy): domain Bacteria; phylum Pseudomonadota; class Gammaproteobacteria; order Xanthomonadales; family Xanthomonadaceae; genus Arenimonas. The sequence goes on along the minus strand of JANXUD010000004.1, from coordinate 2,309 downwards.
CAGGACCGCGCCGCCGACCTAGGTGTGTCGGTCAGCGACATCGGCAATACCTTGCAATCGATGCTCGGCTCGGTGCGCGCCACCACCTTCGTCAACGAGGGCAAGGAATACGACGTGCTGGTGCAGGCCGACCGCAAGGACCGCGCCAGCATCGACGACCTCAAGAACCTCTACGTGCGCGGGCGCAACAACGCCCTGGTGCCCCTGTCGGGCCTTGTGACGGTAACCAACCTGGCGGAGCCGGGCACGCTCAACCGCTTCAACCGGCTCCGCGCGATCACCATCTCCGCGCGCCTGGCGCCAGGCTATCCCCTGGGCGAAGCGATCGACTTCGCCAAGCAGGCGGCGCACGAGGAATTGCCCGAGACCGCGCAGATCGATTTCAACGGGCAGTCGCGCGAATACCTGCAGGCCGGCGGCGCCGCCCTGTTCACCTTCGGCATGGCCCTGCTGGTGGTGTTCCTGGTGCTGTCGGCGCAGTTCGAGAGTTTCGTGCACCCGCTGGTGATCATGCTGACGGTGCCGCTGGCGGTGTTCGGCGCGCTGCTTGGCCTGGCGGCCACGGGAAACACGATCAACCTGTTCTCGCAGATCGGCATCGTGATGCTGATCGGGCTTGCGGCGAAGAACGGCATCCTGATCGTCGAGTTCGCCAACCAGCGGCGCGACGACGGGCTGGCGATCCGCGACGCCATCCTGGATGCCGCGGCGACGCGCCTTCGTCCGATCCTGATGACCTCGGTCGCCACCGTCACCGGCGCCCTGCCGCTGATGCTCGGCACGGGCGCAGGCTCGGCAAGCCGGCGTGCGATCGGCGTGGTGGTGGTGTTCGGCGTGCTTTTGTCGACCTTCCTGTCGCTGTTCGTGGTGCCGGCCTTCTACCTGCTGCTGGCGCGCTTCACACATTCGCCGGAAGAACGCGCGCACGAACTCGAGCGCCTGGACACCAGCATCGCCTCGGTGGACAACTCGCACGGCGGTTGAGCGGCTGGCTTACACTGGCGCAATGACCGATCGCGACCCGCCCGCCGACTCGCCCTACCGCGGCCCGCCCAAGCAGCGCCTGGACAAGCGCGCCCGCGAACGCGCCGCCGGCGGCGGTGGCCGCGGCGCGGGACCTCGCGATGACGCTCCGCCGCGCCGCGATGCGTCGACCACGCGACGGCCCGCGCCGTCGCAGCCCGCATCGTCGCAGCCCGCATCGCCGCGGCCCGCATCGTCGCGGCAAGCTGCCCCGGCACAGGAACGCAGCACGGCGCCGGCGCATGAATCCGTCGAGCGCGGCCCGGCCGAGGAGCAGCGCTTCTACGGCGTGAACGCCTGCCTGTCCCTGTTCCAGCACCGCCCCGCGGCCCTGCGCAAGCTGTGGCTGCTGGAGTCACGCATTCCCGTGCTGAAACCCGTGCTGGCCTGGTGCGCAGCGCACCGCCTCGGCTACACCATCGTCGAAGCGGGGGACCTGGAACGGCTCAGCGGCAGCCAGCACCACGAGGGCGTGGTGTTCGGTGCCCTGGCGCTGCCGGAGCAGACCTTGTCGGACTGGCTGCGCGCGCTGCCGCCCGGTCCCTGCCTGGCCCTGTGGCTGGACGGCGTGGGTAACCCGCACAACCTCGGCGCGATCCTGCGTAGCGCCGCGCATTTCGGCGTCGCCGGCCTGCTGTTGCCGAAGTTCGCCACGCTCGCCGTGTCCGGCGCCGCCGCGCGCGTGGCCGAAGGCGGCGCAGAGGCCGTGCCCCTGGTCCGGCTCGGCCGCAGCGACAACGCCATCACGCAATTGCAGTCCTCGGGCTTCGTGCTCGCCGCGACCGTCGTGCGCGGCGGCGAGCCCCTGCACGGCGCGCGACTGCCTGCACGCCTGGTCCTGGTAATGGGCGCCGAGCAGACCGGCGTCGATCCGGCGCTGGCGCAGGCCAGCCGGCTGCGCCTGTCCATCCCGGGCACGGGCGCGGTCGAAAGCCTGAACGTCGCGGCGGCCACTGCGGTGCTGCTTTCAGAGTGGCGCCGACAGCACTAGCGTTGCTCGACGAGGGCGAGGGCGCGGCTGCCGGCAGCCGCGCCCCCACCGACCGTCGCACTGCAGTGCACCGCACCGCGCGCCGAGCCATCGTCGTACTTCACGGCAGGGCATCGCGCCCCACCACAATCGCCATCGCCACCTGCTCGCGTCGCTCCGCTCGCGCGTGCGGCATCGCGGCGATTCGCTGTTTGCGAAGTGCCATCGGTCAGGCGCGATGGTGAAGTGGCCTGGGCGGCTTGGTGGAGGGGTCTTGGCGGGACAATCGGCGCCATGGACGGCGCCGATTAGCCTA
>JANXUD010000125.1 GCA_025352045.1 Gammaproteobacteria bacterium | reverse complement strand
ACGGGTATCCCAGGCCTGCGCCGCGCGCCGAATAGGTGCGGAACAGGCGCGGCTCGCCGTCGTACCTGACCGTCGCGTCCACCGGCCCATCGCTGGCACTCAGTCCCCACACGTCCGCGCCGTAGCCTTTCCAGTGCATCGGATTGGAGATCGCGTAGGCACGCTGCGCCAGGGTCGCGCGGCGGCTGTTCTCGAAATAGTCGATGCCGCGCCGGCGCATGTAGTCGTCCTGCACGCCGCGCAGGTCCAGCCACACCTGGCTGAACTGGTGGCCGAACAAGGGCGGAAACCCGAGATGCTCCTGGCCCTGGAACGTGCCCCAGGTCTTGTCGTAGGTCGCGGTCCAGGCCTCGTAGGCATCGCGCGACACCGGGTGCGTGGGCGATCCAAGCGCCAGGATGTAGACCAGCTGCGCCTCGTTGAATCCGGACCAGTCATAGCCATGCATGCCCGACTCGGGTGTCCAGCCCATGGCGATCTTCGGCGCCCGAGGCCGCGGCCAGGTCCAATCCACGCGCCGGTAGATGCGTTCGGCCAAGGCGCGGATCTCCGCCTCTCGCGGATCGGCGCGATCGAAGTAGGACTGCGAGAACAGCACGCCACCCAGCAGCAGCGTGGTGTCCACCGTGGACAGCTCGTTGGTCGCGAAGCGCGCGCCGCTGTCCATGTCCAGGAAGTGGTAGAAAAATCCGTGGTTGCCGGTCATGCCGACGGCCGCGTCGCCCTGCGGAGCGGCGTCGAAAAAGTGCAGGGTGGCCAGCGTGCGATCGATTGCCTGGTCGCGGGTGATCCAGCCGCGCTCCGCACCCACGCCGTAGCTGGTCAGCCCGAAGCCGACCGCGGCGATACTGGAGAACGACGGTGTCGGCCAGCGGTCGGGCACCAGGCCGGTGCTTGGCCTGCCCAGGTCCCAGAAATAATTGAAGGCGCGGTGTTCGATGTCGTCCAGCAAGGGCGACACGGGGTTTTGCGCGCGGGGCGCGGCCGCAGGCGGTGGTGCAGCGGGCACCATCGACACTGGCGCCGGCGGAGCCGGGGACGCGGCGATGCGGTGCGATGGGGAGAGATTGCAGGCCGCAAGCAGCACAAGGCCGGCGAGGACGCCGGCCGGTGCGCGAAGCTGACGCTGGATTCGGTGCATCCGCACCATGGCCACACCTCCATTGCACGACGCCGGTCGCCATTGCGGGCGACCGGCCTGACGCGACTGCCTACCAGGTGAAGCCGACCGTCGCCTTGATCATGCGCGGCGGATATTCGGTGCCCACGCCGTTGCGGTTTCCGAAGTTCGGATTCGGGTTGACCGGGTCACCGCGCCAGGTGTCGTAGTCCGTCCAGTTGTGCCAGTCGAAGGCATTGATGATGTCCACCCGGAAACGCAGGTGCATGTCCTCGCTCAAGTCGACGGTCTTCTGCGCGGCCAGGTCGAGCTGCTTGTTGGCGATCGCGTAGCCGGGGGTGAACGGATCCCAGAAGCAGTTGTTGAAGTCCGGTACGTCGTGGCAGTTGAGACCTTCCTTCGGCTTACCGCTGGCCAGGGCGAGTTTTGCGCTGTAGGTCATGCCCCAGCCGCCGTCGATGAAGCCGGTCACGACCAGGCGATGGCGCGGCAGGCCCAGGGAGCGGCTGAAGCCATTCAAGCCCGGGCTGGCGTAGTCGCCGTTGAAATGCTCGTCGTTCTCATAGGCATTGCGCATGTTCTCGCGCGCATCGCTGTATGTGTAGGCGAAGTTCAGGCTCCAGGGCGAGTCTTTCGTATACGGCTTCTCCAGCGAGACCAGCAAGCTGTCCAGCTTGGTCTCGATGCCATTGCCGATCTTGAAGAAACCACCGTATCCCGGAATCGACACGCCAAACGGTGCGCAGCCCCACGTGCCGGGTCCGCAGCCGGGGTTCCGGAAGCCACCATCTGCAAAGCGCGCGCCATGGGTGATGACGATGCCGTCGTGACTGGCGACATGGAGCAGCGTGATCGAGCTGTTCCAGTCCCTGCCGGCCATGTTGAAGACATTGCGCATGCCGATGCTGAACTGGTCGGAGTAGGGCGTCTGGAGGTCGTTGTTGACCAGGTTGACTTCGGCGCCGAGGTTCCTGTTCGCGGCCACCAGGGCGTCCAGGTTGGCTTGGTCAAGATAGGAGCTGTTCCAGGCCAGGCAGGTGCTACCCAAGCATGGATGTCCGGCGGTGTTGAACTGATACTCATAGTTTGGGAAGGTGGCTTTGCTCTGCTCGAGCGCCAGGTAATCCCACAGGTTGCGGTCGTAGGACCGGCCGGCGCCGCCGAAAATCACGTGGCGCTGGTCGGCATGCAGGTCGTAGCTGAAGCCCAGACGAGGCTGCCAGGCGCCCTTGAACGCCTTCCTGTTGCTGCCGTCGCTGATGTAGTCCTCCACGTTGTAGTCGACTCCAGCGGCGTGCAGGTTCGACCAGCCGCGCAGTGCGGCGGCAAGACCCGCCGGCGTGACGTAGTCGAGGTAGCCGGGCGACTTCTCGTAGTCCCAACGAATACCCAGGTTCAGAAGCAGATGCTCGTTTACCTCCCAGTCGTCCTGGATGTACGCGCCGAACTGCTTGTTGCGCGAGGTGATGTTGCGGTCCACGCCTCCGACCGGCGAGCCGAACTGCACCAGATAAGGGATCGCAAGGTTCTGGTTGATGTCGTAGAAGAACTGCGCGTTGTAGGGCTGCTGCTCGAACGCATTAAGCTCCACGGCCTTGAACTTGAAGCCGGCCTTGATCGTGTGGCTACCGTTCCAGTCCATCGACGTGAAGGTCAGGTCGTCCTGCAGCGACCAGCCCTTCTGCCCCTTGTCCTGGAAGTCGCGGCCGCCGCCGGCGACCAGGATGACCTGGTTGCGATCGGCCGTGGTCAGCACGTAGCCGGGCCCGATGGTGGCCGGGCGCGGGCCGAACGACGCGTCCTCGTAGGTGAGGTGGGCGTCATTGAGGAAGTTCTGCGCGTTCCACTGCCAGCGCAGGTCCACCCGGGTTTCATCGCCGGCCTTCAGGGTGCCGTGGTCGCTGAGCGTGTTGCCGCCCAGGCCGATCAGCTCGTTTTCGCTGCGGCGGCGGGCGCTCAGTTCGAACAGGTGGTCATCGCCCACCGCCCAGTCGAGCTTGGCGAAGTACAGGTCTTCCTGGAACGGGCTGGCGGTGGTCGCACGCGCCAGCGCCTGGAACTGGGTTGGAATCGTGTCGATGGTGTAGTTCTGGCCCGGGCTGAAGCTGTTCGGGGTCGAGAAATCCTTGTGCTCGTAGGTGAAGAAGAAGTGCGCGATGTCCTTGATGATCGGCCCGCCCACCGACACGCCGTACTGCTTCTCGAACGAGTCGGTCTTGTGGCCCAGCACGTCGATCTCGAACGGGGTCGCCGCATTCATGCTCTGGTTGTTATAGTCGTAAAACACGTCGCCATGGAATTCGTTGGTGCCCGAGCGCGTGACCGCGACCACGGCCGCGCTGCTGAGCTGGTCGAGTTCGGCCTTGTAGTTGGAGGTGATCACCTTGTACTCGGCGATGCCCAGCTGCGGGAACGGGTTGCCGCGGCTGGAATCCTGGCCGGTGATGCCGCCCTTGATGACGTAGTTCTTCTGCCCGACGCCATCAAGGAACACGTTGATGCCGTTGGAGTTCTGCGCGCCTCCGCGAAGCTTGCTGGCGGTGCCAGTAGTGGTGAAAGCCATGCCCGGCACGGTGTCGGCGAAAGCCAGGAAATTGCGCGAACCCTGCGGCAGGCTCTCGATCTGCTTGGTGGTGACGTAGGTCGCCACCTCGGAAGTCTTGGTCTCGGGCAGCGCCACGCCGGTCACGACCACCGCGCCAAGGTCGGCGGTGGGTGCAGCTCCTCCGACACCCAGGCCGATGGTCGCGGTCTGTCCGACCTGGAGCACGACTGTGCGCGAACTGGTCTTGCCGCCGGCTTTGACGTCGACCCGGTAGGTGCCCGGCGGCAGGCCGTTGAGGACGTAGTCGCCGCCCGAACTGCTCTGGACCGTGCGGGTGAAGCCGGTCGCTACGTTGGTCGCCGTCACGGTCGCGCCGGACGCCGGGGCGGCGTCGGCGGTCACCCGCCCTCGCAAGGTCGCCGCGGTGCTCTGGGCCAGAAGCAGCGGTGACTGCACGAGCAGGCAGGCAGCCAGCGCGCAGGCCAGGCGGCTCTTGATGGGAAGGCGGGTTCGGGACGCGATCGAGCGTGGCGACATAGCTGGGCTCCAGGTATTAGTGCATTGACTCGAACCCGGATGCTGTACTCAAACTAGGCGTTCGTCAATTTCCCGTTAACCGCTTCCCGGTCGCGAAGCGGCCGTAGCCCCGGACCCGAAGCCTGCGTGACTCGTCGCGATCGGCTGGAGCGTAGTCAAACTACAGAATCGGACGGGGCGAGACCGCCTGCGGGCCCCGCCTTCCGGCCGGGCCGGCAGCGCCTGCATGCTACATTTCTGCTGGATTCCCCCTGCAAAGTCCCTGCACGCATGTCCCAGCCGCTGCGCATCGCTGTCCCCGCCCTGCTTGTCCTGCTCGCCGCTTGCACGACCCCCGTCAAGCCGACCCTCCCGCCTGCCCTGCCGCCCCGGGCGGTGGCCGTGCCGGCGGCGGTCGCCCCACCGGATGCAGCTGGCTCGAGCGCCCTCGTCGCCCCGGCCGGCGACGCGCCCGTGCTGGACGATGCGCGCCGCGAGGCCTTCATCGCGGAGGCCGCCAAGGCCTCCGGCATGGCCCCTGAGGAAGTCCGCGGCTGGCTGGCCCAGGCCAGGTACCAGCAGAGCATCATCAATGCCATCACCAGGCCGGCCGAAGGCAAGGCCTGGAAGGACTACCGGCCAATCTTCCTGACCCCGGCCCGGATCGACCAGGGCCGCAGCTTCTACGCCGAGAACCGGAGCAGCTTCGACGCGGTGTCGAAGCAGACCGGCGTGCCGGCCCAGTACATCGTCGCGATCATCGGCGTTGAAACGAGCTACGGCCGCATCACCGGCACCTATCGCGTGCTGGACGCGCTGTACACGCTGGCCTTTTTCTTCCCGCGCCGCGCGGACTTCTTCCGCGGCGAGCTGCTGGAATTGTTCACCCTGGCGCAAGAGGAGAAGCTCGACCTCGCCACGCTCAAGGGCAGTTACGCCGGGGCGATGGGCTGGGGCCAGTTCATGCCGTCCAGCTATCGGGCCTTCGGCAAGGACGGCGATGGCGACGGCCGGCGCGACCTGCTCGGCTCGCGCCAGGACGCGATCGCCTCGGTCGCCAACTACTTCGTGGCGCACGGCTGGAAGCCCGGTGTGCCGGTGTTCGTGCCCGCGGTCGCCGACGCGACCGCCGCGCCCTTCGTGCCACCGGACTTCGTCGCGCGCTATTCCCTGGCCGACCTGGCGTCGCGTGGGTATCGCCCGGCGCAGGCCGGTGCGCCCGACCTGCCGGCGACCCTGCTGACGCTGGAAGGTGCCAACGGCCCCGAGTACTGGATCGGCTACCAGAACTTCTACGTGATCACCCGCTACAACCGCTCGCCGATGTATGCGATGGCGGTCCACCAGCTGGCACAGGAAGTCGCCGCCGGCGCGAGCAGCGCGCCGTAGTGCGGCGGTCCGGCGCGGGCGTCGTGCGGCGTTTTGCTGCGACGCCGATCCGCCTGTTGTTCACTGTCCTGGCGGTGGCAGGGCTGGCGGCCTGCGGCCACGCGCCGGTGCGGCCGCAGGCGCATGCACCGCAAGCAACGCCGCGCGGGCCGGTCGCCTCGGGCTGGCGCGAGCCGGGCGCCACCTCGCGGGCCGTGGATCCCTGCGCGCCGACCCGCATCCATCGCGACAGCGACTACACGCCGGGCGGGCTGTACGCACCCGGTGTGTCCGACAGCGGCCCGTCCGCGGCGATCGACGTCAGTGCCGTGCGCGAGCCGGCGCCTAGGCGCGAGCCGCGCGCGCGCACCGGCAACCGGTCGCCCTACACGGTGCTGGGCAAGGTCTATCGCGTGCTCGATTCGCCCGCCGGCTACCACGAGCGTGGCATCGCGTCGTGGTACGGCACCAAGTTCAACGGCCGCGCCACCTCCAGCGGCGAGCTCTACGACATCTGCAGCTTCACCGCCGCGCACAAGACCCTTCCGCTGCCGAGCTTCGTGCGGGTGACCAACCTCGACAACGGGCGCAGCCTGGTCGTCCGCGTCAACGATCGCGGCCCCTTCCACGACGGCCGCATCATGGACCTCAGCTATGCGGCGGCCGTGCGCCTGGGCGTGGATCGCAGCGGCACCGCGCATGTCGAACTCACCGCCATCGACGTGGATGGCGGCGACGCCGCGCCCCCTCGTCCGTCCGTGCCAGCGCCGGACCCGGCAATGGCGTTGCCAGTCGATGCTGCCTTTCCCTCCGACCCCGCCGCGCCCGGTGCGCCCGGTGCGCCGGCGCTTCGCCCGAACGGCGCAGTCATCATCCAGGTCGCCAGCTTCGGCGACGAGGTCAACGCCAGGCGACTGGTCCAGCGACTGGGCGACGCGGGGTTCCAGGGCGCAGCGCTGGAGCCCGGCGAGGCCTCCGGGCTGACGGTCTGGCGCGTGCGGATGGGGCCCCTCGACCCCGCGCAGGTTGACGACGTGCTGGCCAGATTGCGGGACTTTAACCTGCCGGATGCGCGAGTTTTGCGCCGATAGTCCGTAGAATCGGCAGTCTCGACGCGCCGCAAGCGGCCGTCTTCCGCCACAGACCCAGCCTCACCGGAGTTCCCCCCGATGCGTTTCCCCCGAATCCTCGCGGCCGGCCTGATCGCCGCGCTCGTCGCCACCGTCGCCCTTGCCCAATCCGCCGGTCTGCCGCAGCCGGGCCAGACCGCGGCCCTGCCGCAGCCGGGCCAGCCCGCTGCTGCCGCCATCAACGTGCCGGTCCCGCCGGCGCCCGTGCCGACCGGCGCCCAGGCCTGGGTGCTGATGGACTACGACACCGGCCAGGTGCTGGCCGGGCAGAACATCGACGCGCGCATGGAGCCGGCAAGCATCACCAAGGTGATGACGTCCTATGTCGTCGCCGCGGAAGTGAAGGGCGGCAAGATCCACCAGGACGACCTGGTCACGATCAGCGAACGCGCCTGGCGCGAAGGCGGCGCCGGCACCGAAGGCAGCTTCAGCGGCTTCGAGCTGAACAGCCGGAACAAGCTGAGCGATGTCGAGAAGGGCATGTCGGTGCAGTCCGGCAATGACGCGGCGATCGCGCTTGCCGAGCACGTGGCCGGCAGCGAGGAGAGCTTCGCCTCGCTTATGAACAGCTATGCCGCGCGCATCGGCATGAAGAACAGCCACTTCGTCAACGCGCATGGCCTCACCGCGGAAGGGCACTACACCACCGCACACGACCTGGCGCTGCTCGGCCGCGCGATGATCCGGGATTTCCCCGAGACCTACGCCTACAACAGCATCAAGGAATACACGGTCGGCAGCATCACCCAGCACAACCGCAACGGCCTGCTGTGGCGCGAGGGCAGCGGCGTGGACGGCATCAAGACCGGCCACACCGACAACGCCGGCTTCTGCCTGATGGCCTCGGCCAAGCGCGGCGACCAGCGCTTCATCTCGGTGGTGATGGGGATCCAGAGCAAGTCGCAGAGCGAAGGCTTCCGCCTGCGCGAGACCGGCGCGCTGAACCTGCTGGAATGGGGCTTCCGCTTCTTCGAATCGCACAAGCTCTACGACGCCAACAAGGCGGTCGCCACGCACAAGGTGTGGAAGGGCACGCTGGACAGCGTGTCGCTCGGCGTGGCACAGCCGCTGGCCCTGAGCGTGCAGCGTGGCCGTTACGCCGACCTCAAGCCGATGATGGACGTGCCCAAGTCGCTGGTCGCCCCGATCAAGAAGGGCCAGGCGATTGGCATGCTGCGCGTCTCGCTCGACGGCAAGGTCATCGCCCAGCGCCCGCTGATTGCGCTGAACGCCGTGCCCGAGGGCAACTTCCTCAAGCGCCTGTGGCATGAGTTCCTGATGTGGTGGCAGTCCTGAACGGGGCCGGTTCCTTCACGCTTGGTGTGCGGCGGGGGCGCGGCTACCGGCAGCCTCCGCGACGGGACGCCGTG
>JANXUD010000134.1 GCA_025352045.1 Gammaproteobacteria bacterium | reverse complement strand
ACCGGAAGGTGCGGCGACGATCGCGCCTGCGCGGCCGGAGGCTGTCGCGGCGCACGCGGTCCAGCTCGAACCGTCCTGGAAGCAACACGTCGGTGACTACCTGCAGTCGCCGCCGATGCGCGCGCTGGCGGATTTCCTGCGCGCGGAAAAGGCGCAGGGCAAGACGATCCATCCGCCCGGCCCGCAACTGTTCGCCGCCCTCGACGCGACGCCCTTCGATGCGGTGAAGGTGGTCGTCCTGGGCCAGGATCCCTACCACGGCCCCGGCCAGGCACATGGCCTGTGTTTTTCGGTCGCACCCGGCATCGACGTGCCGCCTTCGCTGCAGAACATCTTCAAGGAAATCGCGCGCGACCTCGGCGTGGAACGCCCGGACCACGGCTGGCTGATGCCCTGGGCGTCGCAGGGCGTGCTGCTGTTGAACTCGGTGTTGTCGGTGGAAGCCGGCCGCGCCGGCTCGCACCAGGGCAAGGGCTGGGAAGGCTTCACCGACCACGTCGTGGAGACGCTCGACCGCGAGCGCGAGGGCCTGGTCTTCCTGCTCTGGGGCAGCTATGCACAGGCCAAGGGCCGGATCATCGATGCGCGCCGCCATTGCGTGCTGCGTGCGCCGCATCCCTCGCCGCTGTCGGTGCACCGCGGATTCCTGGGCTGCGGGCATTTCTCCGCGGCCAACCGCTGGCTCCAGGGTCGCCGGTTGGCGCCGATCGACTGGTCGCTGCCACCGCTGGCCGCACTACCGCCGACCCGCGTTACTGTCTAAAGTCGGGATAGTCGCGGCAGGGAATGCATGCCATGGGCCTGGTGGATCTGCACGTCATGCTGGTCGAGGACCACGGCTTCCAGCGCCGCCTTGGCCTGAGCCTGCTCGCCGACCTCGGCCTGACCTACCTGCACGACGCCGCCGGCGGCGAGTCCGCGCTCGAACTGCTGCGCAACATGGACCGCCTGCCTGACGTGATCCTGGTCGACCTGGACATGCCGGGGATGGACGGCGTCGAGTTCATCGGGCATATCGCCCACGAAAGCCTGGCCAAGTCGATAGCCGTGGTCAGCGCGATGGACCCGGCGCTGCTGCACACGGTGCAGGTGATGGCCCAGGCCTCGGGCCTGCGCGTGCTGGGCGCGGTGGAAAAGCCGCTCTCGCACGGCAAGCTGGCCAGCCTGCTGTCGGCCTTCGAGGACCAGCCCGACCGCGGCGAGCTTCCATCCGACGTGCTGGTCACGCTGGAGCAGATCCGCGAGGCGCTGGCCCGCGGAGACATCGTTCCCTATTTCCAGCCGCAGGCGGAATTCCAGAACGGCAAGATCGTCGGCGTCGAGGCGCTCGCGCGCTGGCGCCTGGCGGACGGGCGCATGGTGCCGACCGCCGGCTTCGTGCCGATCATGGAGGCAGGCGGGCTGATGGAGGAGCTGGCCACGCACATGCTGGTCGAAAGCTGCCGCTGGTACCGGCGCTGGCGCGACGAGGGCATGGAGCTGCGCGTGTCGGTGAACGTGTCTGGCAGCAACCTGACCGGGCCCGAGGTTGCCGATCGCTATGAAAAGATCGTGCGCGACAATGGCGTGCTGCCGGAACGCATCATCCTGGAGATCACCGAAAGTTCGGTGATGGGTGATTCCGCGCGCGGCCTGGGCATGCTGGCGCGGCTGCGGTTGAAGGGCTTCGGCCTGAGCATCGACGATTTCGGCACCGGCTATTCCTCGCTCGCGCAGCTGTCGCAGATTCCCTTCACCGAACTGAAGATCGACCCTGGCTTCGTCGTGGGTTCGCCCAAGCAGGCGCGCAAGCGCGCGGTGATCGAGGCCAGCCTGGACCTGGCGCGCAAGCTCGACCTGCACGTGGTGGCGGAGGGCGTGGAGACCATGGACGAGTGGAAGCTGCTTGCCCAGCTCGGCTGCGATTTCGCGCAGGGCTTCCTGATTTCGCCCGCGGTGCCGGGCGACCAGCTGGGCGACGCGATCCGGCGCTGGCGCAAGCCGGAGGACTGAGCCGCCGATGCTTGGCTTGTCCCGGCACCTGACGATCCGGCGGCAGCTGCTCGGGCTGTTCGCCCTGGTGCTGGCCGCCAGCGTGGCCGTGCTGGCGCTCGACGAGGCCGAGCGCCGCGACAACGCCCGCGTGGTCGACCAGCTGCGCGAGGAATCGGTGCAAAGCCTGCGCCGGATCAAGGCGATGTCGGATGCCTACGGACTGGACTACATCGGCACCACCTTCCGCGTGCGCAACTACCTGATCAGCTGGCAGGAGGGCCTGCGCGTGGTGGACGACGCCCGCGCCAAGATCGACCAGAACTGGGCCCTGCTGTCGGAAAACCCGCGCACCCAGCTGCAGCGCGAGATGATCAGCCGGGTGAAGCAGGCGCGTGGTCCCGCCGACGCGGCGGCGCTTGAACTGCGCGCGATCCTGGTCCGCCAGGACATCCACGCCATCGGGCGCTTTGCCGACACCCGCCTGTTCCCGGCGATGGATCCGGTGGCCAAGCGCCTGAAGGCGCTCAGCGACCTGCAGCTGATCGAGGCCGACCGCCGCGTGCAGCAGGCCGCCGCGCGCGCCCGCGATGCCTCGCTGTACCGGCTCGGGTTCACCGGCATCGCGCTGATGCTGATGGTGCTGCTGGCCTCGAACATGGTGCGCAACATCTATCGCGGCGTGGAAAGCCTGCGCGACCTGTCCAAGCGCATGCGCCAGCACGACTACCTGGCGGTGCCGCGCTACCACCCGACTGGCGAGCTCGGCCAGGTGCTCGACGGCTTCGTCGAGATGCGCGACGACGTGCGCCGCTACGAGACCGAGCTCAACGGCCAGCTGGCGCGCAACGAGCGGGTGCGCGCCATCCTGCAGGCCAGCGAAGTGTTCCAGCGCTCGCTGTTGTCGGCCGCGCAGGTGGCGGTCGTCTCGATGGACCTTGGCGGCACGGTGACCAGCTTCAATCCGTTCGCCGAAAGGCTCACCGGCTACGCCGCCGCGGAGATGAACGGCCAGCGCGGGCTGGAACGGCTGCTCCTGCGCAGCGAGATGGAGCAGCTGGCGGGCCAGTTGTCGCTGGCGCTGGAGCGCAACATCCCGGCCGATCCGCGCCTGCTGCCACTGATGGTGGAACTGGACCTGCCGGCGCGCGAATGGACCCTCGTCCGCAAGGACGGCAGCCAGGTCCCGGCGCTGCTGGCCACCTCGGCCATGCGCGACGAGGACCGCACCCTGTTCGGCTACCTGGTGGTCGCCACCGACCTGACCCACATCAAGCAGCTCGAGCAGCGCCTGCGCGCCAGCGAAGTCGCCGCGCGCGAGGCGAGCCTGGCCAAGAGTTCGTTCCTGGCGGTGATGAGCCACGAGATCCGCACGCCGATGATCGGCATCACCGGCATGCTCGAGGTGCTGTCACACTCGCCGCTGGAAGGCGACCAGCGCCGCACCATCCACGTCATCCAGCAATCGGCGGCGTCGCTGTTGCAGATCGTCGGCGACATCCTCGACTTCTCCAAGGCCGAGGCCGGCCGCATCGAGCTGTCGCCGACCACGACCAGCCTGCAGTCGCTGCTGCAATCGGTGGCCGCGAACTTCGCCGGTTCCGCCTCGAGCAAGGGCCTGGTGCTCGGGATCGAGACGGACAAGCGCGTGGCGCCCGCGCACCTGGTGGATGGGTTGCGGCTGCGCCAGATCCTGTCGAATTTCGTCTCCAATGCAGTCAAGTTCACCCAGCAGGGCTCGATCACCATCGCCCTCGAATCGCACGGCGGGGGCGGCGGCCCGGGAGAACTGGAGGGGCTGGCGATCCGGGTCAGCGACACCGGCATCGGCGTCAGCCACGAGCAGCAGGCGCGCCTGTTCCAGCCCTTCAGCCAGGCCGAGGGGAGCACCAGCCGGCGCTTCGGCGGCACCGGCCTGGGCCTGGTGATCAGCCAGTACCTGGCCGAGTTGATGGGCGGCGACCTGACCATGCACAGCATCCCAGGCGTGGGCACGACCATGACCCTGCAACTGAGCCTGCCGGTGGCGCGGGTCGAGGACCTGGAGCCCGAGGTGAGCGCCGGCCCGGCAGCGATGGATTTCATGCCCCGTCCCTTGCCGACCGCCGAACAGGCCGAAACCGAGCGCAGCTTGGTTCTGGTGGTGGACGACCATCCCACCAATCGCCTGGTGATCAGCCGGCAGCTGGCCCTGGCCGGCTACGCCAGCGAGACCGCCGAGGACGGCCAGGACGGGCTGCGGCTCTGGCGCAGCGGGCGCTTCGCCCTGGTGCTGTCGGACGTGCACATGCCGGTGATGGACGGCTACGAGATGGCCCGCCAGCTGCGCAAGGAGGAAGCCGCCGCTGGGGACCGCCGCCCGCGCACGCCCGTGGTCGCCTTGACCGCCGCCGCCCTCACCGGCGAGGCCGAGCGCTGCCTCGCCTCGGGCATGGACGACTACCTGGCCAAGCCCGTCGGCATCCCGGTGCTGGCCGCCTGCCTGGTGAAGTGGCTGCCGCATACCGCGCCACCGCCCTCCGGCCCGGCCGGTCCACGGCCCGCGCGCGCCGCCTTGCCCCAGGCCGAGGCGCCGCCCCTGCCATTCGAGGCTGGCGTGATCGACGGCCTGACCGGCGGCGACCGCGGCCAGGCGGCCGGCCTGCTCCGGGAGTTCCTGGAGGCGACCGCCGCCGACCTGGTCCAGATGCAGCGGGCCCTCGAGGCCGGCAACGCGGTGGAGCTGGCCCGGCAGGCGCACCGGCTCAGCGGCTCGTCCCGGCTGGTGGGCGCTGCCGAACTCGCCACGGCGGCCCATGACCTGGAGCAGGCGGCCAAGGCCGCGGACTGGCCGCAGTTGCTGCCCATGGGCGCCGACGTGAAGACCGCCGCGGAGCGGCTGCGGCTCTACATCGAGGCCGAGTACCCCGGTTAGAACGGGCGACAGTCGGGGCCGGTTCTTTCACGCGCGGGGCTGGACCTACGGCAAATCGGGGCCGGTTCTTTCACACGCGGGCAGAGAGGCGTCGTGGTCGCCACAGCTTCGAGCCCGCGCGTGAAAGAACCGGCCCCGACTGTCGCGGTTTCCCACCCGCGCGTGAAAGAACCGGCCCCATTCAGGGTTGAAAGGAACCCTCCCGCCCCCAGAACTGTGTGAACGACTGTTCCATGAACGGAACACAGTCTCCCGCGCGCACCCGTCGATAGCAGCAAATGACGGGTGATAAACTCGCCTCCATGAGCAAGAATCCGATGTCCGCATCTGCCCTGATCCCGAACAACCTGCCGATTCCCAGCGCGCTGGGCTCGCTCGACGCCTACATCACGGCGGTCAACGCCGTGCCCGTGCTGACCGTCGAGGAGGAGCAGGCGCTGGCCCGCGCCTACCGCGATGGCGACGACCTGGACGCGGCCAAGCACCTGATCCTGTCGCACCTGCGCTTCGTGGTCCACGTGGCCCGCGGCTACCAGGGCTATGGCCTGGGCATGGGCGACCTGGTGCAGGAAGGCAACATCGGCCTGATGAAGGCCGTGAAGCGCTTCGACCCCGACCAGGGCGTGCGCCTGGTCAGCTTCGCCGTGCACTGGGTGCGGGCGGAGATGCATGAATTCATCCTGCGTAACTGGCGCATCGTCAAGGTCGCCACCACCAAGGCGCAGCGCAAGCTGTTCTTCAACCTGCGCAAGTCCAAGAAGCGCCTGGGCTGGATGACCGCGGCCGAGCGCACCTCCGTCGCCAAGGACCTCAATGTGTCCGAGCGCGAGGTCCTGGAGATGGAGTCGCGGCTGTCTGGCCGGGACGTGGGCTTCGACGCGCCGACCGACGACGACAACGACCACGCGCCGCCGTCGCCGGCCAGCTACCTGGTCGACCACAACGACGACCCGGCCCTCACCTACGAGCACGCCACCCACGAGGAGAGCCAGATGGAGCTCCTGCGCGAGGGCATGTCCGACCTGGATCCGCGATCGCGCGACATCCTCAAGCGCCGTTTCCTGGGCGAGCCGAAGGCGACGTTGCAGGAGCTGGCCGACGAGTACGGCGTGTCCGCCGAGCGCGTGCGCCAGATCGAGGCCAATGCGCTGAAGAAAATGCGGGCGCTGTTCGCCGCCTGAGCCTGGCGCGGCACGGCGTCGCTGCATCCCCCCGCAAGCCTGCATGCTAGGCTGGGTCGCGTTGCCCGGGGCCGTGCCCGGGCCGACGGCCAACGAGGCGGGGGCGAAGCGCGCGATGGACAAGTTCGACGGCAATTTCCGCTCGCTCGGCCGCGTCGATGTGTCCGCGCTCCGGGCAAGGACCGCCGCACTCGTGGACTCGGACTGGAATCGCGAACCCTGGCGGCAGGAGCGCTTCAAGATCCACCGCTACACGCAGACCATCGAGCTGATCTTCGACCAGGATTTCCGGCACGAGAATCCCACCAAACGGGACAGCTATTTCGCCCTGGGCTGCGAGGCCCTTCTTGCGCCGATCGAAGCGCTGATCCGCGACGACTGCGGCGGCACCGGGTTCCCGGTACGCGTGCTGCTGGTCAACCTGAAGGCCGGCGGCCGGATTCCGCCGCACGAAGACACCGGCTATTCGCTGATGGCCGCGCGCCGCGTGCACGTGCCCATCATCAGCCATGACAAGGTCGTGTTCACCGTGGGCGGCGAGGCGCGGGTGATGAAGGAGGGCGAGCTGTGGGAGGTCAACAACGCCCGCGTCCACTCCGTGGTCAACGAAGGTGAGGCCGACCGCGTCCACCTGATCATCGACTGGGTGGCCTGACCGCGCACCGCGGCTGGCGCCCACCGCAGGCGCCGGCCCATGCACGCGATCGACGCCGTGGTCGCCTGGGTGGATGGCGGCGATCCCGGACACCGGCGCAAGTTCCTCGCGCACGTGCCTCCCCCGAAGCGCGCGCGCCACGCCGCCGCCGACGCCACCGGCTTCGGTGATTGCGGCGAGGTTCGCTGATGCGTGGCCTCGCTGCTGCGCTTCGCGCCCTGGCTACGCACCATCTTCATCGTCGCCGACGTGCAGGAGCCCGCCCTGGTGGCGCGCATCCGCGGCACGCCGCTGGCCGCGCGCGAGCCGAGCTACGCCTTTGCCTGCGTGCAGGGCCTGGACCAGACGGACGGCCCCACGCGCGAGCTCATCGTCGACTGGCTTGATGCGCGCATCGGCCCCTGACCCTAGGGGCGGCTCTCCGGTTTCCCCGACCCCAGGATGATCCGCGCCCCGCGCTGGTAGCTGAAATAGGACCAGGCCCACTCGATCAGTACCACCAGGCGGTTGCGGAAGCCGATCAGGAAGAACAGGTGGGCGGTGAGCCAGAACCACCAGGCCAGTACACCCGACAAGCGCAGCCGTCCGACCTCCACGACGCCGGACATGCGGCCGATGGTGGCCAGGTTGCCGTAGTCGCGGTAACGGAAGGCTGGCGCGGCGCGACCGGACAGGCGTGCGCGGATCGCGCGGGCCACATGCGCGCCCATCTGCTTGGCCGCCGGCGCCACGCCGGGCACGGGCCGTGCATCGGCCTGCGCGACCTGGGCCAGGTCGCCGGCGATGAAGATGTCCGGCAGGCCGGGCACCGACAGGTCGGGCAGGACCGGCACGCGACCGGCGCGGTCCCGTGGCACGCCCAGGCTTTCGGCCAGCGGCGACGCCGCCACGCCAGCGGCCCAGAGCACGGTGCGCGCCGCCAACGGCGTGTCGCCGATGCGGACGCCTTCGGGATGCACCACCGTCACCGGCGTGCCGGTATGCACCAGTACGCCCAGGCGTTCGAGCTGGGCGCGGGCGCTCGCCGACAAGGCCTCGGGCATCGCCGCGAGCACGCGTGGCCCGGCTTCGACCAGGTGCACCTGTGCGTGGCGCGGGTCGGCGCGGCGGAATTCGTCCTTGAGCGTGTGCCGCGCGATCTCGGCAAGCGTGCCCGCGAGTTCGACGCCGGTTGGCCCGCCGCCGATCACCACGAAGCTGAGCCAGGCAGCGCGCTGCGCCGGATCGTCCTCGCGCTCCGCGGCCTCGAACGCGCTCAGCACGCGGCGCCGGATCAGCAGCGCATCGTCGAGGGTCTTCAGCCCCGGCGCATGCGCCGCCCAGTCGTCATGCCCGAAGTAGGCGTGTGTTGCGCCGGTCGCGACCACCAGCGTGTCGTAGTCCAGGCAGGTGCCGTCGGCCAGGCGCACGCTGCGTGTCGATGCATCGATCGCCACGGCCTCGCCCAGCAACACCGTGGCGTTGCGCTGCCGGCGCAGGATGTGGCGCAGCGGCGCGGCGATATCGGGCGCCGACAGGCCGGCGGTGGCGACCTGGTAGAGCAGGGGCTGGAACAGGTGGTGGTTGGTGCGGTCGAGCAGGGTGACGCGCACCGGCGCCGACGCCAGCCCGCGCGTCGCCCAGAGGCCGGCGAACCCGCCGCCGATGACCAGCACGTGCGGGCCTGGGACAGGGCTGTCTGCAATGGGTCCGTTCACGGGGTCGTTCCTGCCCTTGGTCAATACAAGTCCACGGGATCCACGTCGATGGACCAGCGTACCCGGCGCGCGGACTTGAGCGCGTACAGGGCCGGGATCCAGGCATCGAGCGCGGCTTGCAGCGCCGGGCGCTGGGCCGCACTCAGCAGCACCTGTCCGCGCGCGCGCCCGGCGCGCCGGGCCATCGGCGCCGACATCGGCGCGGTCGCAACCACGCCCGCCGGCTCGCCCAGCAGCGCGCGTGCCTCGGCCAGGAAGCCCTGGACCTCCGACTCGAGCGGCGCCTCGGCGCGCAGCATCGCCAGGTGCGCATAGGGCGGAAACCCCGCAGCCTCGCGTTCGGCCAGCGCCAGCGCCGCCACCGCCGGATAGCCGCCCGCCAGCAGGGTCGCGAGCATCGGATGCTCCGGATGGTGGGTCTGCAGCAGCACCTCGCCCGGCAACGCCGCGCGCCCCGCGCGACCAGCGACCTGCACCAGCAACTGCGCGAGTCGCTCGCTGGCGCGGAAGTCGGCCGAGAACAGGCCCTCGTCCACGCCGACCACGACCACCAGGGTCAGCCGCGGCAAGTCGTGACCCTTGGCGAGCATCTGGGTCCCGATCAACACGCCGGAAGCGTCGCCAAACTGTTTCAGTTTTTCTTCCAGCTCGCCCCGGCGCCGGGTCGTCTCCCGATCGATCCGCAGCACCGGCACATCGGGAAACCGCGCCTGCAACAGCTCTTCCAGCCGCTCGGTGCCGACGCCCTGCGCCTGCAAGGCCAGGCCACCGCAATCCGGGCAGGCCGGCGGTCGTGCCGCGCGCGCGCCGCAGTGATGGCAGAGCAGGCGGCGGCCGGCGCCGTGCAGGGTCATCGCCGAGTCGCAGCGCTTGCAGGTCGCGCTCCAGCCGCAGTCGTGGCAGAGCAGCACTGGCGCGTAGCCACGGCGGTTCTTGAACACCAGCGCCTGCTCGCCGCGCGCCAGGCAGGCAGCGATCGCCTCGACCGCCTCGCTGCACAAGCCGCCGCTGAGCACGCGCTTGCGCATGTCCAGCACGCGCACCCGCGGCGGTCGCGCGCTGCCCGGCCGCAGAGGCAGGCGCAGTGTGCTGGCGCGACCTCGCAGCGCCTGGTGCAGCGATTCCAGCGAGGGCGTGGCGCTGCCCAGCAGCACCGGCACGTCCAGGGCCTTGCCGCGCACAAGGGCCAGGTCGCGGGCGTGGTAGCGCACGCCGTCCTGCTGCTTGTAGGACCCGTCGTGCTCCTCGTCCACCACGATCAGCCCGGCCGCAGGCAGCGGCGTGAAGATAGCCGAACGCGTGCCGACCAGCACCTGCGCCTCGCCGCGGGCCATCGCCAGCCAGGCCCGAGTACGCTCGCCATCGGCCAGGCCGGAGTGGAAGGCGAGCACCGGCACGCCCAGGCGTCGGCGGAAGCGTTGCAGGGTCTGCGGTGTCAGGCCGATTTCCGGCACCAGAACCAGGGCCTGCCGCCCGGCCCGCAGGCAATCGCGGATCGCCTGCAGGTAGACCTCGGTCTTGCCGCTGCCGGTGATGCCCTCGAGCAGGAAGGGGTGGAAGCCCGCGTTCGCACGCAGCGCGTCCAGTGCCGATTGCTGCGCCGCCGTCGGTTCCGGCCCGCCCGGATCGCGCTCGCCGGCCAGGCTGCCGGCAAGAGTGCCGGCCTGCACGGGAACGCGCTCCGCCAGGCCGCGCCCGGCCAGGGCGCGCGCCGCGCCGCGCCAGGCGGTCGCGTCCTCGCCGTCATCGAGCACGGCTTCCGGCTGGCTGCCACCCGCCAGGCGTTCGGCCAGCCGGCGGGGCCCGCCGGGCCGCAGGCGGTCCAGGGCCGTGGCGCCGGCCTCGGTCAGGCGCCAAGCGAAGGGCCGCGTCTCCGGAAGCTCCTGGCCATCGCGCAGGCCCACTGGCAGGGCCATGCCCAGGACTTCGCCCAGGGGCGCGTGGTAATAGCGGGCACAGAAGCGCAGCGTGGCCAGCAGCTCGTCGGTCAGCAGGGGCTCGGGGTCCAGCAGCGCCAGGGCGGTGCGCAGGGCGATTCCGGCCTCCGCGGGCGGGCCGACGCCCACCACCAGGCCGACGCGCTCCCCGGTTCCGAACGGCACCCGGACCCGTCGGCCGACCCAGTCGGCCCCCGGGGAATCGCCCGGCGGCGGCAGGTAGTCGAAGGCGCGCGGCAGGGGCACGGGCAGCGCCACCTGGAGGGCCGACGGCGGGGTTGGGGGGAGCTGGAGATCCACGTCGGCAGTCTATCGGAACCGGTCCGGCGAGCCTGTGGATCACACTTGCGGAACAGTGCTGACAAACCCCACAGATATGTCGTCCAAGTCCTTGGTGGCACTAGGTAAAAACCCTTATCCACACGGTCTGTGGATAACTCTGTGGACCAGCCTCGCGCGCCGCTTGCGCATTGGCGCGGAAATCGCGCGTTTTGCCTTCTTGGCGACTTTTTAACCAGCCTGTCATATTCCCATCCAATCAATCACTTGCGTGGCGGACAGCAGTCGCCATGAGGGTCCCGGGTCGATTTGGGCATGGCAGGGGATGCAGCCTGCATCGCTGTGCACAACGTTCCACGCGCAAACCCGCGTCCCGCCTGACGGAGCGAATCCTGCGCCACTGTCAAGCGGGTGCTCCACGGCGCGCCGGCTGGATAGAATGCGGGGTGAGCCCCTCCGACGCGACCCCAACCAAGCCCGTGCCTGCCTCCGCCCTCGGCGACTTCGTCCACGGGATCGCCGTGCGCAGTTGGGTCCTGGCCCGGCACCAGACCGGCGATGCCGCGGTCGCCGACCGCCTGCTGGCTGCCGCCGTTGCGCGCTTCGTCCAGTCCGGGGCCACCCAGCCGCTGTCCCAATGGCCCCTGGGCTGGTGGAGCGCCCTGCTTGAACAGCGGGGCATGTTGCTGCCGGCCGAGCCCGGCGCGACCGATCTCCTGCGCCGCCTGCCCGCGGGGCCGCGTGCGGCCCTGCTGCTGCGCCTGGTAGCTGGACTGGACCTGGTCCACGCGGCCCAGGCCCTGGGCGTGGCCCAGTCGGCGTACGAAGCCGCGCTGGCCCAGGCGCTGTCCGCGCCAGGCATGGACGATGCCCGGGTAGAGGCCCTGCGCGCCTTGTTGCACGACGAAGTGCATGCCATCCCGATGGAGCACAAGCAGGCCGTGCTGGCGCACGCCGACGAGGCCATGCCACGCCATGCGGTCCTGGCGGCCCCATCCGTCGTCCGCACGGCGCCGGCATCGCCCGTCGCCGGTGCGGCGAAGGGCCACGGCCCCGGCAAGCGTGACACCACGCAAGCGCGCTGGTGGGCGTTGGCGGCGCGGGCCGAAGGTCGCTGGCGCCACGCGCCCTGGATGGTCGCAGGCGCGCTCCTGCTGGCGCTGGCCCTGGCCTGGCTGTGGCCCGGCCCCCCGGCGATGCCGCCTGGACGCAGCGAAGCCCTGCCCGCGGAACCCGTGGCCGCCGCACCGGCACTGGGCCCGGCCCAGGTGGTGACGCATCCCGACTACCTGCAGCTTGCCCGTCCCGAAGACGAACGACTGGCCCGCGACCTTGGCTTCCTCAGTTGGCTGGCGGCATCCACCGAACCCGCGACAGCCGGCCCCGGCGGCGAACCTGCCGACGCCAACGCGCCCATTCCCGACGACGCGCGCGCGCTGCTCGCCCCGGTCGCCGCGACCTGGACCAGCCTGGATGGCCCAAGCCGACGCCGGCTACTCGCCCAGGCAGCGGACTGGAACAGACGCGATGCCGCCGCGCGCGCCGCGCTGCTGCGTTCGCTGCAGGCCTGGGATCGCCTGCCGGCGCCCGAACGCGCGCGCCGCCGCGAGACGCTCGTGGCCTGGCAGGAGCTGGAGCCCGGCGAGCGCCTGCGGGTCGCGGCGGCCGCGACGCATTTCGCGGCGCGCAGCATCGCCGAGCAAGCCGCCCTGCGCCTGCAGTTCGCCGCCCTGCCCGACGACACCCAGCAACTATGGCGGCTCGGGCCCGCGCTCGGCCCGGACCTCGGCGCGATCGCACCGCTGTTCGCCTTCCTGCCCGCCCGCGAGCGCCCCGCCTTGCTGTCCGTGCTGCGCACGCTCGATGCCGGCGCGCGTCGCGACCTGTCCGAACTGGCGCCGCGCCTGTCCGAAGTCGAGCGCGCGCAGTTGCGTCGCGACCTCGCGGCGACCCCGCCCGCGCAGCGCGCGGCGCTGATCCGCGCGCGACTGGCGCGCTGACCCGCGCGCCGACCCGCGCTGCCTAGAAGGCCGCGACCGGCGACAGGACGCGCCGCTCGGCGCGGAAGCGGCGGCCGAATCTGGCGATGCCGTCGGCGCGCATGGCTGGTGCGTGGTCGCGCAGGTAAGCCTCGAACGCCGTCACGTCGCGCAATCGATATTGCGTGCAGAATGCCACCTCGCCGGCGTCAGCCGGCGGCTCGCGCCGACGCAACACCTCGACGCCAGTAAAGCCGGGCAGGGCCACGATCTCCCGCACGTGTGCATCCAGCCACGCTGCGAACTCGCCCTCGATCGCCGCATCGACGAACAGGTTGACTTCGTACACCAGCGCGCCGCTCACAGCGTGAGCAACCCGACCAGCACCGCGCCCACCAGGCCGATGGACAGCAGCACGGTGTAGCAGATGCCGAGCACGAAGAACTTCAGCAGGGTCATGATCCAGCCCTGCCCGTAGACCCGCTTTTGCATCAGCAGCAGGTAGACCGGGATCCAGATCGAGGTCAGCGCGATGCACCATCCCAGCGTGGTGTTCAGGGCCCCCGCCCTCGGCGCCAGCCAGCCCTGCAGCCAGTTGAAGCCGACCACCAGCACCAGCCCGAGGCTGATGAAGCTGTGGCTGTGCAGGGCGACGATGAGGTGCTCCATGTACAGCCGGCGCTTGAACCAGTAGGCGACCTTGAGCATCAGCGCGAACAGCGGCATCAGCACGATCAGGGTCTGCGGCAGGACGTTGAACATCGCATCCCATAGCGGCTTCTCGCTGTCGCTGGCGTCGAGCACCTGGCGCGCATGGCCCATGCGCCGGTTGAGCGCGGCATTGGCCGGCGCGGGCAGCCAGCCGAAGTTGATCGGATTGGTCTTCGGGTCCCAGAGCTTGCCGTTGACCGGGAAGTTGAAGCCGCGATGCTTGTCTTCCGTCCGCTCGGGCACCGGCTTGCCGGCCTTGCGCGCGGCTTCGACGGTATGCAGGTAGGCGATCTGCTTGTCGGCCTGTTCGCGGATGCGGACCTTTGCGATGTCCATGCCAGCGCCGGCGCCCGGGACGTTGGCGACCTGCTTGCGCGCCTCGTCGAGCTGGCGCACGGCATCGTCGGCGATCTTGCGCACCTGCTCGGGCGTGGTCGCCTTCTCGATGTCGCCATCGCCGACCTTGACCTTCACCGGGGTATCGCCCGCGTCCACCTTGACCAGTGAATCGCCATTGCCCTCGTCTATGTCGACGCTGGCCTGGATGGCGAGGAAGCCGACCAGGCTGAGGAACAGGAACAGGCGCATCGGCGTCACGTAGCGCACCCGCCGGCCGGCGAAATATTCCAGCGACAAGTAGCCCGGGCGCAGCAGCAGGGGCCCGATCGTACGCAGCACGCGTGAGTCGATGTTGAAGACGGTGTCGAAGAAATCGCCCAGGATGCTGGAGAACTGCCGCACCAGTCCCTTGGTGGGCTGGCCGCAGGCGAAGCAATGCTCGCCATACAGAGGCGCCCCGCAGTTCTCGCAGCGGCGCCCGCTGCCCGGCGGGGGCAGGGGCGCGGGCGCGGCGGCAGGCACGGCGGACGCATCAGGGATTGGTGGTTCGGCGGCAGGCATCGCGCAAAAGCTCCCCAGCGGATGCCGCTACTATAGCGGCCCGCGTTTTCCCCGTGCTGGCCCAGGAGTCACGTCGCGCGCGCATCGGGTGCGCCAGCGCCCGTGCGTCGAGCCCCGTGCGTCGAGCCCCGTGAGTCGAGCCCCGTGAGTCGAGTTTCGTGAGTCCAGCCGAGAGTCCAGCCAAGTGAGCCATAGCGAACGCCGCACGCCGCGCTTCCTGCGCGAGATGCGGGTCAGCGGCGTGCTGGCCCTGCCCCTGGCGCTGGGCCAGCTCGCGGCCATGCTGATGAACGTGGTCGACTCCCTGCTCGCCGGTCGGCACGGCCTGCGCACGCTGGCCGCGGTGACCGTCGGCAGCTCGATCTGGACGGTCGCCCTGCTGGCCTGCGTCGGCCTGATGATGGCGATCCCGCCCTCGGTGTCGCAACTCAATGGCGCCGATCGCCGCGACGCGATCGCACCGATGTGGCGGCAGGCGCTGTGGATCGCGCTTGCGATCGGGCCGCTGCTCGCGCTGCTGGTGTTCCTGTCGCCATGGCTGCTGGACGCGATCGGCATCGTGCCCGAGGTGCGCGTCGAGGCGACCGGCTTCCTGCGCGCGATCACCTTCGGCGCGCCGGCCATGGCGCTGTATTTCTGCCTTCGCTACCTGAGCGAGGGCCTGGCGTGGACGCCGCCGTCCATGGTCTCCGGGCTGGCCGGCCTGGCCGTGCTCGCGCCGCTGGGCTACCTGCTGATGTTTGGTGCGGGCCCGGTTCCATCGCTGGGCGCGAGCGGGTTGGGCATCGCCACCGCCATCGTGCTCTGGCTGCAGGCGGCCGGTTTCGCGATCTATCTCTGGCGCACGCCGCGCTTCGCCGACCTCGGCTTGTTCGCGCGCTTCGACCGCCCGCATTGGCCGACAATCCGTTCGCTGCTCGCGCTCGGCCTGCCGATGGGCGTGTCGATCTTCATGGAAGGCAGCCTGTTCGTGGCGACCGCGCTGCTGATCGGCCGGCTCGGTGCGGTGGACGTCGCCGCGCACCAGGTGGCGCTGAATGTCGCCAGCGTGTGCTTCATGCTGCCGCTCGGCATCGCCATGGCGACCACGGTGCGGGTCGGCCACGCCGCGGGCGCGGGTGATCGCGCGGCCGCGCGCTACGCCGTCGGCGCCGGTTTTGCGCTGGGCGCGCTGACCCAGGCCGCGGCGGCGGCCCTGCTGGTCTTTGGTGGCGCGTGGATCGCCGGCTTCTACACGGGCGACGCCACGGTCGCCGCGCTGGCGGTGTTGCTGATGCGCTACGCGGCCGTTTTCCAGTTGCCCGACGGCATCCAGGTCCTGTCGGCCGGCGCGCTGCGCGGGCTGAAGGACACGCGAGTGCCGATGCTGGTCACCATCCTGGCGTATTGGGGCGTCGGCTTGCCGCTGGGCGCCTGGTTCGGCCTGCACCTGGGGCAGCGGGCGCCGGGCCTGTGGATCGGCCTGATCCTGGGCCTGGCGGTGGCGGCGCTGCTGCTGGCCCTGCGCCTGCGCCGGCAACTGCGGCGGCCACCGCCCGGCAAGGCCTGGCCCGCCGCCTGAACCGCGCACGGCAGGCCCGCGACGCCGCGCCGTCCCGGAGGCACGGGTGACCTGTGGCGCATGCGCCCGCGCCGGCCTGCCGGGTATCCTGTGGCATCGGTTTCCCGGAGTCGCGCATGTCCTCCCCCTCCACGACGCATCCCTTCCTCGCCTTCCTGGCCGGGGTCGGGAAGTTCATCAATTTCTTCAACACCCTGGTCTTCAACCTGGTGATGCTGCTGCTGATCTTCCTGGTGGTGGCGCTGGTGGGCATCGGCATGGCGGCCAACTCCGGCAACGGCAGCAGCTTTTCCAAAGTGGTCGACAAGACCGCGCTGGTGCTGGACCTGCGCGGCAACCTGGTCGAGCAATACACCAGCAACCCGCTGCAGCGCGCCTGGGCCCAGGCCAACGGCGGCGACGACGGCCGCGAATTGCAGTTGCGCGACCTGGTCAAGGCGATCGGCGCGGCCAAGACCGACGACCGCATCCCGCACCTGGTGCTGCTCACCGACGGCTTCAACACCGCCGGCTTCGCCGCGCTGCGCGAGCTCGGCGCGGCGCTGCGCGATTTCCGCGCCAGCGGCAAGAAGATCTACGCCTACGGTTCGCAGATGGACCAGAAGCAGTACTACCTCGCCGCGCAGGCCAACCAGGTATTCCTGGATCCCGATGGCGCGGTGATGATCGAGGGACTCGGCCGCTATCGCCTGTACTACCGCGAGGGACTGCAGGACAAGCTGGGCGTGGACGTGCACCTGTTCCGCGTCGGCGAGTACAAGTCCGCGGCCGAGCCCTACATCCTCGATGCCGCCTCGCCGGCGTCGAAGGAAGCCGACATGTTCTGGATGAACGACCTCTGGCAGCGCTACCTGGGCGACATCGCCAGCGCGCGCAAGCTGCCCGTCGCGACCGTGTCCGCGATCGTCACCGACATGCCCGCGCGGGTGAAGGCCGTGGATGGCGACCTTGCCCAGCTGGCGCTCAACGAGCACCTGGTGGACGCGCTGAAGACCCCGCACGAAGTCGAGACCTTGCTGGCCTCCGCCGGCGCGGCCGACGACGAGGGCGACAGCTTCCGCCAGGTCGGCCTGTATCCCTACCTCGCCCAGGCCAAAGCCAAGGGCAATGGCCTGCTCGACGGCCGCGACAAGGTGGCCGTGGTGGTGGCGCAGGGCGAGATCAGCGACGGCAAGCAGCCGCAGGGCACGGTCGGCGGCGAGTCCACCTCGGACCTGATCCGCCAGGCGCGCGAGGACGAGCACGTCAAGGCGCTGGTACTGCGCGTGGATTCGCCCGGCGGCAGCGTGTTCCCGTCCGAGCAGATCCGCCGCGAGATCGCGCTGACCAAGGAAGCCGGCAAGCCGGTGGTGGTGTCGATGGGAAATGTCGCGGCGTCGGGCGGCTACTGGATCTCGATGAATGCCGACCGCATCTACGCCGATCCGTCCACGATCACTGGTTCGATCGGCATCTTCGGGCTGTGGATGAGCGCGCCCCGCGCGCTCGCAAAGATTGGCGTGCACAGCGACGGCGTGGCCACCACGCCGCTGGCCGGCGCCTTCGACCCCACGCGGCCGCTCGACCCGGTGGCTGGCGACGTGATCCAGTCCGTCATCGACCACGGCTACGCGCAGTTCATCGGCAAGGTCGCCGCCGCGCGCGGCAGCGTGCCGGCGAAGATCGATGCGATCGCCCGCGGCCGCGTCTGGAGCGGGGCACAGGCGCGCGAGCGCGGCCTGGTGGACGCCCTGGGCGGCCTCGGCGAAGCCTCGGCGGAGGCGGCCAGGCTGGCCCACCTCAAGCCCGACGCCTGGCAGGTGGACTATGTCGAAAAGCCGATGTCGGCCTTCGAACAGGTGGTCCTGGACATGAGCCGCAATTCGCGCATGTCCGGCATGGTCCGCGATTTCGGGCCGCTGGCGACCCTGCTGCAGGGCGACACCGGCGCGCGCATCGCGCACGAGTTGCAGTGGCTGCAGCGCCCGGCCGGCGCCAGCCCGATCCGCGCGGTTGCGCACTGCTTCTGCGGGCTGTAGCCGCCTGGCACATCCCGCGCGTGGCGACACTGCGCGCGGGGAATCGGGACGCCGCGCGGTGACGCCGCGCTGTCCCGAGCACCGGACGCGCTAGCCGCCCGCGTCGTCGATCTGCTTGTCGTGCGCCTTGTCGGCGTCCATCACCGGGTCGGCCGCGTGCTTGGCGCGATCCATCTCGCTCTTGTGCTCGATCGCATCGCGCAACTCGTGGTGCTCGGCGGCCTTGTTCGCCGCCGCGCTCTGGTGCTCGGGCGACGGCACCATGTCGCAACCACCGGCGATGGCGAGGGCGCCGGCCAGCAGGCAGGCGGGGGCGGCATGTTTCGGGCGCATGGCAGTCTCCGTCGCGGGTTCGTGGACGAGTGGATCGCGGGCTATGCTAGCCCCGAAGCCGGCCCCACTGGGCGCGGACCGGGGCCAATCCGATGGACGCACACCGCTGGCGGCTGGACGGACAGGTTGCGCTGGTGACCGGCGCCAGCCTGGGCATCGGCCGCGCTGCCTGCGCTGAGCTGCTCGGCCTGGGCGCAGAGGTGCTGATGGTGGCGCGCGATCCCGGCCAGCTGGCGGCCAGCGCCGCCGAGTTGCAGGACGATTTCCCCGGGCGCGAGGTGCGTTTCCTGGCCGCCGACGTGGCCGATCCGGAGCAGCGCCGCGAAGTGCTGGACTGGGTCGAGGACCTGGGCGATGGCCTGAACATCCTGGTCAACAATGCCGGAGCCAACGTCAACCGCGCGGCGATCGACTATGCCGACGGCGAGTGGCGCGGCGTCTTCGAGACCACGCTTTTCTCGGCCTTCGAACTGTCGCGCTTCGCCTTTCCCCTGCTCAGCCGGCACGCGGTCTCCAGCGTCGTCAACGTCGGCAGCGTGTCCGGGCTGACGGCGGTGCGCACCGGCGCGGTGTATGGCATGGCCAAGGCCGCCCTGCACCAGCTCACCCGCAACCTGGCCTGCGAATGGGCCGAGGACGGCGTGCGCGTCAACGCTGTCGCGCCCTGGTATATCCGCACGCGCCGCACTTCCGATGCGCTCGCGCAGCCGGAGTACTACGACGAGGTCATCGCCCGCACGCCCATGCGGCGCATCGGCGAACCGGAGGAAGTGGCCGGCGCGATCGCCTGGCTGTGCCTGCCGGCCGCAAGTTACGTCACCGGCGAGTGCATCGCGGTGGACGGCGGCTTCCTGCGCTACGGCTTCTAGTGGGAGCGGCTTCAGCCGCGATGTCGCAGGTCGGGGCTGAAGCCGTTCCCACCAGGCGCGCTTCCTACGGGCAGGACTCCTCGACGATCTGAGAAATGCGCGCGAGTTCCGACTTGCGGTACTCCGCGGTGTCGCTGAAGGCGCGGGTGGCCTCCGACACCGCGTCCTTGCGCATCGCCTTCCAGCGCGTGCAGGCGTCGCGGTCGCTCAGGCGCACGCAACTGTCCTCGACCCAGCGGCAACTCAGGGCCTGTGCCGGCGTGAGGTTGTTGGGATACGGGTAGTAGATGACGAGCGGCTCGCAACGCGGGTTCGGGTCGTAGCTTTCGCTGAAACGCTCGTCGCCGTCGTAGGACGTGCAGCGGTACATCGGCGGCGGCGGGATCAGGTCACGCGACGGGCGCGATGGCGGCGCGTCCATCGCCTCGACTGGTGGCACGAAGGGTCGCGGCCGGGCGCCTGGTGCAGGGTCCTTCGGACGGAGCATCTCGCGCGCCTCGTCGCGGCTGCCCTTTGGACAGGCGTCGCCCTGCAGGGTGACCTGGCCGCGGGCATCCACGCAGCGGTGCACGGTGACGGTAACCGGCGCCGACGCGGCAGCCGGCGTGTGCGCCGCTGGCGACGCCGTGCGTGCGGTTGCGGGTGGCGTTGTCGCCGGCGTCTTCGCCGCCTGCGTTGTTGCCGTCGCGGGCGCGGCACCGGCAAGCGACCAAGCCAGCGACCACGCCAGGAATGGGAAGAGGACGGCCTTCATACCGGCATTGTGCGTCGGTCCGTCCGGTGCCGCCACGTGTCGCGCCGCGGCGCGGTGCGCCGGGGTTCATGCGGCGGCCGGGGCGTCCCGGCGCCGGCGTCGCAGCAACAGGCGCACCAGCAGCGCCGGCTCCAGGATGAAGACCAGCGAACGCAGCGTCACCGCCCGATGTTCGGTCCTCGCCGTCGCCCGCCCTCGCGTGCAGGCCTACCGTCGCGCCCTTCCTCGCGCGCCGCGCCGGACGGGGCGGCGGACGCGGCAGATGCGGCCGACGCGGCAGATGCCGGGACAGGCGCCGGCCGGGCCGGCCGCTCCTGGTGAAACGCGCGGAACTGCGCCAGGCGGGCGGATTCCTGCGCGGACGCCGGCAGCGACTGGCCGGCGAACCATGCCAGCGACGACAAGGCGAAAGCCGCCAGCAGCAACATGGCCAGCCGCGTCGGCACGCCCAGCAGGTGGCCCTCGCCGTCGCTGCCGTGGCGCGCCAGGCGCGCCCCTCCGGCACCGAACAGGCCGCGGATCCGGTCCCAGCCGAAGGCAAGGTGGACGCCGATCACCGCCAGCACGAAATGCGAGCTCAGGTCGTGCCATTCGTGCCAGCGGATGCGGGACAGGGTCGGCGGCCCCTCCGCCCCGGGGAAGACCACCTCCGACTGGGCCACGCCGGAGACCGTGGCCACCACCACGAAGGCCAGCAGCAGGGCATTGAGCAGCAGGTTGACGCGCGCCCGCGCCGACAGGCGCGCGAAGAAGGCGCGGCTGCGCAGCTCGATCCAGCGCCAGTGCAGGAACTGGTGCAGCAGCACCGCGGCGGCCACCGCCAGGCCCAGCCATTCGTGGACGGCCAGGCCCGTGGCCCCATGGACTTGCAGCAGGCACATGGAGGCAAGCAGGAAGCTGCCGAGCAGCAGGAACAACAGGCGCATGGCGGTCTCCGGGATCCAGCGCGCACGCTAGCGCAGGCGACGGCTTGCCGCCAGCCGATCCGGCCGCGGGCCGGTCCGGGCCGACGAAAACCGCGCTGCGGCGCGCGCGCGCGGCCGCTGCTACGCTGGCAGCGGGGCAGAGGGGCCCCGGGAGGCCTGGCGGGGATGTTGAACCTGTGCAGCAACCTGATCCGCAACGCGCGCCTGTTCGGCGACAAGGTCGCGCTGTCCTGCGGCGACGAACGGATGAGCTATGCCCAACTGCTCGCGGCCTCATCGCGCGTCGCCAACGCGTTGCGCAGGCTCGGCATCGGCCGCGGCGACAAGGTCGCCCTGAGTTGTCCCAATCTGCCCTGGTTCCCGGTGGCCTACTACGGGATCCTGCAGCTGGGCGCGGTGGTGGTGCCGCTCAACATCCTTCTCAAGGCGCCCGAGATCGCCTACCACCTGCGCGATTGCGATGCCAAGGCTTTCCTCTGCCATGAAGGCCAGGCCGACCTGGCCATGGCGCGCGAGGGCTGGGAGGCGTTTTCGCAGGTGGGGAGTTGCGCACACTTCGTGCTGATCGGCGCCGACGCCGAGGCGGCCGAAGTGGACGGCATGCCCACGCTCGCCGGCCTCATGGCGCGCCAGCTCGAGCGCGTGGACCTGGCCCGGACTGCGGCGGACGACACGGCGGTGATCCTCTACACCTCGGGCACCACCGGCCAGCCCAAGGGCGCGGAGCTGTCGCATGCCAACATCAACACCAATGCCCTGTGCTGCGCCGCGCTGACCAAGCTCGACAGCCGCGACACCCACCTGATCGCGCTGCCGCTGTTCCACACCTTCGGGCAGACGGTGCAGATGAACGCAGCGCTGCAGGTGGGCGCGAGCATCGTCCTGCTATCGCGCTTCGACCCGGACCTGGTGCTGCGCACCATGCAGCAGCGCCAGGTCACCGTGTTCTGCGGCGTGCCGACCATGTTCATCGGCATCCTCAACCTGGCCGGCGCGGAACAGCGGCACGACCTGCAGGCCATCGGGGCGCACCTGCGCCTGGGCGTGTCGGGCGGCGCGCCGATGCCGGTCGCGGTGCTGCGCGCCTTCGAGGAAAAATTCGGGGTGATCATCCTGGAGGGCTTCGGCCTGTCCGAGACCAGCCCGGTGGCGACCTTCAACCACCTCGATTCCGAACGCATCCCGGGCAGCGTCGGCCAGCCCATCGCGGGCGTGGAGGTGGCGATCATGGACGAGGCCGGCGGCATCGTCGCCGACGGCACCGATGGCGAGATCGTGGTGCGCGGGCACAACGTGATGAAGGGCTACTACAAGCGCCCGGACGACACCGCGCTGGCGATCCGCGAAGGCTGGTTCCACACCGGCGACATCGGCCGGCGCGACGGCAACGGCAATTTCTACATCGTCGACCGGATGAAGGACATGGTCATCCGCGGCGGCTTCAACGTCTATCCGCGCGAGCTCGAGGAAGTGCTGATGCAGCACCCGGCGATCGCCCTGGTGGCCGTGATCGGCGTGCCGCACCCGGTGCACGGCGAGGAGGTGAAGGCCTTCGTGGTGCTCAAGACCGGGCACGTGGAAACGCCCGAGGCGCTGGTCGCCTGGTGCCGCCAGCGCATGGCAGCCTACAAGTACCCGCGCATCGTCGACGTCGTGGATGCGTTGCCGATGACGGCCACCGGCAAGATCCTCAAGCGCGCCCTTCGCGACGCGGGGCCGGTTCTCTCACAAACGTGAA
>JANXUD010000096.1 GCA_025352045.1 Gammaproteobacteria bacterium | reverse complement strand
GCCGGCGCTGCTTCGCCCGGGCACCGCCATCGTGGTCTCGCCCCTTATCGCGCTGATGCAGGACCAGGTCGAAGCGCTACACCAGTTGGGCGTCCGCGCGGCCTTCCTCAACTCGACCCTTGGCGCAGGCGAGGCCGCCGAAGTCGAACGCGGCCTGCTCGCAGGCGCCTACAACTTGCTGTACGTTGCGCCCGAGCGCTTGCTGACCGGACGCTTCCTCGACCTGCTCGACCGCAGCACGATTGCGCTGTTCGCCATCGACGAGGCGCACTGCGTCTCGCAGTGGGGACACGACTTCCGGCCGGAATACCGCGAACTCAACCTGCTGCACGAGCGCTGGCCGCGGGTGCCGCGCATCGCGCTCACCGCCACCGCCGATGCACCCACGCGCGCCGAGATCGTCGAGCGGCTCAACCTGCAGGACGCGCGCCAGTTCATCAGCTCCTTCGACCGGCCCAACATCCGCTATCGCGTCGTGCAGAAGGAGAACCCGCGCCGGCAACTGCTCGACTTCGTCGCCGGCCACCGGCGCGAGGCGGGCATCGTCTATTGCCTGTCGCGGCGCAAGGTCGAGGAAACCGCCGAGTTCCTGGCCCAGCAGGGCGTGACCGCCCTGCCCTACCACGCCGGCATGGACGCGGCGACGCGCGCCGCCAACCAGCGCCGCTTCCTGCGCGAGGACGGCGTGGTGATGTGCGCGACCATCGCCTTCGGCATGGGCATCGACAAGCCCGACGTGCGCTTCGTCGCCCACCTCGACCTGCCCAAGTCGCTCGAGGGCTATTACCAGGAAACCGGCCGCGCTGGCCGTGATGGCGAGCCCTCCGATGCCTGGCTGGCCTATGGCCTGGGCGACGTGGTGCTGCTCAGCCGCATGATCGACAACGGCGAGGCGAGCGAGGAGCGCCGCAGGCTGGAGCGCCGCAAGCTCGACGCCCTGCTCGGCTATTGCGAGTCCGCTCGCTGCCGTCGCCAGGCCTTGCTCGCGAATTTCGGGGAAGCGCGCGACGGCAACTGCGGCAATTGCGACAACTGCCTCGAGCCCGCGCGCACCTGGGACGCGACCGTCGCGGCGCAGAAGGCGCTCAGCTGCGTCTATCGCACCGGCCAGCGCTTCGGCGCCGCCCACCTGATCGATGTCCTGCGTGGCACCGGCACCGAGCGCGTGCGGCAGTTCGGGCATGACCGCGTGAGTACGTACGGCGTTGGCAGCGATATCGACGCCAAGCAATGGAAGGGCGTGTTCCGCCAACTGGTCGCCAACGGCATGCTCGAGGTGGACAGCGCCGGGCATGGCGGACTGCGCCTGGGCCCTGCCAGCCGCCCGATCCTGCGCGGCGAGCAAAGCCTGGTGCTGCGCGTGGACGAGGCGCCCAAGAAAGAGCGCGGCCCGCGCGGCGGCCGCGCCGTGGCACCCGCCGACCTGTCCGCGACCGACGCCCCCGTGTTCGAGGCCTTGCGCACACTGCGCGCCGATCTCGCACGCGAGCAGAACCTGCCGGCTTACGTGATCTTCCACGACGCCACCCTGCGCGCCATGGCCGCACAGCGGCCGCGAACGCTCGACGAGCTCGGCACCATCAACGGCGTCGGCGTGAGCAAGCTGGAGCGCTACGGCGAGCGCATGCTGCAGGTCCTGCGCGACGCAGCCTAGCCTGCCTTTCCATTGGCGAAAGCCGGGGGAAACCGCCGGGAAAGGTCCTTGTCGCACCATGTCCCCGACACGTTGCCGACCCGGCGGCGGCCGGCCGGGACATTTCCACGAACACCATTGCATGCAGTTTCCCCGGCGGACGACCGCGCACCCTTGCCGCGGGTGTCCTGGCGCTCCTGCTCGCCGTTCATCCAGCGTTGGCCCGGAACGAATCCATCCTCGATCGCCTGCAGCCTCCGCTGGTGGCTGCGCATCGGGGCGGCGAATTCGGCAAGCCCAACACGCTGGTCCAGTTCGCGCAAGCCCTTCAGACGACGGATGCAGACATCCTCGAGCTGGACCTGCGACTGACATCGGACGGAAAGGTGGTCGTCTTCCACGACGACGCACTCCCCGGGAAATCCGACTGCCAGGGCACCGTCGAGGGCACCTCGTACCGCGACCTGCTCGCCTGCAACCTGACAAATGGCGAGCGGATCGCCCTGTTCTCGGACGTGCTGGACCTGGTCGGTGGAAGCCGCATGATCAGCGCTGAGCTGAAGACCGACGAGGTCTCACAGCCTGCAGCGCGCCTGGTGCAAGCGCATGGCGCGGCCGGCTGGGTCTACTTCCAGGTGCGCGACAGCCAGCGTGCCTACCAGCTGGTGCGGAGCGTGTCACCGGACATCGCAATGATGGCCAGTGCCAAGTCGCCTGCTGCAATGCACTGGATCCTCGATGCGCGCGATCCTCTCCTGCGGATCGTGGAGTTGGGTCGCGACCAGCTGTCGAGCCAGTCCATCGCCGCCTTGCATGCGCAGGGCAAGCTGGTCTCCGTGGATGCCTGGCGCTACCAGTTCACCGAGGAACGGTTCAAGGCCAGTTGCGACCGCGTGTTCGAGCAGGGCGTGGACATCGCGGTCACCAACAACGCCGCGAGCTGCCATCGGCAGAAGGGCGCGTGGCTGCATCGGCTGAGCGAAAGCGGCGCGTTCTACGACCGCCAGCATGTCCGCGTCTGGTGCCGGACCCATCCCGACCTGACCTGGACCCTCGGGCTTGCGCTGCTGTTCGCGCCGCTGTGGGCGATCACCGCCGTGCGCCGCCGGCAAACCGTCCGCTTGTCCTAGCGCGGTATATTCCGCAGAGCACGGCCTCGCCGATCCGGTCGGACCGCCCGCCCGCCGATGCCAACAGGATAAGCCAACGTGCCGACGACCCAACGCATCCACATCCAGCCCTCGGGTGACTTCAGCTTCGAAGAAGGCATCGCAGGCATCCAGCGCGAGCTGCAACTGCCGCTGGCCTTTCCGCCCGAGGTCGAGGCCGCCGCCGCGCACGCCGCGGCCAATCCGCGACTGCCCGATCTGGATCGCACCGACCTGCCCTTCGTCACGATCGATCCTCCCGGATCGATGGACCTTGACCAGGCCATGTACCTCGAGCGCCTCGGCGGCGACTATCGCGTGTATTACGCCATCGCCGACGTCGCCGCCTTCGTCACTGCGGGCGACCCGGTGGACATGGAGGCGCATCGGCGCGGCGTGACCCTGTATGGCGCGGACTCGCGCATCACGCTGCACCCCCCGGTGTTGTCCGAAGGCGCGGCCTCGCTGTTGCCCGACCAGCTCCGCCCGGCCTTGCTGTGGACTATCGACCTGGACGCCAGCGGCGAGATCATCGCGACCGACGTGCGTCGCGCGCGGGTCCGTAGCCGAGCCAAGCTCGATTACGCAGGTGTCCAGCAACGCATCGATGCCGGCGACGCGGACCCGATGTGGGGCGTCCTGCAGGCGGTTGGCGAGCTGCGCCAGCGGCTCGAGCAGGCGCGCGGCGGCGTCAGCCTCGCCCTGCCCGAACAGGAGATCCGCTTCGCCGACGGACGCTGGGAACTGGCCTATCGCGTCAATCATCCGGTGGAGGACTGGAACGCACAGATTTCGTTGCTGACCGGCATGGCCGGGGCCAGGTTGATGGTCCAGGCCAAGGTCGGCCTGCTGCGCACCCTGCCGCCGCCGGATCCACGATCCATCCAGCGCCTGCGCCTGACTGCGCAGGCGCTCGGCATCGCGTGGCCGGACGCGCAGTCCTATCCCGATTTCATCCGCACCCTCGACCCCGCGCAGGATGCGCACGTCGCCATGATGACGGCCTGCACCACTGTCCTGCGCGGCGCCGGTTACGCCGCCTTCAACGGTGCCCTTCCCGACCAGCCCATGCACTCGGCGCTGGCCGCCGAATATGCCCATGTCACCGCGCCCCTGCGCCGGCTGGCGGATCGCTACGCGGGCGAAGTGTGCGTCGCACTGTGCGCGAAGCAGCCGGTTCCGGTCTGGGTGCTGGCCGCCTTGCCGGGCCTCCCGCCGACCATGCAGGCGGCGGACCATCGCGCCCGCCAGTACGAGCGCGCCGTGATCGACCTGACCGAAGCGGTGATCATGGCGCCGCGCATCGGCGAGACCTTCGCAGGGGCAATCATCGAAGTGTCAGGCAACGGAAACCCGCGCGCTCAACCAGCGGGCAACGCAGCGCACGGCGGCGTCGTCATGCTGCGCGAACCGGCGATCGAGGCAGGCGTGAGCACCACCGCCGAATTGGTCCTCGGCGCGGATGTCACCGTGCGACTGGTCGAGGCCGATCCTTCACGCCGGCTGACACGCTTCGAGATCGTCGCGGCAAGCCCGGGCCTCTGACCCGGCGCCTGCCAGGGCGTCATCGACGGGACTGGATGCGGCCAAGCCAAGGCCCCGTTTGCATGGCGATCTGCCGAATGCTCCTCTACGTCCCGTCATTGGATTGCTGGGGGGAACCGCGTCTGCGTGGTCCCGGGGCGCTTTTCGATCCACCAGTTCTTCGATCAGCTTCTGCGGCAATGCGTCCTGCGCCGCCAGGTGTTCCTGGATCTGGATGGCCTCACGCAGCACGGCTTTCGCCGCCTGGGCGTCAGCCGGGAAACGTCGCCCTTGCCGCGGTTTGCAGGGTGGGCCGAACGCCGTGAGGGTGACGAATTGCCCAGCGGTGAGCCGCGGCCTAGACTCGCCAACAAGCATTGCCCGAAGGAGGCAACCCTTGGCGTTCCGTGAACACCCGTGGGCACGGCTTTCCGACTACCGGCAGAACGATGCCCGCCTTTTGGTTACAGCAGCGGATCCCGGGTATGGGACTACTCACGCCCCGCATCCAACAATTCATTTAACCGAACACCGTTCATGGCGGCAGACTTCGAAGGTCCTTCTTCATTCCTATTGCCTCCGCAGAGTCTGGGGCTCAATTCAGGTGTCAGGCGACTCGCGAAAACCATGAACCTTAAGACACTGGCAGACCTGTCCCAACTTGCCGCCGCGATAGGCGTTATCGTGTCGCTCTTGTTTGTTGCGATGCAGCTTCGCCAAGGCACCAAGGCCGTTAAGGCCTCAACTATCCAGAATTTGATTCAAAGCCTGAGCAGCAATTCCCAGGTGTGGGCAGAAAACGAAAGCCTGGTTGCTATTTCCCTAAAGGCCAGCGCCGATGAGAACAGCCTGACGGAACTCGAGCGGGCAAGGCTCTACATCGCATTTGTCATGGCAACTCGAAGATTCGAAGGTGTGTACTACCAGCGCGCATTAAACCTCGTAGATATCGGGCTTATACAAGGTTTCGCGCGTGCAAACTTGTCCGTGATCGCAAGTAAGAGCGGCCGTATCTGGTGGGCGGATGCAAAGGAAATGTTCAGTCCACGATTCGTTGCGTACGTGGACCATGAACTCAGCACCAGCCATCACAAGGCTTTGCATCCACACCTGAAATGATTGGCCTCGCACGTCGCCCGGCAAATCATTCCAGCCCAAGCCGCTTCGCGGCTTCAGCTTGATCCAGGCGTCAGGCGCGGTACGGACGCCTGCTTCTGGGTGGTCCATTGCGGTCATTTGACAACGGCAGGTGTTAGTTGAGCCATGCCGACCATCGAAACTTTTTTCTCCTCCCGCGAACCGTTTTGCACCCAAGCCGCCTCTTGGCTTCCGAGGGCAGTCCTCAATTGCAAAACAATCCAGGGAGAAAGACATGTTCTACGTCAAAAACATACCGGGCTGGGAACGTGCACTACGGGTGCTCATGGGCGTGATGGCGTTGGCCGTTGCTTGGTCGAATTGGGGCGGATCGTCACTTGCCGTCGGTGCTGGCATCATGGGCGCCATGCTTTCCATGACCGGCCTGTTGGGCTTTTGCCCCATGTGCGCGATGGCCGGTCGCAAGCTCGACAAGGATCACTGACCGATGAATGGCGGGATCGACCGGGACAATCTGATCTTTGCCGCTCAGACCGGCGATCCCGCCGCCATCGGGCGCCTCTTGGCCGCATGCCAGGCAGACGTCCGTCGATACGCGTACAAGCATTGTCAGGCCAGCGATGTCGATGATGCGGTCCAGGAGGCGCTTCTGGTCATCTCGCGCAAGGTCAAGGGGCTCAAAGCAGCGGTAGCTTTTTCCTCCTGGATTTTTACGGTCATCAGGCGCGAGTGCCAAAGGCTTGCGCGGATGATGTTCAAGAACGATCCTCTCGACGAGGATCTTGCGCAGCATCAGTTGGCATGCGGGACCGACGACGCGTTACGGATCGATCTTGCCAACGCTCTCGAGTCGCTGCCGGCGCACTACCTCGAAGTCATCCTGTTGCGCGATTTCGAGGAGTGCACGATCGCCGAAATGGCCGAGCGGCTCGACGAGCAGCCCGGAGCGATCAAGAGTCGATTGCATCGTGCGCGGTCGCTCGTACAGGAGTATCTCCTCGGTCCGGGTATGTGCCCGAAGACCTGAGCGTGCGCAGCAGTGAGATCGCCGACTAGGAATAAATCGTGCTCTTGAGCCAGCCGCGCGGCCGCCAGAGCGGCCGCCAGAGCGGCAGCTTGCTTCAAGTTGCGCCCTGCGACAGTCCGCAGTTGGCCGAAGGCAGA
The DNA here is from genome assembly GCA_025352045.1 of Gammaproteobacteria bacterium. Taxonomy (GTDB): domain Bacteria; phylum Pseudomonadota; class Gammaproteobacteria; order Xanthomonadales; family Xanthomonadaceae; genus Arenimonas. The sequence goes on along the minus strand of JANXUD010000096.1, from coordinate 34,522 downwards.
CATCAACACCCTGACGACTACGCCGAGGAAAGCCCCAAACCGACTCAGATTGGCCGTCAGGGAGGCATGCATGGCCAACAGAATGGGCGATTTCTCTAGGTTTGGAAAATCACCCGACTGGATGGAGGTCTGACAGGCACTCGAACTTGGGGGCGAAAGCTGGCCCACCTTTTTGCCCGACCGGCCGACTTGGAGAAAACGCGAGTCATGGGCGGTGACACCCATGGCCCAGAAAAGCCCAGGGACCAGGAGGCCTGCATTTGGCCAAAAGAATGAGCGATTTCTGCTTGGTTCCGAGAAAAACCCGACTGGATGGTGGTGGGCGCAGTCAGCTGCTCAAGCCTCTCAGCCGCCAATTGCCTGCTTTCAGCGAAAATAACAGAGAAATATTGCGATTTCGAATCGCCTCCACCGCTTTGCCGGGCTAAGCAGCAGCTACGAAGCCCTCTGCTGCCCGATTCCCTGCTCCGCTATCAGGGAACGAAAATCCGTTTCCCGACGACGAGCAGGGTCGAGGGTAACTTCCACCGAGCGGGTGTAGCCTGAAGCAGCTACTGGACCGGGGCCATATGCGGTCTCAGCAATCCGCCCCACGTCAGGAAGTGCGCAGTGGCCGGTCCTACGACCTTAAACCGGACTCCAGTCACTCCCGCTACTGAAAGCGGGGGGACGTCGCGGGGGACGTCGCAGCAGTAAGCTGCCGCAGCGGCAACGAAAAGTCCGCGCAGTGCGCGGGCTTTTTGTTGCGGATGATGCGCGGCTGCTACTGAAGTTAACTCGATCGACCTAAGGCGGACCGATTCGCCTATCGAAACTTATGCCCCTCGCCCCTTACGTACGCGAGTGCGATCTTTACCAGCCACCAGACGCAGGCCAAAGCGACAACCAAGAGCACGACGCCAAAAACAGTAATTGAGTTTCGGCCCAATACAACTCGAGTCAAAAACAGCGAAAATATTGAACACGCCGTAAGAAAAAGTGTTAAACACATGACAATCATGGTTGGCCGCATGACAACTCCCTCAATGATTCCGTTGCGCTGTGTCTAGGTCGCGAGCAGCCCCGACGGTGCCAGTAGCTGCTCTTCCTGCTGCGGCCTGACTACCCTCTTTTAGCGCAATGGAAGCTTCCTTCGCGGCTCCGTTTACCCCACCTGCGGATCGCAATAGCGCTGCTGCATTCAGCTCAGCTATCGGGACTTCGGACCTTCGCTCGGCTGAAAGGCGTTATCCGAAGCCCCGGTGAGCACTAACAGATAGCAGATTGATGTCAGGACGCAACCCCAAGGCGTCCAATAGCTGAGCCAAAACTCGACGAAGGCGACGCCGAAGGTGAGCAAGAGCACAGCGATTCGTCTGGGGAGAGTTCTGGCCGAGACTTCTGCAAACTCAGCTTGAATCGCAGAACTTCGCCGCTCCAGAAGCACGGTCGTAAGAAGAACTCCTATGACATATCCTGCTAGCTCGGTGCCGTCTAGACCGAGGCATGAAGTTGGCGCGCTACAAAGCTCCTTCAGTGGAACGAAGCCAAGCAATGAGAAAACACTTCGGCCAAAAGCCGCAAAGAATATGCTAAAGAATACGAACGGAAAGAAATAGAAATCAATTCCTGGTCGAATTCTCTGCGCGTCGACAGCAGCGGCGTACAACATTCGAAGTCCGCGCATTGGGTCAAGCATTCAAGGATTCCCTATAACGTACGGGTCTCGCATGTGCAGATCCTCGATGTAGAGTCCGACAGCCGGGTATCCCCTTGTGATCGACCCATCATCATTGATGTACTGCGTGTTGCTGGCAGCACGATCGACAGCGGTGTATGTGAGGGCAATTTCTGGCTGGCCGGCGAGAGACGTGACAGCCCATATCGTTGCGCCAGCTCCGCCGTGTATGCGCTCGCCCGTCGAATTCTCCGGATTCAACGCTTTTGCGACATCGAGCACAGCCCCCAGAGCGCCGGCGTTATGCCCCAAGCCCTTCATGGACTGCGCCCCCGCAGCGTAACTCGGGCTTGAAATCAATTCGGGCGCCATGTCCAGATGCTGTCGACTTTCGACTTGATTTCGCCGGTTATCATGATGACTCGCTTCGCTATGTGTGTTCGCCAGTTAAGCAACTGCCAAAGGGGCGTTTTAGCTAACTAGCCGTGAACATGCTTAGCAAAATGAACCCCGTCGCAAACTCTAGCGCATTACCACGAGGTTGGCGCGGCGCGTCCAGAGGCCAAGGTTCGACGCCTGCGAATAAGGCATACGCTCGGTCGCCAGTCAGCGGTCCCTATTTGTTCCGAGAGATGCGGGCTGCTTCCCATGCAAGCGGCTACTTGAACCTGAGCAGAAAAGTTCAGATAGCCTTTGTCGGCGGAAAGCCTTTTTCGAGAAGCCGCGGGCTTACGTTCCCGAAACCGACCTACAAAAATTAGCGCCATGCCCGGAAGGCCAGCATTTGGCTGGGAGACTCGGCGCGCTCTCTTTGGTTTCAAGAACCGCCGGACTGGATGGTGGTCTCACAGGCACTCGAACCTGAGCAAAAAGGCTGAATCACCTTTTTCCGCCCAAAGTCGATTTAGAGAAAATCGGGCTGCGGCCGACAAAAACGGGCGGGCGGAGAAAAGCCGGCGAACCAAAAGGCTCCCATTTCGCCGGGGTAAACCGGCTTTTCTCATTAAGTTCGAGTCCTGCTAGGACTGGATGGTGGGTCGTCCGAGACTCGAACTCGGGACCAAAAGATTAAAAGTCTTCTGCTCTACCAACTGAGCTAACGACCCATCCGGGCCGCGATTTTAACGCATCGCGGCTCAAGCCGCTCCCACACCGTCTTAAATGACCACCCCGCTAGGCTTGGTACCGTGTCGGATCCTTCATACCCGCTTCCGCGAACCCCTGCGCCCGCAGACGGCAGGCATCGCAGCGCCCGCAGGCGCGCCCGTCGGCATCGGCCTGGTAGCAGCTCACCGTGCGCGAGAAATCCACGCCCAGGCGCACGCCCTCGCGGGCGATGTCGGCCTTGGACAGGCGCATCAGCGGCGCGCGCACCGACAGCGGCCGGCCCTCGACGCCGGCCTTGGTGGCCAGTCGCGCCAGCGATTCGAATGCGGCGATGAACTCGGGCCGACAGTCGGGATAGCCCGAATAATCCACCGCGTTCACGCCGCAATGGATTTCCTGCGCGCCCAGCACCTCGGCCCAGCCCAGCGCCATCGAAAGCATGATGGTGTTGCGCGCGGGCACATAGGTGACCGGGATGCCCTCGCCCGCCTGCTCGGGCACGGCGATGTCGGCGGTCAGCGCCGAGCCGCCGATGCTGCGCAGGTCCACGACCACCAGCTTGTGTTCGACCGCGCCCTGCAGTTGCGCCAATTCCGCGGCCGCGGCCAGTTCGGCCGAATGTCGTTGGCCATAGCTGACGGTCAGCGCGTGGCAATCCAGGCCGCGCTCTCGGGCCAGCGCCAGCACCACCGCCGAATCCATGCCGCCCGACACCAGCACCACCGCGCGCGCCGTCACTTGCCGCGCTCCTCGCCCCACAACTGCTTGTGCAGCTGCATCTGGAAGCGCACCGGCAGGCGGTCGGCGAGGATCCACTCCGCCAGCTCGCGGGCCGGCACCTGGTCGAAGCTGGGCGAGAACAGCACTTCGCAGCGATCCACCAGCGCGTGCTCGGCCAGCATGCCGCGGGCCCAGTCGTAGTCGGCGCGGTCGCAAATGACGAACTTCACCTGGTCGCGCGCGCCCAGCAAGGGGATGTTCGCCAGCAGGTTGCGCGGCATTTCCATCGAACCCGGGGTCTTCAGGTCAACGACGCGCGAGACGCGCGGGTCCACGGCCGACACATCGATTGCGCCGGAGGTCTCGAGCGACACCTCGTAGCCGGCATCGCACAGGCGTTCAAGCAGGACAAGGCAGCGCTTCTGCGCCAGCGGCTCGCCGCCGGTCACGCAGACATGTCGCACGCCGTGGCGTGCAACCTCGGCCAGGATGGCGTTGATGTCCCACCATTCACCGCCGTGGAACGCATAGGCCGTGTCGCAGTACTGGCAGCGCAGCGGGCAGCCGGTCAGGCGCACGAACACGGTCGGCCATCCGACGCTGCGCGATTCGCCCTGCAGGGACAGGAAGATTTCGGTCAGGCGCAGCCGGTCGGCGATCGGCGCGGCGTCAGTCGCGGGCATGCTGGAAGTCTGGAAGCGGAAAGGGCGCTATTCTGCGCGCCCTCGCCGGTCAGTGCGACTGCAATTGCAGGGTGCGCAGCTTGCCCGCGGCCAGGCGGGCCGCATCGCTGCCCGGGTAGTCGGTGATCACTCGGTTGAGCGTCTGCTGCCCCGGCCCGGCCTGGCCGAGCTCGATCTGGGCGAAGCCCCGCTTGAGCAGGGCGTCGGGCGCCTTGCTGGAGTCGGGAAAGCGCTGCAGCAGGGTGTCGAAACTCTGCAGCGCGATCGGGTAGTTCTGGGTAACGTAATAGCTCTCGCCCAGCCAGTACCAGGCATTGGGCGCCAGGGCACCGCCCGGGAAAGCATCGAGATAGGCCTTGAAACCCCGCGCCGACGCGACATAGTCCCCGGCGCGCAGGGCCGCGAACGCGCTGTCGTAGCTGGCCCGTTCGTCACCAGCCGGAGCAGCGGCCGGCGGCCCGGAGGGCGCGGCCGGCATGCGGTTCACCAGGTCCGGGCCCGACGACAGCGGCGGATTCGCTGCCGACGGTGCGCGCGGCGGCGCCGCGGACAGTGGCGGCGCAGCACCCGGCGTGGCCTCCATGCGTTGCAGCCGGCCGTCCAGGTCCTTGTAGCGATTGTCGCTGCCCTCGCGCAGGGCGGCGTTGTCGTTCTGCAACTGCTCCACCTGCCCGCGCAGCGCCTGCACTTCCGACTGCAACTGGGTCAGGCGGTTGAGCAGCTCGACATTGGCCTGGCCGGCGGACCCGGTCTGCGCGGCCTGCTGGCTCTCGAGGGCGCTGACCCGGTCAGCCAGGCTCACGCGCTGTGCGTGGGCCGGGCCAGGGTAGGACAGGGTGCCGAAGGACAGGGCGGCAAGCGCGAGCAGGCCGCTGGCGATGATCGTCTGGCGTGCCATGGATCAGCGCGTCGTGTAGACGATCTCGACCCGGCGATTGCGCTGCCAGCATTCCTCGGTCGAGTCGGCGCAGGTGGGGCGTTCTTCTCCGTAGCTGACCACGGACATCTGCGCGGCCGGACCGCCGTTGCCCTGCACCGCCGCCATGACCGCATTGCCGCGGCGCTCGCCCAGGCCGAGGTTGTACTCGCGGGTGCCGCGTTCGTCGGCATTGCCCTCCAGGTTCATCCGCGACTGCGGCTGGTCACGCAGGTACTTGGCGTGGCAGGCGACGACGGCCTGGAATTCCGGTCGCAGGGTGTCGTCGTTGAAATCGAAATAGACCACGCGCTGGCGCAGGCAGGAGTCGGTGTCCAGGTCGGCGGCGGAATAGCGGCCCGGCGTCGTCTCGGCGATCGGAGTCGTCTGGGCGCCGGGATTGACGATCGTGCCGGTCTCGGACGGCGGGACTTCCTTGACCTTCTTCGTGCAGGCGGCCATGGCCAGGCAGGCCATCAGGGTCGCGGCGATGCGGGTCGTGTTGTTCATGGATTGTCCTTTTCCTTGAATAAGCGGTTCAGCAAGTGTGCGGGTGGCTGTCTCAGCGCTGCCTGAACGGGGACCAGGCCGGCTCGCGCACGTCGCCATCGGCGGTCACCAGGCGCAGGCGGACCCGGCCGTCGGCGGATACGGCATAGAGTACGCCGCGGCGGCCTTCCTTGGTCGCGTACAGCAGCATGGAGCCGTTCGGAGCGAAGCTCGGGGACTCGTCCAGGTTGCCCGGGGACAGGGTCTGCCAGCGGCCATTGCCGCCGTAGCTGCGATCCAGCACCGCGATCCGATAGACATTACCCGTGCCCTGGGCCATGGCGACCTTCTTCCCGTCGAAACTGACGGTGGCGCGCGCATTGGATTCGCCCTGGAAGCTCAGCCGGGTCGGCTCGCCCCCAGAGGCCGGCACGGAGTAGACCTGCGGCTTGCCGGCGCGATCGGAGGTGAACAGCAGGCTGCGGCCGTCCGGGGTCCAGATCGCCTCGGTATCGATGCCGTAGTGGTGGGTGATCTGGGTCAGCGCCTTGCTGCCAAGGTCCATCACGTAGATTTCGGGATTGCCCGACTTGGACAGGGTCATCGCCAGCCGGCTACCGTCCGGCGAGAAGGCCGGCGCACCGTTGATGCCCTTGAAGCTGGCCACGACCTGGCGCGCGCCGGTCAGCGTCTCCTGCACGTAGATGGTCGAATTGCCGCGCTCGAAACTCACATAGGCGAGCTTCTTGCCATCCGGGCTCCAGGCTGGCGACAGCAGCGGCTCGCGCGAGTGCACGATGCTCTGCGGATTGAAGCCGTCGGAGTCGGCGACCATCAGCGAGTACTGCATGCTGGCGCCGAGGCCGGTCGCAGTCACGTAGGCGATGTGGGTGAAGAAGGCCCCGCGCACGCCCAGTATCTTTTCGTAGATCTGGTCGGCGACCTGGTGCGCGACGTCGCGCATGCCCTTGGGCCGCCCGCCGATGGCAAGGCCCAGCAGCCGGGCTTGCGGCTTGGACACGTCGTACAGCTCGTACTCGACGCGGTAGCCGCCATCGGCGGCATCCAGGACGCGGCCCACCACGACGAAGTCCTGGCGCCGCGCCCGCCACTCGGCGAAGTCGATGTCGCTGCCGCGGGTCGGCTGGTTCTTGAAGCTGGCCGTATCGTCGGAGCGGAACTGGCCGGAGCGGTTGAGGTCGTTGCGGATCACCGACGCCACGTCGGTATCCGGCGCGGTGCCATGGCCCTGGTAGGGCATGGCGACCACGGCGATCGGCAGCGACCCCTCGTTGCCGGAGACCAGGCCGATGTCGAGTCCCTGCGCCTGGGCCCAGGCGGCAGGAAGCAGGAGCAGGAAGACCGCCAGCAATGTCTTGATCGGGGAGCGGGGTTTCTTCACGGGGAGCATTCCTCTCTCGGATGGCAAAAATCCAGCGTCACCTGGCGCACGAACACCGTTTCATATCCGGCGTAGGGCATCGGGGTCTTCCTCAGGGCGCGGTCCACGGTTTCCCGGCCCCCCGCATCGTACGGGCAAGCGATGAACTCGACATTGATAACCTCGCCCCCGGTCAATTGGGTGAAACGGACCTGGCAGTGCGTGCGCTCGGGTACGCCCAGGTGGTTCCAGTTGCCGTCGGCGGTCATCAGCATGTCGGCCTTGTAGCGCGCGAGCAGCCCCACATCCACGCCACGATTGCCGACCGGCGCGGCCTGGGGGGTGGCACTGCGGGCGGGCGCGGGCGTAGCGGCGGCCTGGCGGTCGGCGAGCTGCTGCAGGCGCTGTTCCTCCAGACGCGTGCTTTTCGCCGCCGCGTCGCGCTGGAGCTGGATCGCCTCGATCTGCGCGCGCAATTGCTGGCGACGCTCGGCGATGCGCTGGCGGATCTGCTGTTCGGTCAGGTCGACCTGCGCCTGGCGGTTCTTCTGTTCCTGTTCCTCTGGCGCGGGCTTGTCGGCCGGCTGCTCGGCCAGTTTGGAGACGGCCTGCTGGTCGACGGTGTCGGGCTTGTCGAGGCGCGCCTGCGGTACGGGCTGGGCGGGTGCGTCCGCGACCTGGGGCTTGGGCACGGGAATGGGCTGCGGTTTCGGCGCTTCCGGGGGTTTGGGCGTCGGCGGCGCGTGCTGTGCGGCGGCGACCGCCTGCGCGGCGCGCCGGAGGTCGGCGGCGGACATCTGCAACGTAGCCTGCACCGGTTCGCCCGCCGCGGCCTCGTCGGCGGACGGGACGATCCAGGACGCGCTTCCCCAGATCAGCAGGAACAGGCCGATGTGCAGGGCCAGCGCGAGCGCAAAGGCGCGGGCCCGGTCGGACGAGGACTCCATCGCGATCTCAGTGCGCCTCGGGTGGCTTGCTCATGAGCCCGACCTTCGACACGCCCGCACTCTGCAGGATGCCCAACGCCAGGTAGATGTGCTGGTAACTCGCCGCCTGGTCGCCGGCGACGAGTACGCCCAGTTGGGGATCGGCGCGAACCAGCGCCTCCACCTCGGCCTTGAGTTGCGCCGCGTCAACGGCCTTGTGGCCGCCCCCGGGCGAAGACAGCGTGTAGTGGCCGTCCTTGTCCACGATCACCATCAACGGCTTCTTGTTCTGGTCTACCGCCCGGGCCTCGGACTTGGGCAGGTCGATGTCCACGCCCAGGTTCAGCAGCGGCGCGGTCACCATGAAGATGATCAGCAGCACCAGCATCACGTCGATGTAGGGCACGACGTTGATCTCTGACTTGAGCTTGCGCTTGCGGACCTGGCGTTTGAAGGCGGCGCTCATGGGCTTCCTGCGGGATCGCTTCGACCAAGGGCGCGGTGACGTCGGTGTCGGGTTAACGGCGCTTGGCAGGGGCTGGGGTTACCCATTGGTCACGCCTCGTCCAGGTGCGACTGGCGCTGGAGGATCGAGCTGAATTCCTCGGCAAAGCTCTCGTAGCGCACCGACAGGCGCTCGACCCGCGTCGCGAAGCGGTTGTAGGCCCACACGGCGGGGATGGCGGCGAACAGTCCCATCGCGGTGGCGACCAGCGCCTCGGAGATGCCGGGCGCGACGGTGGCGATGGTGGCCTGCTTGTTCTGCGCCAGCCCATGGAAGCTGATCATGATGCCGAACACGGTACCGACCAGGCCTACGTACGGCGCCGTGGATCCAACGTTCGCCAGCAGTTCCAGGTTGTGCTCGAGCGCGTCCACCTCGCGCGCCAGGGTGGCGCGCATCGCGCGCTGGGCGCCTTCCAGCTGGCTGCGGGCGTCGATCGTGCGGTGCTGCTGGCGTAACCGGGTGAACTCCCGGAAGCCGGCCTCGAAAATCGCCTCCAGCCCGCCGACCACGCGATTGCGCTCGGTGGCCGTGCGATACAGGGCATTGAGGTCGCCGCCCGACCAGAACCGGCCCTCGAATTCCTCCGCCTCGCGATTGGCGCGAGAGAACACGCCCATCTTGCGGAAGATCACGAACCAGCTCATCACCGAGGCGACCAGCAGCAGCACCATCACCACGAACACCGGCCAGCTGGCGTGCCTGACCAGGTCGATGTAGTCGATGCCCGATGCCACCGGGGCTGTCGCCACCGCCGCGACGGCGTCGGGCGGCAGCGCCTGCACGGGGGCGGCGCTCAACAGCAGCATGAATTCGGCAAGCATCAGGTGGCATCTCCGTGGCGGGTATCGACCGCGAGCCAGGGTGGCAGGGCGCGCGGGCTGAAATCGGTGGCGTGCAGGCAGGCGATCCGCACCCTTGCACGAAGCAGACAGGCATCGCCGCGCAGGAGTTCCTGCGAAACGAGGAAACTGGCGCGCTTGCGCGCGACCAGGGCCATGGTCGCGCGCAGTTGATCGTCCAGGCGGGCCGGCTTGAGGAAGTCGATCTGCATCTCGCGCACCGCCATCACCAGGTCGTCCTCCGCGCGCAGCCGCTGCTGCTGGATGCCCTGCGCGCGCAGCCATTCGGTGCGCGCGCGCTCGAGGAAACGCAGGTAGCTGGCGTGGTAGACCACCCCGCCAGCATCGGTATCTTCCCAGTACACGCGTATCGGGAAGCTGAACGCGGGGATAACGTCCGGCGTCAAAACAAGTCGGCCGGCCGTGCCGGCGCCTTGAGGCCGAGGTGCTGGTAGGCCTTCTGCGTGGCCATGCGGCCGCGCGCGCTGCGCACGATGTAGCCCTGCTGGATCAGGTAGGGCTCGATCACGTCCTCCAGCGTGCCGCGTTCTTCGCTGAGCGCCGCGGCCAGCGACTCGACGCCCACCGGGCCGCCGTCGAAGTTGTCGATGATCATACGCAGCATGCGGCGATCGATCTCGTCGAAGCCCTCGCGGTCCACCTGCAGCATTTCCATGGCGCCATCGGCGACTTCGCGGGTGATAGCGCCGTCCGCCTTGACCTGGGCGAAGTCGCGGGCCCGCCGCAGCAGGCGGTTGGCGATGCGCGGCGTGCCGCGCGAGCGGCGCGCGATCTCGCCGGCGCCTTCCGGCGCGCAGGCGATGTCCAGGATGCCGGCAGAGCGCCGCACGATCCGGGTCAGCTCCTCCGGCGAATAGAACTGCAGCCGCTGGACGATGCCGAAGCGGTCGCGCAGCGGCCCCGTCAGCAGGCCCGCGCGGGTGGTCGCGCCGACCAGGGTGAAGGGCGGCAGGTCGAGCTTGATCGAGCGGGCCGCCGGACCTTCGCCGATCATCAGGTCGATCTGGAAGTCCTCCATCGCCGGGTACAGCACTTCCTCGACCACGGGCGAGAGCCGGTGGATCTCGTCGATGAACAGCACGTCGTGCGGCTGCAGGTTGGTCAGCAGCGCGGCCAGGTCGCCGGCGCGTTCGATCACCGGGCCGGAGGTCTGGCGCAGGTTGACGCCCATCTCCGCCGCGATCACGTGCGCCAGGGTGGTCTTGCCCAGCCCTGGCGGCCCGAAGATCAGCACGTGGTCCAGGGCCTCGTTGCGCTGGCGCGCGGCCTGGATGTAGATCTTGAGTTGCTCGCGGACGGTTTCCTGCCCGAGGTATTCGTCGAGCCGCTTGGGCCGGATGCTGGCCTCGGCGGCTTCGTCTTCCCGGGTGGCGCTGCTGGCGAGGACGCGCGCGGTTTCCATGCCCGGATTATGCCGCTAAATGGTGACCTGCGTCCCCAGTTCGACCAGGCGGTTGCCCGGGATCGAGAAGAACTCCGTGGCCGGCGTGGCATTGCGCGACATCACCAGGAACAGCTTGTCGCGCCACAGGGCCATGCCCTTGCCCTTGCTGGCGGTGAGCGACTCGCGGCTGGCGAAGAACGTGGTGTCCATTGAATCGAACGGCGGGCCCGGGATCTTCCAGTTCTTCAGCGCGCTGGGCACGTCCGGGTTCTCCATGTAGCCGTAGCGCAGACTCAGCCGCGAGAAGCCATGGCCCAGATCGGTGTAGGCCACCCGCTCGGCCTCGTCGGCGCGGGGCACGCTCAGCGTTTCCACGCTCAGCAGCACGTTGCGCTCGTGCAGCACCTTGTTGTGCTTGAGGTTGTGCAGCAGGGCCGGCGGCAGGTAGTCGTTGGACGGCGTCATGAAGACGGCGGTGCCGGTCACCCGCGCCGGCGGGTCCACCAGCACGCTCTGGATGAAGTGCTCGATGCGCAGGGAGTCGCGGTTGATGTGTTCGCGCACCAGGTCGCGGCCCCGGCGCCAGGTGCGCATGATGGTGAACACCATCACGCCCAGCGCCACCGGCACCCAGGCCCCTTCGACGAACTTCACCGCATTGGCCGACAGCAGGGCTGCGTCCACGGTGAGGAAGACGACCGCCAGCGGCACGATCACCCGGGTCGGCGTGCGCCAGCGCTCGTGCGCCAGGATGATCAGCAGGATGGTGTCGATCATCATGCTGCCGGTGACCGACACGCCGTAGGCCGAGGCAAGGTTGCTGGATGTCTGGAACGCCACCACCAACAGCATCACCAGCACCAGCAGCACGCGATTGACCCAGGGCAGGTAGACCTGCCCGATGGCGTCGGCCGAAGTGTGGATGAGTTTCAGGCGCGGCAGGTAGCCGAGCTGGATCGCCTGCCGCGCCAGCGAGAAGGCGCCGGAAATCACCGCCTGGGACGCGATCACCGCCGCCAGGGTCGCCAGCACCACCATCGGAAGCGACGCCCACTCGGGCACCATCGCGAAAAAGGGGCTGTGCACGGCGCCGGGATTGGCCAGCAGCAGGGCGCCCTGTCCGAAGTAGTTCAGCACCAGCGCCGGCATCGCGAACCACATCCAGGCGATGCGGATCGGAATGCGGCCGAAATGGCCCATGTCGGCATACAGCGCCTCGCCGCCCGTGACGGCCAGGACCACGGCGCCCAGGGCCAGCCAGGCGTGCACGCCGTGGTGCAGGAAGAAACGGATCGCCCAGATCGGATTGAGCGCCTGCAGGACTTCGGGATTCTTCAGCAGGTGCAGGATGCCCAGCACCGCCAGGGTGATGAACCACAGGACCATGACCGGCCCGAAGGCCTTGCCCACGCGCTCGGTCCCGCTGCTCTGGAAGGCGAACAGGGCCAGCAGGACGCCCAGGGTGATCGGCACCACGTAGTGCGACAGTCCGGGCGCGGCCACCTTCAGGCCTTCCACCGCCGACAGCACCGACACCGCTGGCGTGATCACGCTGTCGCCGAAGAACAGGGCGGTGCCGAAGATGCCCAGCAGGCCGATGCCATAGGTGAGCGGCGAGGCGATCGGCAGGCTGCGCAGGACCACGGCCATCAGCGCCAGGATGCCGCCCTCGCCCCGGTTGTCGGCACGCATGATCACGAACACGTACTTGATGGTGACCACCAGGGTCATCACCCAGAACACCAGGGACAGGATGCCCAGGATGTTGGCCGGGTCGGCCGCCAGGCCGTATTTCTTGTCGAAGGCCTCGCGCAAGGTGTAGAGCGGGCTAGTGCCGATGTCGCCGAAGACCACGCCGATCGCGCCCAGGACCAGCGGCCAGCGGCTGCCGCCGTGGCCGTGCCCATGCGCGCTGGCAAGGTCGACGTCGGCGTGCCCGCCCGGTCCGTTCGTCGCTGCTTCCTGACCGTGTGCCATGGGCTTCCTGCCTCAACCGTTCCGGAGCATCGATTTTAGCGCCTTGCGGATGATGTCCTCGGCGCTGTCGCCGGGCGCGGCTTCCTTGAGCATGCGCGTGATCTCCACCGGCTTGTAGCCCAGCTGCTGCAGGGCAACGCTGGCTTCGCTGACCGGGTCGCCCGGCCGGTCGCGGCCGGCCTGAGGAACGCCGGCGCCGCCATAGTCCGACGTGCGATCGCGCAGTTCGACGACGATGCGTTCGGCAGTCTTCTTGCCGATGCCGGGGATGCGGGTGAGCGCGGTCACGTCGCCAGCCTGCACCAGCCGGGCGAAGTCATCCACGCTGGCGCCGGACAGGATGGCCAGGGCAATCTTTGCGCCGATGCCGGTGACTTTCTGCACGTCGCGGAACAGGCGGCGTTCCAGTTCGCGCAGGAAGCCGTACAGTGCCACCGAGTCTTCCTTCACCGCGTGATGGGTGAACAGCACCACCTCGCGGCCGACCTCGGGCAGGTCGTAGAAAGTGGACATGGGCGCTTCCAGCTCATAGCCCACGCCGCCCACGTCGACCACCAGCCAGGGCGGCTGCTTGTGCACCACCACGCCCCGCAAGCGACCGATCACCTTGGCTTGCTCTTCGCGCGAGCGCTCATCGCTGGCTCCGTGGCGGGATGGGGGCGACCGATCATTTGCGCCGCCAGGCGTCGCGCGAGCTGACGCCGATCCGGTTGGCGGTGGCGCGCACATGGCCGTGGGTGATCGCCACGGCGAGCGCGTCGGCGGCGTCGGCCTGGATCTTGCCTTGCAGGTTCAACATGACGCCGATCATATGCTGGACCTGCACCTTGTCGGCGGATCCCTTGCCGACCACGGCCAACTTGACCTCCTTGGCCGCGTACTCGTGCACCGGCAGGTCGCGCATGACCGCCGCGCAGATGGCCGCGCCCCGCGCCTGGCCCAGCTTCAGCGCCGAATCGGGATTGCGCGCCATGAACACCTTCTCGATCGCCACTTCATCCGGCCGGAACTGGTCGATGATCGCGCCCAGGCCTTCCAGCAGCAGCTTGAGCCGGCGCGGGAAATCCTCCGCCTCCAGCAGCACGATCGGCTGGTGGTGAACGTGCACGGCGCGGCCGGTGGCATCGCAGTCCACGATGCCCACGCCGGTGCGCTGCGAGCCGGGGTCGATGCCGAGGATGCGGGTCATGTCTTTGCGCCCTGGGGAATCGCGGCCAAGGCCGCTGCCGCGGTCAAGCCTGGGCCAGTTCGGCGTTGTGGTAGACGTTCTGCACGTCGTCCAGGTCCTCGAGCATGTCGAGCATCTTCACCACCTGCTCGGCCGTGTCGCCGGCCACGGCGATGTCGTTGTCGGCGCGCAAGGTGACCGCGGCCTGTTCGGCCACATGGCCTGCGGCCGCCATCGCGTCCCTCACCGCCTGGAAGTTCTCCGGCGCCGTGATCACGTCGATCGCGCCATCCTCGGGATACACGACCACATCGTCGGCGCCGGCCTCGATCGCCGCATCGGTGATCGCCGATTCGTCGGCGCCGGCCGGATAACCGAGCACGCCGACCTTCTTGAACATGAAGGCGACCGACCCGTCGGTGCCGAGGTTGCCGCCGCACTTGCTGAAGGCATGGCGGACGTCGGCAACGGTGCGCACGCGGTTGTCGGTCATGCAGTCCACGATCACGGCGATGCCGCCGGGCGCATAACCCTCGTAGCGTATTTCCTCGTACTCGACGCCCTCGAGCTCTCCGGTGGCCTTCTTGACCGCGCGCTCGATGACATCGCGCGACATGTTCACGCCGAACGCGTTGTCCATGGCCAGGCGCAGGCGCGGATTCATCTTTGGATCGCCGCCGCCGGCGCGCGCCGCCACCGTGATCTCGCGGATCACCTTGGTGAAGACCTTGCCGCGCTTGGCGTCCTGCGCGCCCTTGCGGCCCTCGATCGCCATCAGCCTGCCCATGCCGTCCTGCCCTGCCGTCGAAACTGCGCGGATTATACGCGGCCCCGGAAAAAGGGGTCCTTTCTGCTTTCAGAAGTGGCCGTGGCGCAGGAAGCGGTCGACCAGCCCCGCGGCCGCTTCGGAGAACACCAGGCCGGTATGGCTGCACGGGATCGTCGCGTGCGCGGCCAGGCCGGGCAGGCGGGTTTCGGCCACGGCGACGGTGCCATCGTTTTCGCCCTCGAAGCGCCCGAACATCCGCCCGAGGCCCAGGGCCCGGGTCCCGGCGATCATGCCGACCTCGCGCCCGGGGGGCAGTCGCGCCAGCCCCTCGCGCAACAGGCCGCCGCTACGTCCCGACACCAGGCCCAGCCGTTTTTCGCGCAGCCCACGCGCCGCAGCGCTGCCGGCAATGGGCGAGCCAAGGCAGACCAGGCGGCCAGGCGGCAGCGGATCGGCGCCATCGGCATCATCGAGGGCGGCGGCCGCGATCAGGCCGCCAAGGCTGTGCGCGACCACGTGCACGGACCCGTCGCGGCCCAACTCGCGCAGCCGTGCGCGCAAGGCGGCGACGGAGGTTTCAGGGCGATTCCACAGGCTGGAATAGGTGAACAGCCGTGTGTCGTAGCCCAGCGCGCGCAGGCGGCGCGCCAGCGGCAACAGCGCCGGGCGGCGCATCAGCAGGCCGTGCAGCAGCAGCACCTTTTCTCCCACGCGGGAGCGGCTTCAGCCGCGATCGGCGGGAGTCGCGGCTGAAGCCGCTCCCACGTCGCGGACGCGGATGTGCAGTTCCGCCAGCTGCCTGTCCGGCACCGGCGACGGCGCCGAGGTCAGCAGGCACTGCGCCGACGCGGTCTTCGGGAAGGCGATCACGTCGCGGATGGAATCGGTGCCGGCCAGCAGCGCGGCCATGCGGTCGATGCCGAAGGCGATGCCGCCATGCGGCGGCGCGCCGTAGCGCAACGCCTCGAGCAGGAAGCCGAACTTGGCCTGCGCCTCGTCCTTGCTGATGCCGAGCAGGTCGAACACCGCGCTCTGCATCGACGAGCGATGGATGCGCACCGATCCGCCGCCGATCTCGTTGCCGTTGAGCACCATGTCGTAGCCGCGGCTCACCGCGGTGCGCGCATTGGCGCGCAAGTCGGCCTCGTCGTCCACCCGCGGCGCGGTGAAGGGATGGTGCAGGGCCACGTAGCGCGACTCGTCCGCGTCCCATTCGAACATCGGGAAGTCGGTGACCCACAGCGGCGCCCAGGTGTCGGCGACCAGGCCGGCGTCCCTGGCGACCTTCAGGCGCAGCGCGCCCATGAAGTCGCACACGCTCTTCCACGGGCCGGCGCCGAAGAACACCAAGTCGCCGGTCTGCGCGCCCGTCTGCGCCAGCAAGGCCGACAGGGTCGCATCGTCCAGGAACTTGGCGATCGGCGAATTGATGCCCTCGCGACCCTTGGCCAGGTCGTCCACGCGCATCCAGGCCAGGCCCTTGGCGCCGTGCTTGGCCGCGTGCGCGGCGGCTTCGTCGATCTGCTTGCGCGACAGGGTCGCGCCGCCGGGCAGGCGCAGGGCGGCCACGCGGCCGTCCTCGTGGTTCGCCCAGTCGGTGAACACCTTGAACTCGCAGCCCTTCACCGTCTCAGCCACGTCCACAAGCTCCAGCGCAATGCGCAGGTCCGGCTTGTCCGAGCCGTAGCGGCGCATCGCCTCGGCGTAGCTCAGGCGCGGGAACGGATCTGCCAGCGACACGTCCTGCACCTCCTTGAAGATCGCCCGCACCATGCCCTCGACGAAATCCTGGATGTCGCGCTCGGTGACGAAGGCGAACTCCATGTCCAGCTGGGTGAACTCCGGCTGGCGGTCGGCGCGCAGGTCCTCGTCGCGGAAGCAGCGCGCGATCTGGTAGTAACGGTCCATGCCGGCCATCATCAGCAACTGCTTGAACAGCTGCGGGGACTGCGGCAGGGCGAAGAACTCGCCGGCATGCACGCGCGACGGCACCAGGTAGTCGCGCGCACCTTCCGGCGTGGCCTTGGTCAGGATCGGCGTTTCGATGTCCTGGAAGCCGGCGGCGTCGAGGTAACGGCGCAGCGCCTGCACCAGGGCGATGCGCTTGCGCATGCGCTTCTGCATCACCGGGCTGCGCAGGTCGAGGTAGCGGTACTTCAGGCGCACGTCCTCGCCCGGGGTTTCGTGCGAATAGAACGGCAGCTTGTCCGACTTGTTGAGGATCTCGATCGTCGAAGCCACGATCTCCACGCGGCCGGTGGCGATCTTGTCATTGACGCTGTGGCGCGCGCGCACCGTGCCGGTGATGCGCAGGCAGTCCTCGTACCCTACCGCGGCCGCATCGGCAAAGATCGCCGCGGTCTCGGGGCGCGCAACGTCCACTTCGGCCACGACCTGGACGATTCCCTCGTGGTCGCGCAGGTCGATGAAGCAGACCCCGCCGAGGTTGCGGGCGACATCTGCCCAGCCACAGACGGTCACCGTCTGTCCAATCAAGGCCTCGGTCACCAGGCCGCAGTAATGGGTGCGCATCATCGCTCTCCGGGCCGAGGTGGCCCAATCCAGCCCGCTATTTTGCCAGAGGGGGCCGGTGCCCGCCGGCTCGCGCGTTGATCCCCTTGCCGGCCGAGCCCATCCGGGGCCGGGCCGCCCTCAAGACCGTCCCGGGAGGAGTATGCCGACGTCCGTCCGACTCACCGCCTGCCTTGTCCTCGCCTTCGCCGCGGCCTGCGCCGTTTCCGCGGCTCCAGCCGCGGCAGCCCAGGCGGGCTGGAACCCGAACCCGGGCTGGTCGTCGAACTCGGTGGTGTGCAGCAGCGACAACAAGCGCTACCGCGAATGCCGCACCCCGTTCCGCGGCCGGGCCCGCATCACCCAGCAGATTTCCGATACCACCTGCCGCGAAGGGCAGAACTGGGGTTGGCGCAATTCGACGGCCGCGGCCTGTGGGTGGACAAGGGCTGCCGCGGTCGCTTCGGGAACTGAACCCCGCCCGACGCCGCGCCGTTCGCGTGCCTGCGTTTCGCGGGCGTTGGGCTTGCTGAGGATGGCTTGAACGACCGGACGCCTGGACGTCCGCAAGCCCTTGTGCGCCTGCTAGTTTCCTCGGGGTCGCCCTAGCCGGCGCTTCCCAAGGAGATCCGTTGTCATGAAGACGAAACCGCTTTTCGCCGCCCTGCTCGCCCTCGGCGGCCTGGTCGCCACCAGCAGCGCCTGGGCACAATCCACGCGTGACCAGATCCGGATGATCGAGCAGGAATATGCCGCCGCGCACAGCGGCGCCGACATTTCCGACAACCAGCTCGAGTACTACCTGGACCGCTCGAGCCAGGGCTGGTCCATGGACCAGGTCACGGCGGACATCCGCGCCAACGGTGACAACCCATGGCGCCCGCAGTCTGGCTATGTCGCGACCGACGTCATCTGCACCAGCATCAATAACGCTTACGCCGAGTGCGCCGCGCCGTTCCGTGGCACCGCCGTGGTCGCCCAGCAGATCTCGCAGAGCGCCTGCGTCGAAGGCCGCAGCTGGGGCCAGAAGCCCGGCGTGATCTGGGTCAACAATGGCTGCCGAGCCCGCTTCGGCATCGTCCGTGGCGGCATGGGCGACGGCGGCATGGGCGATGGCGGCATGGATCATGGCGGCATGGACCACGGCGGCATGGACCACCAGGGTAACGGCAACGGCGGCATCGTTCCGCCGCGCATGGTCACCTGCACCAGCTACCGCGGCCGTTATCGCGTGTGCAACACCGGCATCCGTGGCCGCGTGCAACTGGTCAATCGCCTCAACAACAGTGCTGCCTGCGTCGAAGGGCGCAGCTGGGGCCAGCGTCGCGGCGTGGTCTGGGTGAATCGCGGCTGCCGCGCGCAGTTCGCATCGGTCGGGCGTCCCGGCTGGCGCGACGATCGCGGCCAGTCCAACGGTTCCACCTGGGCGCGTGACCCGAACTACTCGGTCACCTGCGCCAGCATCGATGGCCGTCGCACGGCCTGCACCTGGGATGGCCGCTATGGCAATCCCTATATCGTGCAGCAGATTTCCAGCAGCGCTTGCATCGAAGGGCGCGACTGGGGCTATGACGCCACCGGCGGCCTGTGGGTGAACTCCGGCTGCCGCGCGCGCTTCGGCTTCCGCTAAGCCCTGCGCTGCACCTCAACAAAAAGCCCCGGCATGCCGGGGCTTTTTTTCGGCCCCACTGCCACTGGGCAGGGCAGCCGCGCAGGCTCAGGCATCGGACCTGGGCGGCGACTTCGCAGGCGCAACGGCTGGCGTGGCGGCTGCAGGCGCCGAAGCCCCCTTGCTGTCGCCACCTGCCGCAGGCCTTGCGTCAGGCTTCGGGGCGGCGGCATCGGCACCCGCTCCGGAGGTGGATGCGCCATCGCCCTTGTCGGCCAGGTTGCGCTTGCCGTCCTTCTTGAAATCGGTCTCGTACCAGCCGCCACCCGCAAGCCGGAAGCTGGGCGCCGTCAGTTGCCGACGCACTTCGTTCTCGGTGCCGCACTCGGGGCAGACGGTCGGGTCGAGGTCGGACAGGCGCTGCAGGCGCTCGAAGCGATGGCCGCAGTGCGTGCATTCGAAAGCATAGATCGGCATGGTCAGAGCTGCTCGTAAAGGGCGAGGCATTCGGCCTCGATGGTCTCGCGCTCGGCCTGCAACGCGTTCTGGCGCTGGCCGAGGCGGAGCACCGTGGCATTGCCGTCGCTGTTGTAGATGTCCGGGTTGGCTAGTTCGTCGTTGATATGGCGCGACTCGGAGTTGAGGTCGGCAAGCCGGGATTCAAGCTGTTTCACGCGTCGCTGCAACTGGTCCTGCGCGCCCTTGGAGCGCGCCGGCTTCGCCGCTGCGGCCGCGGTCGCCGCGGCGCTCGCCACCGGCGCGGCGGCACTAGCCGCCGGGGCTGACGCGGTGGCGGCTTTCGCGGCCGCGGCCTGCTGCCTGTCCTTCTCGACCGCGCCCCGCTCCGCGTCGGACTTTCCCCCGCGCGATTTGAGCCACGATGCGTATTGGTCCAGGTCGCCGTCGAAGGGTTCGACCCGGCCGTCGGCGACGCGCCAGAAGGTGTCGCAGACCAGGCCGATCAGGTGCCGGTCATGCGAGACCAGCACGATCGCGCCAGGGAAATCGCTGAGCGCCTCGGCCAGGCCCTCGCGCATCTCCAGGTCCAGGTGGTTGGTCGGCTCGTCGAGCAGCAGCACGTTCGGCTTCAGGTAGGCGATCAAAGCCAACGCGAGGCGTGCGCGTTCGCCGCCGGAAAAGCCATCGACCGACTCGAATACCCGTTCGCCGGCGAAATTCCACTGGCCCAGGAAGTTGCGCAACACCTGTTCGCCGACGGTCGGGTCGATCTGGCGCAGGTGCCAGAGCGGCGACTGGCCTTCATGCAGGCTCTCGACGGTGTGCTGGGCGAAATAGCCCAGTCGCAGGTCGGGGTGCGCGACGCGTTCGCCGCGCAGCAGGGGCAATTCGCCGACCAGGGATTTCACCAGGGTGGATTTGCCCGCGCCGTTGGGGCCCAGCAGGCCGACGCGGTCCCCAGCCTCCAGGCCGAAGCCGACGTCGTGCAGGATCACGGTGGGAGCGGCTTCAGCCGCGATACCAAAGCCCGCGTACCCAACTCCCAAAGCGAGCCCTGCGCCAACTGCCAGTGCTTCGCCCTCGCCGTTCGCGGCTAAAGCCGCTCCCACATCGTCTTCGGCGTCGCGCGAACCGGCGGGATAACCGGCGTCCACGTGGTTGAGCCGTATCAGCGAGTGCGGCAGCTTGAGCGGCTCGGCAAAACTCAGGTGGATCGCGCGCTCGGCGCGCACGGCCTCGGTGTCGGCCAGCTTGGCCAGGCGCTTGACCCGCGACTGTGCCTGCTTGGCCTTGCTGGCCTTGGCCTTGAAGCGGTCGATGAAGCTCTGCAGGTGGGCGCGCTCGGCCTGCACTTTTTCGTGGTTGATCTGCTGCAGGCGCAGGTGCTCGGAGCGCTGGTGCTCGAAGCTGGTGTAGTCGCCGGTGTAGAGCTTGGCCTTGCCCTCGTGCAGATGCAGCGTGTGCGTGGACACGCCGTCGAGGAATTCGCGGTCGTGCGAGATCAGCAGCAGGGTGCCGGGATACTTGAGCAGCCACTGCTCCAGCCACAGCACGGCGTCCAGGTCCAGGTGGTTGGTCGGCTCGTCGAGAAGCAGCAGGTCGGAGGGCTTCATCAATGCACGCGCCAGGTTCAGGCGCACGCGCCAGCCGCCGGAGAACGAGGCCACCGGTCGGGAATGCGTGTCGGCCGGGAAGCCGAGGCCGTGCAGCAGGCGGCCGGCGCGCGCGCTGGCGTCGTAGCCATTGAGTTCGTCGAGCTTGTGGTGGGCCTCGGCGACCGCGTCGTAGTCTTCGGCGTCCATCGCCGCGGCCTCGGCGCGGATCACCTCGTACACCGCCGCGTCGCCGCTGAGCACGAAATCGATCGCGGGGTCGGGCAGCGAGGGCGTTTCCTGCGCGACGCTGGCGATGCGCAGCCGCGTGGGCAGGTCCAGATCACCCAGGTCCGGCTCGACTTCGCCCATGATCGCGGCGAACAGGCTGGACTTGCCGCAACCATTGCGGCCGACCACGCCGACGCGCCAGCCGGCATGCAGGGTCAGGTCCACCTGGGACAGCAGCAGGCGCTCGCCGCGCCGGAGCGCGAAGTTCTTGAAGGCAATCATCCCGCCATTTTACCTTGTGGGAGCGGGTTAGGATGGATCCATGCCCCATGAAACCTCGCTGCTGACCCTGCTTGCCGCCGGCCTCGTGCTGGCCTTTGCCCTGGGCACCCTCGCGCACCGGTTCAAGCTCTCGCCACTGGTGGGCTACCTGGTGGCGGGCGTCCTGGTGGGACCGTTCACGCCGGGCTACGAGGCCGACACGGACCTTGCCAGCCAGTTGGGCGAGATCGGCGTAGTGCTGCTGATGTTTGGCGTGGGCCTGCATTTTTCAGTGGCCGACTTGAAGGCGGTGCGCAAGGTCGCCCTGCCCTGGGCCCTGCTGCCGATTGCCTTCGGTTCGGCGCTCGGCGCCCTGGTGGGGCGCTGGCTGGGCTGGAGCTGGGGCACGGGCGTGGTCTTCGGCCTCTGTCTGTCGGTCGCCAGCACGGTGGTGCTGCTGCGCGCGCTGGAGGACAACCGCCTGCTGGACACCCGGCGCGGCAAGACGGCGATCGGCTGGCTGATCGTCGAGGACCTGGTGATGGTGCTGGTGCTGGTGCTGCTGCCGCCGATCGGTCGTGCGCTGTCCGCCGACGCCAGCGCTGGACTGGACCTGCGCGCCCTGGGCGAGGCGCTCGGCCTGACCGTCCTCAAGCTGGCGCTGTTCACCGGCGTGATCGTGGTGGTGGGACGGCGCTTCGTGCCCTGGGTGCTGCGCAAGGTGGCCGGCACCGGCTCGCGCGAGCTGTTCACGCTGGCGGTGCTGGCGATCGCACTGGGCGTGGCTTATGTGTCCTCCCAGTGGTTCGGCGTGTCGATCGCGCTGGGCGCCTTCTTCGCTGGCATGCTGCTCAACGAATCCGAGCTCAGCCACAAGGCCGCGGCCGATTCCCTGCCGATGCGCGATGCCTTCGCGGTGCTGTTCTTCGTCTCGGTCGGCATGTTGTTCGACCCGAGCATCCTGCTCCGGCAACCCCTGCCCGTGCTGGCCTGCGTGGTGGTGATCATGGTCGGAAAGCCCCTGGCCGCGTGGGCGCTGGTGCGCGCGCTCGGACACGGCAACCGCATCGCCTCCACCATCGCGGCGAGCGTCTCGCAGATCGGCGAGTTCAGCTTCATCCTCGCGGGGCTGGCCGTGGCGCTCAAGCTGATGCCTGGTGACGCACGCGACCTCGTCCTCGCCGGGGCACTGATCTCCATCGTCGCCAATCCATTGGTCTTCGCCGCCGTGTTGCGTTGGCAGTCAGGCGAGGTAGTCGTACCCGCTCCCGAAGCAGGCGACGGTGCCGGACCGGCGCTGCCCACGCATGGCCACGGCATCCTGGTCGGCTACGGGCGCGTGGGTTCGCAACTGGCCGAACTGTTGCGGGCGCGCGGCATGCCCCTGCTGGCGATCGATGCCGATGCGGACCTGGTGGCGAAGGCGCGGGCCGACGGCATCCCCGCCGTGCGCGGCAATGCCGCCGCGGCCAATGTGCTCGCCGAGTTGTCGCCGGCGACCGCCACCCATGCGCTGGTGGCAATCCCGAATGCCTTCGAGGCCGGCGAGATCATCGCCCGGCTGCGCGCGGCCAATCCCGCGATCAGCATCCTGGCCCGTGCGCACAGCGAGGCGGAACTGTGGAACCTGCTGGACGCCGGCGCGGATGCGGGCGTACTCGCGGAGCGCGAGCTTGCCTATTCGATGGCCGAGATGGTGATCGCCCAGGATGCCGGCGCCTGAGCCAGTGGCCGGATGCGCCTAGTCGCGGCGCTTCGCGAAGGTCAGCACCACGCCATCGGTGTCCACCAGCACGGTATCGCCGCTGGCGAACTCGCCGCTGAGGATCCTGTTCGCCAGCGGGTTTTCCAGTTGTTGCTGGATCGCCCGCTTCAGCGGCCGCGCGCCGTACACCGGATCGAAGCCAATGTTTCCGAGCAGGTCGAGCGCGCCATCGGACAGCTCCAGCTTCATCTGGCGATCGGCCAGTCGCCGGGCCAGGTGGCGGGTCTGGATGTCGGCGATGCGACGGATCTGCGCCTGCCCCAGCGGATGGAACACGACGATGTCGTCCAGCCGGTTGATGAACTCCGGCCGGAAATGGTTCTGCACCGCGGCCATCACCGCCGCCTTCATGTGCGTATAGGCCACCACCTCGCCCTCGCCCCCGCTGCCATCACGCTCGGTCCGCTCGTACACCTCCTGGATATTCTGCGAGCCAAGGTTGGAGGTCATGACGATGACGGTGTTGCGGAAGTCCACGGTGCGGCCCTGGCCGTCGGTCAGGCGGCCGTCGTCCAGCACCTGCAACAGAACGTTGAACACATCCGGGTGCGCCTTCTCGACCTCATCGAGCAGCAGCACGCTGTAGGGACGGCGGCGCACGGCCTCGGTCAGGTAGCCACCTTCCTCGTAGCCGACGTAACCCGGGGGCGCGCCGATCAGGCGCGCGACCGAATGCTTCTCCATGAACTCGCTCATGTCGATGCGCACCATCGCGTCGCCGCTGTCGAACAGGAACTCGGCCAGGGCCTTGCACAGCTCGGTCTTGCCCACGCCGGTCGGGCCCAGGAACAGGAACGACCCATTGGGGCGGTTTGGATCCGACAAGCCCGCGCGGGAACGGCGGATCGCGTCGGACACGGCCTTCACCGCCTCGTCCTGGCCGATCACGCGCCGGTGCAGCTCGTCCTCCATGCGCAGCAGCTTCTCGCGCTCGCCTTCGAGCATCTTGGACACCGGGATGCCGGTCCAGCGCGACACAACCTCGGCGATCTCCTCGGCCGTGACCTTGTCCTGCAGCAGCTTGAAGCCCTTGGACTCGGTCTCCTGCGCCGCCTTCAACTGCTTTTCGAATTCCGGCATGCGGCCGTACTGGATCTCGCTCATCTTGGCGAAATCCTGCTGGCGATGCGCGGCTTCGAGTTCGAGTTTCGCCTGCTCGATCTGTTCCTTGATCCTGGACACGCCGGTGAGTGCGGCCTTCTCGCTCTTCCAGATCTCCTCCAGATCGGAGAATTCACGCTCGAGGACGTCGATCTCTCCCTCGAGGTCCTTCAGGCGCTGCTTCGACTCGGCGTCCTTCTCCTTCTTCAGCGCCTCGCGCTGGATCTTGAGCTGGATCAGGCGCCGCTCCTTGCGGTCCATCTCCTCGGGCTTGGAATCGATCTCCATGCGGATGCGCGAGGCCGCCTCGTCCATCAGGTCGATGGCCTTGTCGGGCAGCTGGCGGTCGGCGATGTAGCGGTGCGACAGCGTCGCCGCCGCGACGATCGCCGGGTCGGTGATCTCGACGCCGTGGTGCACGGCGTAGCGCTCCTTCAGCCCGCGCAGGATCGCGATCGTGTCCTCGACGCTGGGCTCGCCGACGAACACCTTCTGGAAGCGCCGCTCCAGCGCCGCGTCCTTCTCCACGTACTTGCGGTATTCGTCCAGCGTGGTCGCGCCGATGCAGTGCAGCTCGCCGCGCGCGAGCGCCGGCTTGAGCATGTTGCCGGCGTCCATCGAGCCTTCCGCCTTCCCGGCACCCACCATCGTGTGCAATTCATCGATGAACAGGATGACATTGCCTTCCTGCTTGGACAGGTCGCTCAGCACGGCCTTCAGCCGCTCCTCGAACTCACCGCGGAACTTGGCGCCGGCGATCAGCGCGCCCATGTCCAGCGACAACACGCGGCGGCCGCGGAGTCCCTCCGGCACCTCGCCATTGATGATCCTTTGTGCCAGGCCCTCAACAATCGCCGTCTTGCCCACGCCCGGCTCGCCGATCAGCACGGGATTGTTCTTGGTCCGGCGCTGCAGCACCTGGATCGTCCGGCGGATTTCCTCGTCGCGGCCGACCACGGGATCGAGCTTGCCGGCTTCGGCGCGCTCGGTGAGGTCGATGCAGTACTTCTCCAGCGCCTGGCGGTTCTCCTCGGCGTTCTCGTCCTGCACCTTCTCGCCCCCGCGCAGGTTGTCGATGGCCTTGAGGATCGGATCCTTCGACGCGCCTGCCGCTTTCAGCGCCTGGCCCGCCGCGCCCTTGTCGTCGAGGGACGCCAGCACGAACAGCTCGCTGGCGATGAAGGCATCGCCGCGATCCTGAGCCAGCTTGTCGGTGACATTAAGCAGCCGGCCGAGGTCGTTGCCGACACTCAGGTTGCCCTCCTGCCCGGACACCTTGGGCAGCTTGTCGAGTGCCTCGACCAGGCGCTGTCGCAGCGTCGCGACGTTCACGCCCGCCTGGGCCAGCATCGGGCGCGTGCTGCCGCCCTTCTGGTCCACCAGGGCCAGCAACAGGTGCGCCGGCTCGATCAGGTTGTGGTCGCGGCCAACGGCCAGCGACTGGGCGTCGCTCAGGGCCTGCTGGAAGCGCGAGGTCAGTTTGTCCATTCGCATGGGGTGGCTCCGGTCGCGGGGCCGCCTCCGGGGCAGCCGATGCCTGGGATTTGCGGGCCAAGCCTGCCCGTTTCAAGGCCATTTCCAGCAAACCGGGGTCAGAGCCAGCCAAGCGTGGCGAGGCGACCGGTGCCGCCGTCGCGACGAAACGAGAAGTGCCGCGACGCATCGGCAATCGTGCATTCGGTGCCGCCATGCACGGCGTGCAGGCCCGCGGCGGCCAGGCGTCGCCGCGCAAGCATCGGCAGGTCCACCAGCCAATGGCCCGGGCGCGTCGAGACGAAGGCGATCCCCGCGCCCGGGTCGTTGGCCACGAACGCATCGCGCACTTCCGCGCCGACTTCGTAGTGGGCTGGTCCAGCGGCAGGACCGATCCACGCCAACAGCTCGCCGGGCCGCGAGTGCATCGCCGCCACGGTCGCCTCGAGCACGCCCGCGGCCAGTCCGCGCCACCCGGCATGCGCCGCGCCGACTTCGGTGCCGGCGCGATCGCAGAACAGGACGGGGAGGCAGTCGGCGGTGAGGATGGCCAGGACCACGCCGGGTACGGCTGTCACCGCAGCGTCGGCCTCGGGTTCGCCATCGCCCGGGGCCGGCGCGCGATCCACGCGAACGACACGGATGCCATGCACCTGCCGCAGCCACGCGGGCGACGACGGCAGGCCCGCGCTGGCAATGAGCGCCGCGCGATTGGCCGCGACATGCACCGGATCGTCGCCGCAGCGGGCGCCGAGATTGAAGCGGTCGAACGGTGGCAGCGACACGCCCGGCCCATCGCGCGTCGTGCTGAACGCGTGGACGTTCGCCGGCGCGGGCCAGTCCGCCTGGATCACAGCTTATGGGCGGCGGTATCGGCGCGCAGGGTCGCGATCAGCAACTGCATGTCGTCAGGGATCGGCGCGGTGGTGGTCACCGGCTCGCCGGTGTTGGGATGCACGAACTCCAGCTTCTCGGCATGCAGCGCCTGGCGCTTGAAGGCGCGCAGGACCTCGACCAGTTCCGGCGTCGCGGCCTTGGGCAGCTTGAACGAGCCGCCGTACAGCGGATCGCCGATCAGCGGGTGCTTGGCATGCGCCATGTGCACGCGGATCTGGTGCGTGCGCCCCGTCTCCAGCCGACACTCCAGGACGGTATGCGCGCGGAACCGCTCGCGGACCCGGTAATGGGTGATCGCGTCGCGCCCGGCCCCCTCCTTGACGACGGCCTGGCGGACGCGATCGGTGGCATGGCGGCCGATCGGCGCGTTGACGGTGCCGCCCGCGATCATCGGGCCCACGACGACCGCGACGTATTGGCGATGCACCTCGCGCTCGGACAGCTGCTGCACCAGCGAGGCATGGGCGCGCAGCGAACGCGCCACCACCATCAGGCCCGACGTGTCCTTGTCCAGGCGGTGGACGATGCCGGCGCGCGGCAGCTCGGCCATGCGCGGGTCGAAGTGCAGCAGGGCATTGACCAGGGTGCCGCGCGGATTGCCGGCGCCCGGGTGGACGACCAGGCCGGCGGGCTTGTCGATCACCAGAACGTCGGCGTCCTCGTAGACGATCCGCAAGGGGATGTCCTCGGCGCCAGCGGTGGTCTCGACCTCGGTGCGCAGGGCCACGGACACGGTCTCGCCGCCGCGGACGGCGTCACGGGGCCGGGCCGGCTTGCCGTCGAGCAGGGCATCGCCGCCCTTGATCCATTCAGTCAGGCGGGACCGCGAAAAGTCCGGGAACATCTCGGCCAGGGCCTGGTCGAAGCGCTTGCCGGCCAATTCGACCGGCACGGTCGCTTCCTGCAATTCGAAGTCGGACTCGTCGCTGTCGACAGCGGCCGGGGCCTGGGGATCGGTCGGGGTCATTTCGGTTATTATCCCCCATCAGGCGGTCCGGGGCCTGCAGCACGCCCGAACCGCCCGGGAAAACCGTCGCAAAGCCACCGCGCGCCGCCATCCACTCCATGCAGACCTTTCCAACGATGATGCGATCCAACGGATTTGTGCGCTTTGCCCTCCTGCTGGCGCTGGTCGTGGCCGTCCCGGGTTGCAAGACTGTCGGTGGCTGGTTTGGCAAGGACAAGGAAGCCAAGACCGAGAGCCTGCCGGTCGAGCAGCTGTACGCCTCGGCCAAGGGCAACCTGCGCGACGGCGATTACAGCCAGGCCCAGCGCGAGTACACCCGCCTGATCGCCCGCTTCCCGTTCGGCGCCTACAGCGAGCAGTCCCAGCTCGAACTGGCCTACGACCTGCTCAAGCTCGGCAAGCCGGACGACGCCACCGCCGCGATCGACCGCTTCATCCGCACCTACCCGCGCCACCCGCACATCGATTACGCCTACTACCTGAAGGCGGTGATCAACTTCGACCGCAACGTGACCCTGTTCGGCCGCCTGGCGCGCCTGGACCCGGCCGCGCGTGACCTGAACGGCCCGCTGACCTCGATGAACGATTTCAACGAGGTGATCCGTCGCTATCCGAACAGCATCTACGCGGCGGACGCGCGCCAGCGGATGGTCTACCTGCGCAACGAGCTGGCCCGGCATGAGCTGACCATCGGCCTGTTCTACTACCACCGCGGCGCCTGGGTCTCGGCCCTCAACCGCGGCCAGTACCTGGTCGAGACCTATCCGCAGAGCGAGTACCAGGGGGATGCGGTGGCGCTGATGGCGGCGTCCTACGACAAGCTCGGCCAGAAGACCCTGTCCGACGATTCGCGGCGCGTGCTGCAGCAGAACTACCCGCAGCATCCCTACCTGAGCGGGAACTGGCCGGCGGGCCGCGGGCTGTGGCACAAGCTCAATCCCTTCGCTGGCGAAAAATAAACGGGGCCGGGTCCCTTTAGCAGGGCGTAGCTCGACGCACCCGGTGCCTTGGGTTCACTCCGGGGCAACTTCAAAGACGCGCACCGCGCCCATCGACTCGTCGTGGCCAAGTTCCCGGAAGTGTCCGGGGTCGGATTGCATTTGCGAATTGAGCCCTGGCGAGCCGCACAGGACGTAGTCCGCATGGAAGGTGCGCCGCAGCTCCGCTTGGGGATGGGCCGAGCCTCCGCGGTTCAATCGTTGACGAACCAGATACTTGTCGGGCGCGGCCTGCCAGAGGAAGGTCGGATCCAGCAGGTCGACGAAACGCAGGTCGGGGCGCGCGAACAACAGGTAGGCGCCCGCGTCCCACTGGCAGGTGTAGACCTTCTTCCCCGGCGTCGGCGGCAGGGCGGAGATCGCCGAGAGGAACCACCCCGCGTTTCTACCCTGCGGCTCCGTCCACATCCTCGAGTAGTACTGGAACGCGGTCGTGCCCTGCAGTATCAGCAGCGGCCCGATCAGTGCAGCCGTCCACCAGGGGCGGTCAACACGTTGCACGAAGTAACCCACCAGCAGGACCAGGCTCGGGATGGCGTACTCCGTGGCCCGGATGCTCTTGAGGCTCAGCAGCGTCAGGACCAGGGTCAGGGCGAAGAGCAGCCTCAAATCCGCCCCGCGGGCATCGGACTCCTGCCGGAACCAACGTTGCGAGGCCACGACGGCCAGCAGGAAGAAATTGAAACCAAGGGCGGCAAAGAGCTGGCCGCCGGTCAAATGCTGGATCTCAGTTCCGAATTCGGCCGCGGGCGGTGCGTCCGATCCCATGGCGATGCCAAGGTGGATGACGCCCATGATGATGTTGTCGGGGAAGTACGGATTGACGACCAGTCCGGCGACCAGGCCTCCCAGTCCCCAGGCCAGCGGACGCCAGCCCTTGGATTCCGGTCGCCATTTCAGGAAGTACGCAAGCGCCAATACCAGCATCGGGATGTAGAACGCATGGTAGGACAGCGCGAATCCAGCGCAGGCGATCGCGAGCAGCCAATTGCGCCGCCGCAGGATCGCAAGCAGTAGCAGCACGAAAAACAGGATCGCAAGCAGGTGCGGCCGCAGGATCGTCAACCGGAAAATGAAGGCCGAATACGCAAGCGGGATCAGGGTCGAGAACAGCATCGCCTGCCAGGGCCGGCAAACCCGTGAAAGCGTCCAGTACAGCACCAGGACGATCGCCGTCCCGAGGAGCGGCACCAGCAGCATGACGGCGTCGAGGCCGCCGAGCCGATCGGCGAACCAGGTCAGGGCATGGAACAGGAATTCCTTTTCGGGAAAGTGCTTGGCCCAGCCGATGTCCTCGGCCTGGGGCAGGGTCCGGAGCAGGCCGTGTTCCGACATCAGGCGGGTGATGCCAAGATGGTAGTAGCGATCGGGATCGTTGCTTCCCACCAGGCGGGGCGGAAGAAACAGCAGCCAGTAGTAGGCAGCCATGACTGCACTGGCAAAGGCCATCCCCAGCATGCGCACGGAGAGCGAGGGGTCGCGCCGAGGCGGGTTCATTCGCGGTATCCGGACGTGATGGGGTAGCGCCGCTCGCGGCCGAACGCGCGCCGCGACAGTTTCGGGCCCGGCGCCGCCTGGCGCCGCTTCCACTCGCTCGTCCGCACGAGCTTCAGCATGCGCGCGACCATGTCCGCGTCGAAACCCTCGGCCACGATCTCCGCCCCCGACTTTTCCTGGTCGACGTAGCGATACAGGATCGCGTCGAGTACGTCGTAGGGCGGCAGGGAATCCTGGTCCGTCTGGTTCTCGCGCAGTTCCGCGGATGGCGCCCGCGTGATCACCGCGGACGGGATGACCGGGCCGCCCGGCTGCCGGTTTCGCCAGTCGCACAGGGCGTAGACCTCGGTCTTGTAGAGGTCCTTGATCGGCGCGAAGCCGCCGCACATGTCGCCGTAGATGGTCGCGTAGCCCACTGCGTACTCGCTCTTGTTGCCGGTCGTGAGCAGCAGCCCGCCGAACTTGTTCGACAACGCCATCAGCAGGGCGCCGCGGCAGCGCGACTGCAGGTTTTCCTCCGCCACGTCGGGCGCGCGATAGGCGAAGACCGGAGCGAGCGTCGTCAGGAATCCCTCGAACGGCCCCGCGATCGGGAGGGTCTCGACGCGCACGC
Source organism: Gammaproteobacteria bacterium (assembly GCA_025352045.1). Classification (GTDB taxonomy): domain Bacteria; phylum Pseudomonadota; class Gammaproteobacteria; order Xanthomonadales; family Xanthomonadaceae; genus Arenimonas. Next base: position 4,003 of record JANXUD010000096.1, on the reverse strand, counting down.
CGAGCACGTGCGCCTGCTCCAGCGCCAGGTCGTTGCTCATGTCAGCGGTGTAGCGCGACGGCATGCGCACGGCGGTCACGGCCTCTGCGCCAAGCGCATCGACCGCCAACGCAAGCACCATGGCCGAATCGATGCCGCCTGACAGGCCCAGCAGCACCCTGCCGAAGCCGTTCTTGCCGGCGTAGTCGCGGATGCCGCGCACGATCGCGCGCCAGGCCAGCGACTCGATGCCTTCGTCCCTCTCACCTTGCCACTCCACCGGCGTGAAACGACGGGAATTGGCCTCGTAGTCGGCCACCAGCAGCGCGTCCGCGAATGCGCCCGCGTTGTCATGCAGGCGGCCATCGCCGTCGCACAGCACCGAGGCGCCATCGAAGACCAGTTCGTCCTGCCCGCCGACCAGGTTGAGATAGGCGATGCCGACCCTGGATTCGCGCACGCGTTGCGCCAGCAGCCCATCGCGCTGGGCGATCTTGCCGCGCTCGAACGGCGAAGCATTCGGCACCACCAGCAGATCCGCGCCAAGCGCCGCGGTGGACGCAGCCGGCTCCGCAAACCACAGGTCCTCGCAGATCAGCAGGCCGACCTGCACGCCGTTGACGTCGAACACGCAGTCCCCGGTGTCGGCGGAGAAATACCGGCGCTCGTCGAACACCGCGTAGTTGGGCAGTTCGCGCTTGCGGTAGGTCGTGGCGACCGCGCCATCGCGCAGCACGCTGGCGGCGTTGAAGACCACCGCGCCCGCCGCCTCCGGCCAGCCGACCACGGCGACGATGCCCTGCACGCCGTCGGCGATGCGCTTGAGCGCGGCCTGGCAATCGGCGAGGAAGGCGGGTCGGAGCAGCAGGTCTTCCGGCGGATAGCCCGACAGCGCGAGCTCGGGAAACAGCACCAGGTCCGCGCCATGCGCGTCGCGCGCGGCGGCGATCAGCGACGCGATGCGCTCCGCATTGCCCGCGACGTCGCCGACCGGAAAGTCGAACTGCGCAAGCGCGAGGCGGAGCGTGCGGGCCACCAGGATGCCCGTGTGGGAGCTCAGGCCTTTGCGAGGCGCGCGGCGATCGCCGCGCCGAGGTCGCCGGGCGACTTCACCGTGGTCACGCCGGCCGCTTCGAGCGCGGCGAACTTGCCTGCCGCCGTGCCCTTGCCGCCCGATGCGATCGCGCCTGCATGGCCCATGCGCTTGCCTTCCGGCGCGCTGGCGCCGGCGATGAAGCCGACCACGGGCTTGGTCACGTGCTCGGCGATGAACTCGGCCGCCTCTTCCTCGGCGCTGCCGCCGATCTCGCCGACCATGATGATGCCCTCGGTCTGCGCATCGTCCTGGAACAGGCGCAGGCAGTCGATGAAGTTCATGCCCTGCATCGGGTCGCCACCGATGCCGATCACGGTGCTCTGGCCAAGGCCGGCGTCCGTGGTCTGCTTGACCGCTTCATAAGTCAGCGTGCCCGAGCGCGATACGATCGCGATCTTGCCCGGCATGTGGATATGGCCCGGCATGATGCCGATCTTGCAGGCGCCGGGCGTGATGATGCCCGGGCAGTTCGGCCCGATCAGCACCGCGTCCGGGTAGTGCTCGAGCGCGTTCTTCACGCGCAGCATGTCCAGCACCGGGATGCCCTCGGTGATGCAGACGATCACGTCGATGCCGGCGTCGGCCGCCTCGAGGATGGCGTCGGCGGCGAACGGCGGGGGCACGTAGATCACCGAAGCGTTGGCGCCGGTGGCGGCGACCGCGTCGGCGACCGTGTTGAACACCGGCAGGCCGAGATGCTCGGTGCCACCCTTGCCCGGCGTCACGCCGCCCACGACCTTGGTGCCGTAGTCGAGCATCTGCTCGGCATGGAAGCTGCCCTGGGTGCCGGTGAAACCCTGCACGATCACCTTGGTGTTGCTGTCGACGAGAACGCTCATGCTACCGCTCCATTCTGGCCGGACTTTGCAGCGGCCACCACTTTCTTCGCGCCGTCGTTGATGTCGTCCGCGGCAATGATCGCCAGGCCGGAATTGCGCAGGATCTGCTTGCCGAGGTCCACGTTGGTGCCTTCGAGGCGCACGACGACGGGCACCTTCACGTCCACTTCCTTCACCGCGGCCACGATGCCTTCCGCGATCATGTCGCAGCGCACGATGCCGCCGAAGATGTTGACGAAGATCGCCCGCACCTTGTCGGAGTGCAGGATGATCTTGAATGCCTCGGTCACCCGCTCCTTGGTCGCGCCGCCGCCGACGTCCAGGAAGTTCGCCGGCGAACCGCCATTGAGCGAGATCACGTCCATGGTCGCCATGGCCAGGCCGGCGCCGTTGACCATGCAGCCGATGTCGCCGTCCATGGTCACGTAGTTGAGGTCGAACTTGCTGGCCATCACCTCGGTTTCGTCTTCCTGGGCGACGTCGCGCATCGCCTGCAGGCGCGGCTGCCGGAAGGCGGCGTTGTCGTCCGAGTTGATCTTGCCGTCCAGCGCCATCAGGTCGCCGGAGGCCACGATGGCCAGGGGATTGAGCTCGATCAGCGACATGTCGTACTGGTTGAACAGCTTGTACATGCCCAGCATGATCTTGGTCAGCTGGCCGACGTTCTTGTTCGACAGGCCCATCGCGAAGCCGACCTGGCGGCACTGGTAGGGCTGCAGGCCCTGCACGAAATCCACGTGCACGGTGTGCAGCGCGTCCCGGTTGGTCTCGGCGACTTTTTCGATCTCGACGCCACCTTCGGCCGAGCAGATGAAGGTGACCGTCTTGGTGCCGCGGTCCACCAGCATCGAGATGTACAGCTCCTTGGCGATGTCGGTCGCCTCAGTCACCAGCACCGAATCCACGGGCATGGCCCGGCCGGCGCTCTGATAGGTAACCATGCCGGTGCCCAGCATGCCGCGGGCGGCATCGCGCACTTCGTCGAAGGTCTTGACCAGCTTGACGCCGCCGGCCTTGCCGCGGCCGCCGGCGTGGATCTGGGCCTTGACCACCCAATGGGCGCCACCGATGGCCTTGGCGGCATCGACGGCCTCGGCCGGGGTCCGGGCGACGCGGCCCGGGGGCACCGGGATGCCGACCTCGCCGAACAACTCCTTGGCCTGGTATTCGTGGAAATTCATCTCTCGTCCCTGTGGGAGCGGCGTCAGCCGCGACATCCGGACCCCGGGGAGCGCGGCTGGAGGCACTCCCACAGGCAAACCGGGGCGCGCATTGTCCCCCATGGGGCCCAGCCGTGGCAAAGTGCGCGGGATGGCCCCCGCCACCTACCCCGCCCCCGCCGACCCGCAACACCGCGAGCTGTACTTCTTCGCGCTGTTCCGCGTGCTGGAGGCCGGCATCCTCGGCATCGTCGCCTTCACCCCGCTCGGCCTGACAATGGCCGTGATCCGGGAGCCGTTCGTCCTGCAGGCGGCCTCGTGCGGCTACTTCCTGGTGTCGCTGTTCCTGCTCTGGTCCAGCCGACACGAGGACATCAGCCCGCGCAGCCAGGCGGCCGTCGGCTTGGTCATCGACCAGCTGGTCTGGGGCACCGCGTTGCTGGCGATGGACGGTGGCGAAAGCGGCCTGGCCATGTTCATGATCTTCAACATCGGCGCTGCGGCGCTGATCCTGCGCCCGGCCGTCAGCCTCAGCTTTGCCGCCAGCGCCGCCGCGATCCTGCTGGTCGAATACCTGTTCAACCGCCTGTCCAACGACGGCTCGGCGCGCACTGCGGCCGAAGCGACCATGTTCTCGGTCACCTATGTCGGCACCGCCCTGCTCTGCCAGCAGCTGCACCGGCAACTGAGCGCCAGCGAGTCCCTGGCGCGGCGCCGCGGCGAAGAGCTGGCGTCCCTCAGCGAGCTCAACGAACTGGTGATCCGGCGCATGCGCACCGGCATCCTGGTGGTGGACGGCGGGCACAAGATCCGGCTGAGCAACGAAGCGGCCTGGGGCCTGATGGGTCGCGGTACGCACGGCAGCCAGGACTTGATGGACATCTCGGCCGAACTGCAGCGTGCACTGTGGGACTGGCGCCAGGGCCGGG
>JANXUD010000013.1 GCA_025352045.1 Gammaproteobacteria bacterium | reverse complement strand
GCGAGCGCGCTCGTCGCGCGCTATCGCGACGCCGACATCGATGCCGTGCTCGCCGAGGCCACCGGCCTGTGGGACGACATCCTGGACACGGTGCAGGTGCGCACGCCCGACCGCGCCATGGACATCCTGCTCAACCATTGGCTGCCCTACCAGGTGCTGGGCTGCCGGGTCTGGGCGCGCACAGGGTATTACCAGGCCAGCGGCGCGTTCGGTTTTCGCGACCAGCTGCAGGACGTGATGGCCCTGTGCCTGTCGCGCCCCGACCTGGCGCGCGCGCACATCCTTCGCGCCACCGCGCGCCAGTTCACCGAGGGCGACGTGCAGCACTGGTGGCTGCCGCCCTCGGGCAGCGGCGTGCGCACGCGCATGACCGACGACCTGCTCTGGTTGCCCTACGTGGCGATGCACTACATCGGGGCGACCGGCGATGCGACCGTGCTCGACGAATCCGTTCCATACCTGCAGGCGCCGGTGCTGGCGCCCGAGGAGCACGAGCGCTTCTTCAAGCCCGATGTCTCGCCACGGCAGGCCAGCGTGTACGAACACGCCGCGGAAACTATCGACCGCAGCCTGGTGCTGGGGGCGCACGGCCTGCCCCTGATCGGCACCGGCGACTGGAACGACGGCATGAACGCCGTGGGCGAGGGCGGCAAGGGCGAGAGCGTGTGGCTGGCCTGGCTGCTGCTGGCGGTGATCGACGTGTTCGCGCCGGTCGCGGCGCGACGCGGCGATGCCGACCGCGCGGCCCGCTGGCGCGCGCATGCCGACGCACTCGCCGCAACGATCAACGGCGCGTCCGGCTGGGATGGCGCCTGGTACCGCCGCGGCTACTACGATGACGGCACGCCGCTGGGTTCGGCCGGCAGCCTCGAATGCAAGATCGACACCATCGCGCAAAGCTGGAGCGTGATCTCGGGCCGCGGCGACCCGGCCAAGTCGGTGCAGGCGATGGCGTCCGTGCACGAACACCTGACCTGGCCCGAGGTCGGCGTGGCGCCGCTGTTCACGCCGCCCTTCGACGACGGCCCGACCAATCCCGGCTACATCAAGGGCTATCCGCCCGGCATCCGCGAGAACGGCGGCCAGTACACGCATGGCTCGTGCTGGTCGGTGTTCGCCTGCGCCGCGCTGGGGCAGGGTGCGCGGGCGATGGAGCTGTTCGACATCTTCAACCCGATCCGCCACGCGAGCACGACCAAGGGAGCCGCGCATTACGTGGTCGAGCCCTATGTCGCCTGCGCCGACGTGTATTCGGTGGCGCCGTACTTGGGTCGCGGCGGCTGGACCTGGTACACCGGCTCCTCCGGTTGGGTGTATCGCGCGGGCATCGAGGCCGTGCTCGGCTTCCAGCGCCAGGACGGCCGCCTGGTCGTGGATCCCTGCATCCGCGCCGACTGGCCCGGATTCACGCTGACCTATCGGCACCGTGGCGAGGCCGGGCGCGTGACCACCTACGAGATCGAGGTCGAGAATCCGGACGGCGTGGAGAAGGGCGTGGTCGCGCTCGACGTGGATGGCGTCGCCCAGGCACTGGATGCCGCGCGCGCGCCTGGCTTCGCCGGCATCGACGACGGCGCCAGCCATCGCGTGCGCGTGACGATGGGTGCGCGGCCGTGACGCGCCCGACATCACTTCCGCCAGCATTTCCAGACCGGTAGGCTCCGTCCATGCGCATCTGCGTCTATGCCGCTTCCAGCACGCAGGCCGCGCCGGCCTACCACGCCGCCGCCAGCCAGCTGGGCACCATCCTCGCCGAGAACGGCTGCAGCATCGTCTATGGCGGCGGGTCCCAGGGCCTGATGGGCGCACTGGCCGATGGCGCGCTGTCGCGCGGCGGCGAAGTGATCGGCATCCTGCCCAAGTTCATGGCCGACCTGGAATGGGGCCATCCAGGACTGACCCAGCTCGACCTGGTCGAGGACATGCGCGAGCGCAAGCACAAGCTGCTCACCGGATCCGATGCGGTGGTCGCGCTGCCCGGCGGCTGCGGCACTCTGGAGGAACTGTTCGAGGCGATCACGCTCAAGCGCCTGGGCCTGTACTTCAACCCGATCGTGCTGCTGGACACCAATGGCTTCTACGCGCCGTTGCAATCCTTCCTCGAGCAGGTGATCGCCGAGAAATTCCTCAACCCGGGGCATGCGGCGATGTGGTCGCTGGTCGCGGAGCCGTCGGACGTGCTCGCGCGCATCCGCCAGACGCCAGCCTGGCGCGAGGACGCGCGCGACTACGCGATCGTGCGCTAGGGCTCGTTGCCGGTTTCGATCGGCGATTCGAAGCTGTCGAACACATCCGGCTCGGGCAGCGAGCCGCCATCCTCTTCTTCGGTATGGGTCGTGGTCACCGGCCCGGCCACCGGCATGCGCCGGCCCTTGGGCTGCGGCAGCTTCGCGACTTCCACTTCGGCCTGGCCGATCAACTCTGCGCGGCGGGTGTCGGGGATGGACTGCCAATGGCAGTCGAGGATCGCGCCTTCCAGCGCGTACAGCAGGTTGAGGCTGGGCTTGAAGCCGGCGCGGCGGACGCGCACGTAGGCGGCGAGCGCGCCGACCGCGCGCAGGTCATCGAGCGTGCGTACGCCGGTCTGGCGCAGCCAGGCCATGCCCTTGGGGCCGATGTTGCGCAATTTCTCGGTCATGCCAGCGACTCCAGGAAAATGCGCGCGAGCGTTTCCAGTCCGCGCTGGTCGCCGGCGTCGAACCGGTCGGGCTTCGGGCTGTCGAGGTCGAACACGCCGACCAGGGCATCGCCGGCATACAGCGGCACCACCAGTTCGGAGCGCGAAGCCGAGTCACAGGGAATGTGGCCCGGGAAGGCATCCACGTCGGCCACGCGCTGGGTCTGTCGCGTTGCCGCCGCCGTGCCGCAGACGCCGCGGCCCAGTGCGATGCGCACGCAGGCGGGCTGGCCCTGGAAGGGACCGACCACCAGTTCGGTGCCGTCGAAGAAATAGAAGCCGACCCAGTTCAGGTCCGGCAGTGCGTGGTAGACCAGCGCCGACAGGTTTGCCGCATTGGCGGTGCGGTCGCGCTCGCCGCTGAGCAGGCCGCGGGCTTGCGTGGCGAGCTCGTCGTACTGTTCGGCCTGGGTGCCCGAAAGGGCGGCAGTCTGGAACATCCGTCACTCCAATCGAAACAGCAGTGTAGCAGCGGCCGCCCGGCGGGGCCCGCGCGCCGCCCGTCGGCCGCGCGCCATCGGCGCTGCAGGCGCGCAGTGCGCGCTGCTAAGCTGGCGACCATGGCCATTGGTTATTACGTTACCGGCACCGATACCGGCGTCGGCAAGACCCTCGCCAGCGCCTGCCTGGTGTATGCGCTGCGCAGCCGCGGCGTGCGCGCCACCGGCATGAAGCCGGTCGCCAGCGGTTGCGAGCGGCGCGCCGACGGCGCCTGGCGCTGCGGCGATGCGCTGGCATTGCAGGAGGCATCGGGCGATCCGGCACCGGATTACGCGCTGGTCAATCCCTATGCCCTGCCGGCACCCACCGCGCCGCAGATTGCCGCCGCCGAAGCCGGTATCCGCGTCGAGTCCGGGCCGATCATCGCCGCCTTCCGCGCATTGTCGTTGCAATACGACGCCATCGTCGTGGAAGGCGTGGGTGGCTGGATGGCACCGCTTGCCGACGACTTCGAGCAGGCCGGGCTTGCGCGCAGCCTGGACTTGCCGGTGATCCTTGTCGTCGGCCTGCGCCTGGGCTGCCTGAGCCATGCCCGCTTGGCAAAGCGCGCCATCCTGGCCGACGGCCTGCGCCTGGCCGGCTGGATCGGCAATGCGGTGGACGCGGACGCCCCGGATGCCGACGCCTATCGCGCCCTGCTGGAACGCGAGCTGCGCTCGACCTGCCTGGGCTGGCTGCCGCACGCGCCCAATGGCCGGGCCGAGACCCTGCATCCGTACCTGACGCGATTCCCGCTGCCCTGAGTCGATCGGTTGGCGGGCATCGGGCTGCGGTCTCGGCGGCGTGGCTGAAGCGACTTTTGGCACGGTCCCGCATGGAACCCGCTGGCTATACTGTGCAGTCCAGTATTCGGCCACCGCCGGTTACACGAGAGGTCCCACCATGCGTCGTTTCGTCCCGCTCCTGGTCATCGTGGCCGCCGTCATCCTGGTGGTCTTCGGCCTGAAGACCCTGATCCCGTCGAGTGGCGGGGCGGCCGGGCCTGGCGGTCCGGGCGCTGGGCCGGGTGGCCCGGGCGGCGGCATGCCGCCGAC
>JANXUD010000115.1 GCA_025352045.1 Gammaproteobacteria bacterium | reverse complement strand
TTGCCAAGTCGATACCGACGGTTATAGTGCGCATGGGAGACTTCCCCTCCGGAGTTATCAATGATCGGAAGATCATCATGGTCCTCAAAGACCGAGCGGTTGTCCGCAAGGGGCGGGAAGTCTCCTTTTTACTCATTCAAGCGGACGCCGTAGATGTGTATCGTGAAAGCCCATCGGTGCCGCGGCGCCGCTCAACTCAGTAGTTAGCCGCCAAAGATGCGATACGTGTCCCCCGACGTTCTGCATTCCACGTTATCTCGTGGAAAATCGCTCGAGCAGTTTCTTGGTGGCCAGTCGCGCGACTCGGCCAGATTTATACGGTGGATTGAAATTCGGCCAGAGAACGGTCGCCTGGAGATTTGGAACTTTACCGTCCCTGATCTGGGAGACGTCGCCTGCGTGGACCTTTACGAGTTCATCGGCGACGATGAAGGACAGCTTTTCGCTACTTCCGACAGCTCCGTCGAGGCCATCGAGTTGGCCGGGAGAAGGCTGGGCGCTCTGTCGGACCGTTGGGTTAACCAATTTGTCGTACAGGAAGAATATCGAGACTTTATCCGCGCGGGTCGCCCCGACAGGTGGTCCGGCGTTGTCGCCTAACCCTTCGTTCAATCGGTCGTCGCCAAGGTGTATCGGGAAAGCCCGTCGGTGCCGCGGCGCCGCTCAACTCAATAGCTAGACGCCAAGTGCAAAGTTCCGGGCACGTTTCGAAGGGCTGGCAGATTACGCTGCTGTGATGGGCGCCGGTATGGCTGTGGTTGGATTTACCCGCTTGCTTCGATTTGCTCAACGTGGCGAAGCCGAATTTACGTTTCGGGATGCAACAACCGTCACTGGTCCAGCGGCCGTATTTGTAATGGCAATGTTTTTGGTCTTGGGCCTGGGCTTTTTCATAACCGCGCTCCGGAATCTTCGTAAATGAGCGTTGTTGTCGTCTAACCCTTCGTTCAAGCGGACCGCATCGGGGCTGCGGGCCGTACCTGCCGCGGCCGGGTTATGATCCGCGCCAGGCACGGCACTCATCGGCTTCGTGCGGCCGCTCAACTCAATAGTTAGACCCATGACGGGAATCGTGCGGGACCCGAAGGTCATCGCCAAATGGACGGCGCTACATGCCTCCTTTAGGTCGCCCTATCGACTCACCAGGATAGCGACCGGATTGATCGTTCTGGTTTATTTGGTACCCACTACCGGTCTCAACCCCGGTCAGTCGAGGATCTTGGCGTTGATAGCTCTTACTTCGGCGAGCATCCATGTTGCGTTGTCGATCTTCGCTTACGCGCTCGAGCAACGTACGTTTGTTTGTCCGCACTGCGGACAATCACCGGATCTCAGTTTCAAGCCTAGCGCAAAGAGCGCCGACTTCTGCCGCAGGTGCTTTTACTGGCTTGAGCCGCCCCGTTAGTTCAAGGCATTGGGGCCCTACAATCGTTCAAACGGACGCAGCAAATGTGTATCGTGAAAGCCCATCGGTGCCTTGGCGCCGCTAAACTCAATGGTTTGCTGCCACACCATGCATCTAATCGCCTGCCCGCAGTGCAAAAAGGCACCGAATACCGAGCTGCTGCGCTTCTTTCCATGGACGCGGCTCGTCCGGAGTGAGTTCATCTGCAGTGAGTGCTCCGGCACTTCGCTTTTTCCAAGCAACGCTAGCGGTCTGACGATTGTGGCAGGTGTTGCTCTGATACTGGTCACTGTCCTGGTCTTGCGTGCTGTCGCTTCTGCCTTGCCGAATGAGCGGATCTCCCTGTCCATGCCAACTGCCCTGGCCGCCTTCGTATCTTTCTCGCTGCTGTATCAGGTCATATCAGCTTTGGTGCTGCGGTACTTTTCCGATCACCTGATTCCGTTACCATCAGGTGACAGCTAACCATTCGTTCAAGCGGACGCCAGCAGCATGTGTTGGGAAAGCCCATCGCGCCGCGGCGCTGCTCAGCTCAATGGTTGAATCTGCGCGTGCTTGATCGCATGATGAAGGAGGAAATAGGAAATGCCGGCGTTCGAACATCTAAGCGTACTGGTTTCAATAGTCGTGGGCTTGAGCGTCTCGCAAGTATTGTTTGGATTCGGGCAGATGCTGCGAAGGCGCGGTAGCTACGAGATTGACGTGCTGTACCTGCTCTGCAATGCAATCATTCTCGTTGTGCTCGTCGATTGCTGGTGGGGCGTGTTTTCGTGGCACGACACATCCCGCTGGTCCTATCAGATGACGTGGTTCGTCCTCCTGAATCCATTGCTCGTGACGATGGCAGCGCAACTACTTCCGCCCGATTGGGAAGAAAGGCCGCTGGATATTCACAAGATGTACTACAAGAACCACCGACTCATTTTTGGACTGCTCGCGTTCTACCCTTTACTTGATCTTCTGGATACTTCTTTGAAAGGCATCGAGCATTTCAGGAACCTAGGGAAAAGCTATCCCCTTACCATGACGGGGATGGCAATGCTTTGTGCAATTGCAGCATTGGCAAGAAGCCGCAAGGTTCAAATTACCTGCTCCCTCGGAGTCCTGCTAGTCGTTTTCTCCTGGATTTTTGAGATCGATTCGTTCTAGAGCAAGTTCGAATCTCGCAGAGCAGGTCTGACAATTCATTCGAGCCGAAGCCGCGGTGCGGCTCGGTGAAGAAAGTCGTTGTGGGGATGCACCGCAGGCAGATTTGTCGACTGCTGCGGCGCGCCAGTCCTCAACTATGGAACGCACCCGAGGACGCGCTCATTCCCCGTCGTCGACGATGACATGCGGCGTCGTCGCCTTACACGGCTCGCACGGTCAGTGCTCGCGCGACCCCGCGGCCGCGATATGCGCCAGCCGCCGCGCCGCCACCGACAGCGTGGCGAAATCCATGCTGCGCAGGTTGCGCATGTCGGTGAACATGGTCTGCGTGTAGCGCAAAGCCGAGTCGTCGCGCGCCAGCCAGCGCCGCACCAGCGCGTCGCCGCCCTCGCCCGCCTTCGCCGTGGACAGCACCTGGCCGACCAGGGCGCGCTGCTGCGCCTGCAGTTCGTCGCGCAGCACGCCGCGCGCCTGGGCATGCCAGCGGCCCTCGACCGGCAGTTTTTCGACGCTGTCCATCAGCCACTTGGTATGCAGCGCATCGGACAGCGCGAAGTACACACGCGCCACCTCGTCCACCGGCAGCTTGCGTTCGATCGCCACCTCGACGATGTCCAGCCCATAGGCCAGGTATGGCAGGCAGGCCAGGCCCTGGGCCAGCGCATCGGGAAAGCCCTGGCGCTGCCACGAGGCAAGGTCCGACTGCAATGCCGACTTGCCGGCCGGCGGCAGGATCCGCGGCAGCGCCTCGCGCAGGGCGCGCATCGGCCCCGCGTAACGCTCGGCCTGGCTGGCGATCATCGAGATGTCGCCGGGTCGGTTGATCAGCCAACGGGTCATGGTGCGCTGCAGGTGCCAGATCGCAGTGAGCGCGGCAATCTGCGCGGACTCCGGGACCTTCAGGTCGAGGTCGTCGATCGCGGCCCAGAAACTGCGCGCATCCAGGACTTCGCGGCTGATCGCATAGGCCTTGGCCACCTGCGAGGGCGGCTCGCCGGTATCCTCCTGCATGCGCTGCAGGAAGGTCGCGCCCATGCGGTTGACCATCGAGTTGGTCACCGCGGTGGCGATGATCTCGCGGCGCAGGCGATGGTTTTCCATGTCGGCGCTGTAGCGCTCCTGCAGGGCGCGCGGGAAATAGCGCGCCAGTTCCTTGGACAGGAACGGATCTTCCGGGACATCGGAGTCCAGCAATTCGTTGAAGATCACGATCTTGTCGTAACTCAGGAGCACCGACAGCTCCGGACGGGTCAGGCCGATGCCGCGCGACTTGCGCTCGGTCAGCTCGGCATCGCTGGGCAGGAATTCGATCGCGCGGTCCAGCAGGCCACGGCTTTCCAACTCGCGAATGAAGTGCCCGAACGCGCCCACGCGCGAGGTGCTCATCGACTCCATCAAGCTGATGGCCTGGTTCTGGCGGTAGTTGTCGTTGAGCACCAGCTCGCCGACCTCGTCGGTCATGCTGGCCAGCAGGGTATTGCGCTGCTCCATCGTCAGCTCTCCGCGCTTGACGATCGCACCGAGCAGGATCTTGATGTTCACCTCGTGGTCGGAGGTGTCCACGCCGGCGGAATTGTCGATGAAGTCGGTGTTGAGTAGCACGCCATGCTGCGCGGCCTCGATGCGGCCGCGCTGGGTCATGCCCAGGTTGCCGCCCTCGCCCACCACCTTGCAGCGAAGTTCTCCGCCGTCCACGCGCAAGCCGTTGTTGGCGCGGTCGCCGACGTCGGCGTGGTTCTCGCCCGCGGACTTGACGTAGGTGCCGATGCCGCCGTTCCACAGCAGGTCCACCGGGGCCAGCAGGATGGCGTGCATCAGCTCGGTCGGCGTCATCTGCTCGGCGTCACCGTCGATGCCCAGCGCGGCGCGGACTTCGGCCGAGACCGGGATGGACTTGGCCGAGCGCGGGAAGACGCCGCCGCCGGCCGAAATCTTCGACTTGTCGTAGTCGTCCCAGCTTGAGCGCGGCAGCGCGAACATGCGCTCGCGCTCGACGAAGCTCGCGGCGGTGTCGGGGTTCGGATCGAGGAAAATGTGCCGGTGGTCGAACGCCGCCAGCAGGCGGGTATGCCGCGACAGCAGCATGCCGTTGCCGAACACGTCGCCCGACATGTCGCCGATGCCGACCGTCGTGAAATCCTGCGACTGGCAATCCCGGCCGAGCGCGCGGAAGTGCCGCTTGACCGACTCCCAGGCGCCCTTGGCCGTGATGCCCATGCCCTTGTGGTCGTAACCCACCGAGCCGCCCGACGCGAAGGCATCGCCCAGCCAATAGCCATGCTCGGCGGAAATGCCGTTGGCGATGTCGGAGAAGGTCGCCGTGCCCTTGTCGGCCGCAACGACGAGATACGGGTCGTCGCCGTCGTGACGCACCACGTCCGCTGGATGCACGACCTGGCCATCCACCAGGTTGTCGGTGATGTCGAGCAGGCCGTTGATGAAGCGCTTGTAGCAGGCGATGCCCTCGGCCAGCACGGCATCGCGATCCACGCCGCCGGCCTTGTTCGGCGTCGGCGGGCGCTTGACGAAGAAGCCGCCCTTCGAGCCGACCGGCACGATGACGGTGTTCTTGACCATCTGCGCCTTGACCAAGCCGAGCACCTCGGTTCGGAAGTCCTCGCGCCGGTCCGACCAGCGCAGGCCACCGCGGGCGACCGGGCCGAAGCGCAGGTGCACGCCCTCGACGAAGGGCGAATACACGAAGATCTCGCGATAGGGCCGCGGTTTGGGCAGGTCCGGCACGGCAGACGGGTCGAACTTGAAGCTGATGTAGTCTCGATGCGTGCCGTCGGCGCCCTTCTTCTGGAAGAAGCTGGTGCGCAGCGTGGCATTGATGATCGCCATGAAGGCCCGCAGGATGCGGTCCTCGTCCAGGCTCGAGACTTTCTCCAGGGTGATCGCCAGCGCATCGCCGCAGGCGTCGATCTGCGCCTCGCGGTCGAGCGCGCGGTCGGCGCCCATTTCCTCCAGGATCGTCGCCAGCGGCGCGCGGTCGGCCTCGGGCACCACGGCGGTGAGCGATTCGCGCAGCGCCTCGCAGGTGCGGCGGTCGGCCTTGTCGTCGCGCCCGGGTTCGAAGCGCGCCTCGAACAGCTCCACCAGCAGGCGCGCGATCAGCGGATAGCGCTCCAGGGTTTCTTCCATGTAGGCCTGGGAGAAGGTCACGCCGGTCTGCAGCAGGTACTTGCAGTAGCCGCGCAGCATCGCTACCTGGCGCCAGTTCAGACCGGCCGCGAGCACGAGGCGGTTGAAGCCGTCGCTCTCGGCGTCGCCGCGCCAAACGGCGTCGAAGGCCTGCTCGAAGCGCGCGCGCGCCGCGGCGACATCCACCTCGCCCGACAGCGGCTCGACCTCGAAATCCTGGATGACAACGCGGCCGTCGTCGAGCTCGAGCAGGTAGGGATGCTCGCTGTTGATGCGCAGGCCAAAGTTTTCCAGCATCGGCAACGCGTCCGACAGCGCGATCTCGCGGCCGAGCCGGAACAACTTGAAGCGCAGGCCGCCATCGTCGGCATGGTAGAGCGACAGGTGCAGGTCGCCTTCGCCTTCCAGGCTGGCGACCTGGGCCAGGTCGCTGGCGGCCAGCTCGGGGGTGACGGACTCGACGTAGCCGGCAGGCAGGGCGCGGCCATAGCGCGTGGCCAGCTTGAGGCCGGTTTCCTCGCCATGCAGCTGTACCAGGCGATCGCGCAACTCGTCGTGCCAGTTGCGCACGATCGTCACCAGCGCGGCCTCGAGCGCCGCGGTGTCGGGCTCGACCCGCTCGCCGCGTCGCGGCCGCACCAGCAGGTGCAGCTGCGCCAGTGGCGACTCGCCGATCTGCACTGCCGCGTCCAGCCGCTCGCCGTGCAGCTCGCGCATCATCAGCGCCTCGATGCGCTGGCGCACGTCGGAGTTGAAGCGGTCGCGCGGGATGTAGACCAGCGCCGACCAGAAGCGGCCATGCCGGTCGCGGCGCAGGAACAGGCGCGTGCGCGGACGCTCCTGCAGGCCGAGGATGCCCATCGCGGTGCGCGACAGTTCGTCCACGCCGGACTGGAACAGTTCCTCGCGCGGCAGGGTCTCGAGGATGTGCCGCAGGGCCTTGCCGCTGTGGCTGGACTCGCCCAGACCGGACGCCGCCATCACCGCTTCGTAGCGCAGGCGCACCAGGGGGATGTCCCAGGGCCGGCGGTTGTAGGCGCTGGAGGTATACAGGCCGAGGAAACGCTGCTCGCGCACCGCGCGCCCGGTCTCGTCGAAGCTCAGCACGCCGATGTAGTCCAGGTAGCCCGGCCGGTGCACGGTCGAGCGGGCATTGGTCTTGGTGAGGATCAGCGGATCGAGCGTAGCGCCGGCCGGCAGGTCGGCGGCGGCGAGGCCGGCGACCGGACGCGGCTTGGCCTCGGCATCCTTGCCGCGCATCAGGCCCAGGCCGGTGCCGGGGACGGCGTCCAGCGTGCGCGCCGCGGTGACTTCGTACTCGCGATAGCCCAGGAAGGTGAAATGGTTGTCCGCGGCCCAGCGCAGGAATTCCTGCGCCTCGGCGCGGATCGTGTCGCTGGCCGGCATGCGCCGGCGTCCAAGGTCGTCGGCGATCACCACCATCTTCTCGCGCATCGCCTGCCAGTCCATCCACGCCGCGCGCACGTCGCCAAGCGCGCCGCTGATGCTGTGCTGCAAGGCCTCCAGGGTGTCCGGATCCACGATGCGGTCGGCGTCGATGTGCATCAGCGATTCGGGCACGCCCTCGCCCACCGCCAGCAGCCTGCCTTGTGCATCGCGACGCACCGGGAACACCGGGTGCACCATGCCCTGCGACGCGACGCCGTGCGCCGCCAGGGCCATGGTCACCGAATCCACCAGGAAGCTCATGTCGTCGTTCACGATCTGCACGATCGTGTGGCCGCCATCGAAACCGTCGGCCGGACCCGGGTTGAACACGCGGATCTTCGCCGCGCCGGGGCTGCGCTGGTCGGCGAACTCGCGGTTGCTCACGATGATCGCGGCCCACTCGCCGGCACTGCGCAGCTCCAGTTCCTCGGCGGGCAGCCGCGCGAGGAAGACCTCGGCAAAGGCACGCAGGTCGGCGGCGCGGGCCTGGGTCACGCGCGCCGAGGCGGCGGCGAGGATGGAGTCGAGGGTGACCGGGGTCGGGTTCGGCTGTGCGCTCATCGCAGGCTCGAGGCTCGAAAAAAGGTGCCGAATTATAAGCCTCGCGCCCGGGCCGGGCGACCTTTTCGTGACGCCTGTCGCTGTGTTAGGGCGCCCGCCCAGGCCCTGCCTCGCTCCAAATCAGCGCAGGCCGGTCTCGTGCCGGGCGATGACCAGGCGCTGGATCTCGCTGGTGCCCTCGTAGATCTCGGTGATCTTGGCGTCGCGGAAATAGCGCTCCAGCGGCATTTCCTTGGAATAGCCCATGCCGCCGTGCACCTGCACCGCCTGGTGGGCGATCCACATCGCGGCTTCGGAAGCGGTCAGCTTGGCCACCGAGGCCTCGGTGCTGAAGCGGCCGTGCGGCTGGCCTTCGGCCTGCTGCTTGGCCCAGGCCGCGCGCAGCGTCAGCAGCAGCGAGGCGTCGAGCTTGCACTTCATGTCGGCGATCTTGGACTGGATCATCTGGAAGCTGCCGATCGGCGCGCCGAAAGCCTTGCGCTCGCGCGCATAGACCAGCGTGGCCTCATACGCGGCGCGCGAGATGCCGACGGCCTGCGAAGCGATGCCAATACGCCCGGCATCGAGCACGCCCATGGCGATCTTGAAGCCCTCACCGGGCTTGCCCAGCACTTCCTCCGGCGCCGCCACGTAGTCCTGGAACTCGATCTCGCAGGTGGCCGAGGCTCGGATGCCGAGCTTGGGTTCGGTCTTGCCCCGGTGGAACCCGGCCTTGGCCGTGTCCACCACGAAGGCGGTGATGCCGCGCGCGCCCTTGTCCGGGTCGGTCATCGCGAACAGCACGATGTACTTGGCCACGGGGCCCGAGGTGATCCAGCTCTTCTTGCCGTTGACGACGTAGGACCCGTCGCCGCGCGCAACGGCGCGGCAGCGCATCGCGGTGGCGTCGGAGCCCGACTGCGGCTCGGTCAGGGCGAAGGCGCCGATCTCGCGGCCCTCGGCGATGGCGCGCACGTACAGCTGCTTCTGCGCCTCGGTGCCGAACTTCAGGATGCCGTTGCAGAACAGCGAATTGTTCACCGACATGATGGTCGAGTGCGCCGCATCCGCGGCCGCGATCTCCACCATGGCCAGCACGTAGCTGATCGGATCCAGGCCGGCGCCGCCGTACTCGGCCGGCACCTCGATGCCCATCAGGCCGCTCTCGCCCATCAGGCGGATGTTCTCCAGCGGGAATTCACCGGTGCGATCGTGGTATTCCGCGCTGGGGGCGACCTTTTCCTGGGCGATCCGGCGGGCCACGTCCTGGATCAACAACTGCTCTTCGCTGAACTTGAAATCCACGACGGCCTCGATTGGTTCGTTTTCAGCCGGCTATTGTAGCGAGTCCGCGTGATGGCCTCGGCAATGCCATGCAAATGGCCGCATCGGGCGGCCCGCTTCCTTGACGTCCGCGCCCCTCGCGCCTAAGCTTCCATCTTATGATCGGGATGGAAAGATAAATGGATCTCGACGCCTGGTCGGCCTGCCTGCGGGTACTGGCCGACCCGACCCGTGTGCGCCTGCTGGCCCTGCTGGAGCGCGAGGAGCTGAC
>JANXUD010000086.1 GCA_025352045.1 Gammaproteobacteria bacterium | reverse complement strand
GCCGGGCACCTGGCCACCCGCATCGACACCCGCGCCGACGTCCAAATGGAAACCAGCGAGGCTGGCCCGGGCGTCACCGGCGTGCACTTGCAGGTGACCGCCAGCGTCCCCGGCCTGTCCGCGAGCGAATTCGCCGCCATCGCCGACAACGCCAAGAAAAACTGCGTGATTTCCAGGGCGCTGGGCGTCCCGGTCACCATGGATGCCGTCCTCCAGGGCTGAGGCTGTCGCCAAACTGAACGAGGTTCAGTATTAAGGATCAAGTTCAGGCCGGGGTTAGTGGGGCCTGCGTAACGTGTCCCCTGCGCCAATACCGGCGACAGGAGTTCCCCCCATGAAACGTATCGCCGCAACTGCACTTGCCCTGGCCCTCACGGCTGCCGCCGGTAGCGCGGCCTTCGCTGCGCAGGACTACTACGGCCGCGATTCGGCCTACAACGGCAACAACAGCGGTTACCAGTACGACAACCGCTACGCCCGCAACTATGCCGGCACCGACGTGGCGCAGGTCGTCCGCGCCGTCCCGATGGCCGACCCGTATGCCAGCTACGACCGCCAGGAATGCTGGAACGAGCGCACCAATGCATACGACAACGGCTACTACCGTGATCCGAACGGTCGCCTCTACTACCGCGGCGGCGACAGCAACGTCAACGGCACCGTGATTGGCGGTGTCGTCGGTGGCGCGCTCGGCAACCTGGCCGGCAAGGGCGATGGCCGCAAGGCCGCCACGATCGGCGGCGCTGTGATTGGTGCCCTGATCGGCAACAACATCGACCGTAACAACAACGGCAGCACCGGCAACAACGAGTACCAGTACCAGGGTACCGGCGGCACCGTCACCCGCTGCCGCACGGTCAGCGACAACGGTGGCAACTACAACAACCAGTGGAGCGGTTACGACGTGACCTACCGCTATGCTGGCCGGAACTACCGCGCGGTGCTTCCGTATCGCCCGGGTCCGTCCATCCGCGTGTCGGTGGACGTGCGTCCGCTGGACCAGCGTGGCACGGCGTACAACAGCCGTTGATCGGCTGCGTGATCCCGCGATGCCCTCGGGCTGATGCGTAAAAGAGAGGGGAAGGGGCCGCGAGGCCCCTTCCTTTTTTGTGCGTAGGCCGGGCGCGATGACGACGCAGGCGGCGCGTCGTTACCAGCGCAAGCTGCCCGACACCACGCTCCGGCACTGGCCACCGACCCAGACCTGGCGCTCGCCATCCACGCGCAGCCCGAGTCGCGCATCGCGGCCAATCTCGCGCCCCTGGCTGGCGACGTAGGCATCGCCCAGTGTTCCCAGTGCGCCGGATTCGTCGAGGAAGGCGGCGATCGCGGCGTTCGCGGCCCCCGAGGCGGGATCCTCAGCGATCCCGACCCCCAGGGGGAACGCGCGCACGACCATGTCGCCCGAGGCGTCCCCCCGCGCGTTCCGTGCAAAAACACACAACCCCAAACTCCCGGTCTGCGCAGCCAACGCCGCTATGGCGACCGAATCAGGCCGCATCCCGCGCACCGCGCCGGCATCGCCAAGTTCCGCCAGCCACCAGCGCCGCCCGCCTTCGACCAGGGCCGGCGACAACGCACCGCGGGCCACGTCGCCGAGTGCGCGCTGCAGGGCGATATCGCTGGCTTCGCCGTAGCGGACGATGCGGGAACGCGGCACGCGCACGGAGAACGCGCCGTCCACTTCGCAGCGGATGGGAAGCAGGCCCGCCTGGCATTGCTGCAGCAGCGCGCCATTGCGCGCAGCGCAGCGTCCGGCCGCGACGGCCGCGTGTGCGCTGCCGATGCTGGGGTGGCCGGCGAAGGCGATTTCCTGGCGGGTGGTGAAGATGCGAACGCGATAGTCGGCGCCCGGCTCGGTCGGCGGCAGCAGGAAACTGGTCTCGGCCAGGTTGGTCCACGCGGCGATGCGCTGCATCGCGGCGGGATCGAGGTCTTCCGCATCCAGCACCACTGCCAGCGGATTGCCCGCGCCCGGACGATCGGCGAAGACATCCACCTGGAGGAAGCGGCGCGCGCGCGGGCTCACCACGCCAGGCTGCCGTCCACCACGGTCTGGGTGAGGCCGCCGATCCAGGCTTCGTCCTCCTCGTCCACTTCGACCTCGACGCGGCCATCGCGACCGACTTCGCGGCCCTGGCTAGCGACGTAGCGCCGCGCGGGCAGGGCATCGTTCATGCGCAGCCATTCGGCGATGCAGGCGTTCGCGCTGCCGGTGACCGGGTCCTCGGGGATGCCATCGTTGGGGCAGAAGCAGCGCACCACCAGGTCCACGCCGTCCTCGCCGCTGGCAGCAAAGACCGCCAGGCCGACGGCAGCACTGGCGCCCAACAACCGGGCAATCGCCTCCTGCGGCGGCTGCATCCCGCGCACCGCGGCCTCGTCGGCCAGTTGCACCAGCCACCAGGCTGGACCGTTGTCGAGCAGGGCAATCGGCAAGTCGCCGCGGGGCAGGTCCTCGAGCACCTGCCACCAGTCCTGGGCCCGCTCGGGCGCCTCGACCTGCCTGGCCTTGGGCGCGCGGACGAAAATGCGTCGGTCCGCGCCGGTGCCTTCGACCCGGACGGGCAGCAAGCCGGCCGCGCATTCCTGCACCAGCCGGCCGTCCACCGCCTGCGCCAGGCCGGCATCGAGTGCGGCGTGGGCCGAGCCCACGCTCGGGTGGCCGGCGAACGGCAATTCCTGGCGCGGGGTGAAGATGCGCACGCGATAACTGGCGCCCTCTTGGCTGGGGGGCAGCAGGAAACTGGTCTCGGACAGGTTGGTCCAGTTGGCGAAGGCCTGCATGGCCGCGTCGTCGAAGCCCGCCGAATCCACCACCACGGCCAGCGGATTGCCGGCGCCCGGTGAATGCGCGAAGACGTCGAGTTGGGCAAAACGACGGGCGGCGGGGTGACCGTCGGTTGGGCGGGGGGCGGCGGGCATCGTTTATGATCCATGTCTGCGCCGTGCGCGCAGCCGAAATCATACCGTCGACCCCCGAGACACGCCTGCCGATGACCGTCCCCGCCCGCGCCGACGACTGGATCGTCCTGAAGTTCGGCGGCACCAGCGTCTCGCGGCGACACCGCTGGGACATCATCGGCCGGCTGATGCGCGAACGCGTGCAGGACGAGGGCGCGCGGGTGCTGGTGGTCGTGTCCGCGCTGTCGGGCATCACCAACGCCCTGCAGGCACTGGTGGACGCGGAGCCGAGCGCGGCACTGGATAGCGCCGCCATCGCCGAAAGGCACCTGGCCTTCTGCGACGAACTCGGCCTCGACCACAGTGTCGTGCAGCCGCGCCTGGCCGCCTTGGCGGCGCTTGCCGCCGATCCGCGCCGCGGCACCGACGCCCTCGCCTGGTCGGCCGAGGTGCTGGCGCAGGGCGAGCTGCTGTCATCCATGCTCGGCGTAGCCTACCTGCGCGCCCAGGGCATGGACGTGGGCTGGCTGGACGCGCGCGACTGGCTGCATGCGCGCGCGCTGCCGAACCAGAACGCCTGGTCGCAGCGCCTGTCGGTGTCCTGCGATTTCGCCCGCGACCCGGCCATGGCCACGGCCCTGGCGCAGGGCCCGGCGCTGCGCATCACGCAGGGTTTCATTGCCCGCCACCAGGACGGCGGCACCGCCATCCTCGGTCGCGGTGGCTCGGATACCTCCGCTGCGTATTTCGGCGCGCTCCTGCGCGCGCGGCGGGTGGAGATCTGGACCGACGTGCCCGGCATGTTCACCGCCAACCCGCGCCTGGTGCCCGACGCTCGGCTGCTCTCGCGCCTGGACTACGAGGAAGCGCAGGAAATTGCGTCGACCGGCGCAAAAGTGCTGCACCCGCGCTGCCTGCATCCCTGCCGCGAGGCGCGGGTGCCGATTTGGATCCGCGATACCGAGCGCCCGGAGATGCCGGGCACGGTCATCGACCACCGCGCAGTGACCCTGCCCGGGGTCAAGGCCATCAGCTTCCGGCGCGGCATCGTGCTGGTGTCGATGGAAACGATCGGCATGTGGCAGCAGGTCGGCTTCCTGGCCGATGTATTCGAGCGCTTCAAGCGCCGCGGCCTGTCGATCGACCTGATCGGTTCGTCCGAGGCCAACGTGACGGTGTCCCTGGATCCCTCCGACAACCTGGTCAACTCGAACGTTCTGGACGCGCTGTGCGCGGATTTGTCCGAAGTCTGTCGAGTGAAGGTGATAACACCTTGCAGCGCGGTGACCCTGGTCGGCCGCGGCATGCGCTCGCTGCTGCACAAGCTGACCGATGTCTGGGGCGAATTCGGGCGCGAGCGCGTGCACCTGG
>JANXUD010000068.1 GCA_025352045.1 Gammaproteobacteria bacterium | reverse complement strand
ACGAGGCGGTGAAGAACCGCGTCAGCCATCGCGGCCGCGCCATCGAGCGCATGCGCGCCCTGCTGGCCGCGGCGTTTCCCGCGGGCGCGTGACGATGCTGGTGCCGCCGCCGCTGTCCCTCTACATCCACATCCCCTGGTGCGTGAAGAAGTGTCCGTACTGCGACTTCAACTCGCACGGCCAGCAGGGCGCGCTGCCGGTCGAGGACTATGTCGCGGCCCTGGTCGCCGACCTCGAGCAGGATCTTCCGCTGGCCTGGGGCCGGACCGTGCACAGCGTGTTTTTCGGCGGCGGCACGCCCAGCCTGTTTCCGCCCGAGGCCATCGGCGCCATCCTGGATGCAGCATCGGCGCGACTGCGCTTTGCCCCGGGCGCTGAAATCACCCTGGAGTGCAACCCGGGGACGGCCGAGCACGGTCGCTTTGAGGGCTACCGTGCCGCCGGCGTGAACCGGGTCAGTTTCGGGGTGCAGAGCTTCGATGACGCCTGCCTGCAGCGCCTGGGCCGCATCCACGACAGCGCCGAGGCCGAGGCCGCCGTGCGCCTGGCGCGCGCCGCCGGCATCGACAACTTCAACCTCGACCTGATGTATGCGCTGCCCGGCCAGGACCTGGCGATGGCGCGCGAGGACGTGCGCCGCGCCGTCGCGCTGGAACCCACGCATGTCTCGCATTACCAGCTGACGCTGGAGCCGAACACGGTGTTCGCCGCCCGGCCGCCGGCAGGCATCCCGGGCGAGGACGAGGCCTGGGACATCCAGGACGCCTGCATCGACGACCTGGCCGCGGCCGGGTTCGCGCAATACGAGGTCTCGGCCTACGCCCGCGACGGCCGGCAGTGCGCGCACAATCTGAACTACTGGCGCTTCGGCGATTACCTCGGCATCGGTGCCGGCGCGCACGGCAAGATCAGCTCGGGTGCGGACCAGTCGATCCTGCGCCGGTGGAAACTGAAGAATCCGCGCGACTACCTCACCGCGGCCGCGTCTCCCGCGCGCATCGGCGGCGACCAGTTCCTGTCCGACGCGCAGCGGCCCTTCGACTACATGATCAATGCGCTGCGCCTGGTCGAAGGCTTCGCGCTGGCGGACTTCGAATCGCGCACCGGCCTGCCGCGCGCCGCGATCGCGGCGCAATTGGCCCGGGCGCGCGACGCCGGCTGGCTGGAGGCGCGCGATGCCGGCGGTGGCTGGCTGGTGCCGACCGAACTTGGGCGCCGGTTCACCAATGACGTGGTATCGCTCTTCTTGACTGACTGATCCGACTGACTGATCCGACTGACTGGCCTTCCGGAGTCCAAGCGTGCTCGACAGCGTGACCATCCGCTGCCCCTTCTGCGGCGAGCGCTTCGAAGCCCTCGTGGATGGCTCCGGCGGCGACGCCGAGTACATCGAGGATTGCCCGGTCTGCTGCCGGCCGATCCAGATGCAACTGCGCGCCGGGGACGACGGCGAACTCGGGCTGGACGCCGGCCGCGACGAATAGGGCGCTCGCGACCAACGCCGCGCCGGGGTAGACTTCGGGCGTTCCAGGTGCTCGGGAAGCCGGTTCGAATCCGGCGCTGCCCCCGCAACGGTAAGCCAGCAAACTCCTTCAGTTGCGCCACTGGGCTCGCGCCCGGGAAGGCGAAGGACCGACGCGATGCATTGCGTCACTGGCGAGTCCGGAGACCGGCCTGGTGCATCGGTGCGTGGCCCCTGCCTATCGAGCCGGGGCGCGCGCCGGCCATGGCACGTTGCGGAGGGCGACGCGGCACGAGCCTTGCGTCCGCGCGCCTGCGTTCCTGCCCGTTCTCCCGCGCCGTGCTCCTTCCACGCGGGTGAGCGTTCCAGGAGTTCCAGACAATGCAGCAGCACCATCGTCCCGCCGTCCTCGCGACGGCCATTGCGGCAGCCCTGTTTTCCCTTGTCGTCCCGGCCGGTTCGCAGGCGGCCACCGCCGTCGACGCGCCTGCTGCAGCCGCGGCCAGCGACCTCGACACTGTCGTCGTCACCGCCAACCGCTATGCCGTGCCCGCCGACAGCGTGCTGGCTTCGGTCACCGTGCTTGATCGCGCCGCCATCGAAGCCAGCCAGGCGCGCGACATCATCGACCTGCTCGGCCGACAGGCCGGCGTGGACATCGCCCGCACCGGTGGCCCGGGCCAGGCCAGCACCGTGTTCCTGCGCGGCGGCAACTCGGGCCACGCCCTGGTGCTGGTGGACGGGATCCGCGTCAATGCCGCCACCTCGGGCGTACTCGATTTCGCCCACCTGCCGCTGGCGCAGGTCGAGCGCATCGAGATCGTGCGCGGGCCGCGCGCCGCGCTCTGGGGCTCGGATGCCATCGGCGGCGTGATCCAGATCTTCACCCGCGATCCGTCCAAGGCCTTTTTCGAAGCCCATGCCGGCAGCTATGTCCGCTCCGGCCTGGGCGGCGGCGGCGGCATCAGCCGCGGCGAGTCCGCCGTCGGGGTGGCCGCGGGCGTCGAATCGCTGCGCGGGTTTTCCGCGACCACGCCGGGGACCTATGGCTACGACCCGGATCCGGACGGCTACGACAACCGCAACCTGTCGCTGCGCGGACATACCCGCGTTGGCTCGCAGCTGCTCGAGGCCAGCGGCCTGCTCACCAATGCTGACGTCGACTTCGACCAGGGCCGCACCGCCGCGCTCAACCGCGTGTTCGGCCTGCGCCTGTCCGGGCCGCTGGCCGGCGCGCGGTGGTCGCACGCCCTGGTGCTCGGGCACAGCAGCGAGGACCTGGACACGCCGGCCTTCGACTCGCGCTTCGGCAGCGCGCGCGACTCCATCGACTGGATCCATTCGATCGCGCTGGATCCGCGCAACGACCTCAACGTCGGCCTGAACTGGAGCCGCGAAACCGGCTACAGCGACGAGGGCTTCCAGGGCTTCGACCAGGCGCGGCGCAATGCAGCCCTGTTCGGCAGCTGGCGCGGCCGCTTCGGCGCCCACCTGCTGGAACTGAGCGCGCGCCACGACGACAACAGCCAGTTCGCCGGCGCCACCACCACCAACGCCGGCTGGGGCTGGCAGTTCGCGCCTGCCTGGCGCCTGCGCGCCAGCTGGGGACAGGGCTTCCGCGCGCCCAACTTCAACGAGCTGTACTACCCGGGTTTCTTCGGCCTGTTCGCCGGCAATCCGGCGCTGCGTCCGGAGCGTTCGACCAGCACCGAGCTCGGCCTGGACTGGCGCGCGTCCGCGTCGGCGAACCTGGGCCTGTCGCTCTACCGCACCCGGGTGCGCGACCTGATCGCCTTCGAGGGTGCGGATTTTTCCGCCACCAACATCGGCCGGGCGGCGGTGGATGGCGCGGAGCTCGACGGGCGCTACGCGCACGGTGCGCTCACGCTGTCGGCCAACGCCACCTGGCAGCACGCGCGCGACCTGGACAGCAACGCACCCCTGCTGCGCCGGGCGCGACGCAAGGCCAATGTCTCGGCCGACTGGCGCTTCGGCAATGACGCCGTGGTGGGCGTGGACCTGACCACGGTCTCCGCGCGCCCGGACTTCGGCGCGCCACTGGCGGGTTACGGCCGCCTGGACCTGCGCGCCTCGGCCCCGTTGGCCGCCGGTTGGAGGCTGGAGGCGCGGCTGGAAAACCTCGGCGACCGCGACTACCGGCTGGTGCAGGGTTACGCCACCGCTGGACGTAGCGGCACGCTCGCCCTACGCTGGGACGCGCGCTGAGACAAACGGCGGGCGGGGCCGGTAGCGCAAGCGCCGGCCCAGCCTGAACGCAAGGGCATCCCATCTCCGGGAATGCCGTGCCCCCCCCCGGCCTGAGTCTGCCGGCGCGTTAGACTCCGATTGATTCGACCCGGGGGGGCCGTATGTCAGCGCGTTCAAGCCATTCGACGGTACTGCCCACGCTCGCGTCGCAATCGTTGCCGCGCCGCGTGCGCGACTTGCTAGGCGCGGTGCTCAAGCTGGCCACCGACGACCTGCAGGCCGGACTGAACTCGACCGTCAAGGAGTTCGGGCAACAGGTGCTGCGCCTGGCCGACACGAACACCGACACTGCCCTGCGCCAACGCTTCCTGGCCGACGCCGACCACGTCGGCCAGGCACGCACGGACTTCCTCCTGCACTACTTCAATGCGCTCGAGGCCGAGCTCGCCCTGCTGCAGGACCCCCAGTTGATGCGTGGGCACATGCAGGTGTGGCACAAGTCCGGCGGTGAACTCTCCTTGGTCAAGGACCACGAGATCGAGGAAACCAGCGTCCTGACCGACGCGGCCTCGCGCGCGGAACTGGCCAACAGCTTGCCGCTGTTCCTGCTCGGCCAGCGCTTCGGCGTGCTGGCCGGCCGGCCGGCATTCGACGCCGAGGCGCTGCCAATCGGGCCGCAGGCCCTGTGCCGGTCGGTGCGCTACGCGGTCGAGCGTCTGGATTTCCATCCGGAATTGCGCCTTGCGTTTTTCCGCGCCTTCGACCACCAGGTGATGCCGGTCTACGGCGCCCTGTGCGAACGCCTGAACGCAGACCTCGCCCGCCGCGGCGTGTTGCCGAGCCTGCAGTACGTCCCGATCCGCGCGCGCCGTACCGAGCAGACCGCGCAGAGCCCCACGGCCATCGACGCGCACGGGCTGAACGTGGCGGGTGATTCCGACGCGCTGCGCACCGCGCGCGGCGACCTGCGCCGGCGTGGCGGCGAAGCGGTGGGCAGCGCGCAGCGCGACACCGCGCAACGGGTCGCCGAGATGCTGATGTCGATCACCCAGCCGGGCGAGATCGCGACCGATCGCGGCTTCGACCTGCTGCGGCACCTGATGGCCAGTCGCCGGCAATTGCTGGGCAAGCTCAACCCGGACCGCGGCCGCGAGGGCCGCGAGGCGCCGCAAGTGGTCAGCGGGACCGACCTGCAGGAGGCCCTGTGGAACCTGCAGTCGCGGCCGATCGCGCCGATCGTCAGCGGCGGGCGCGCGACGCCACGCAACATCGGCCACCTCAAGCAGGACATGCTGGCGATGCTGCGCCGCGTCGCCCCCGGCCAGGCGGCGCCCGCGCTGTCGGACGAACACAACGACGCGCTCGACCTGGTCTCGATGCTTTACGACAACCTGCTCAAGGACCTCAAGCCGGGCAGCAATGCCACCGCCCTCCTGTCCAAGCTGCAGGTGCCGCTGATGCGCGTGGCGCTGGCGGACCGCGGCTTCTTCACCCGCAGCGAGCATCCGGCGCGGCAGATGATCAACGCCGTCGCCGAGACCGGGGTGAACTGGCTGGGCGACGACGAACCCGATAGCGCCCTGCTCGGCCAGGTGCACTCGCTGGTGGACCGCGCCGTCACCGACTACCACGGCGATCCAAAAGTCTTCCAGAACATGGTGCAGGAATTGATCGCCCACCTGCAGAGCGTGTCGCGCAAGGCCGAGGTGGCCGAGCGCCGGAATGTCGAGGCGGCGCGCGGCAAGGAGAAATTGACCCTGGCGCGCGACCATGCGGCGGTCGCGATGGAGTCACTGGTCAAGGACCAGAAGCTGCCGCGCTTCACCCGCACCATGCTCAGCCAGGCCTGGGCCGACGTGATGGCCCTGACCGCCTTGCGCCACGGCGAGGAATCGCCCGCCTGGCGGCGGCAACTGGAGGTGGCCGGGCGCCTGATCGAGATCGCGCAGCACACCGACGGCGAGCACCCGGACGCGATCGACCCGGACAATCGCCTGCAGCGCGAGATCGAGGATTCGCTCGAGCGGGTCGGCTACCAGGGCGACGACATCGCCGCCATCGCGCGCCGCCTGGTGCATCCCAATGCACCGGAGAAGGACGATTCCAGCAGCCGTACCGAGCTGACCATGCGCCTGAAGGCGCGCGCCCGGCTGGGAGAGGACCTGCAGGGGCCGAAGGCCCGGCGCATCCCGCTCAGCACGGCCGAGCAGGTGGAGTTCGATCGCCTCCAGCAGATCCAGCCCGGCGCATGGTTCGAGTTCACGACGTCGGCGGGCGACCAGGTGCGGCGTCGGCTTGCCTGGCTGAGCACCGGCACCGGCGAGGCGATGTTCGTGAACCAGCGCGGCCAGAAGAACGCCGAATATCCGCTCGAGGGCCTGGCCAGGATGCTGGCCAAGGGCACCGTGCGGATCGTCGAGGAAGACAAGGGCAAGATCATCGACCGTGCCTGGGAAAACGTGCTCAATGCCTTGCGCAGCTTCGCCGTTCCGGTGGCCGGGCCGGAGACGTCGAAATGAACGAGTACCGGCGCGCCGCGCGACGCAAGGCCGACAACGGCATCGAGGTGCTGGACACCATGACCGAGAAGGTGGTCGGCCACATCAGCGACCTGTCGGAAACCGGCATGCTGCTGATCGCCCACCAGGCGATGACCAGCGACGCGCTCTACCAGCTGCGCTTCCGCCTGCCCGACCCGCGCGGCGGCACCCCGCACGCGGTGGAAGTCGGCGCGCACGAGCTGTGGAGCGACCCGGCCGCCGCGCCGGGCCAGATCTGGACCGGGTTCCGCTTCATCGACATGTCCGCGCCGGACCTGCTGTTCGTGCGCAGCTGGGTGGCCGCCGGCGCCGATCCCTAGCGGAACAGCAGGGTGGGTTCGGGCTTGTGCAGGAAATAGCCCTGCGCGTAGTCCACGCCGGCCACCCGCAGCATCTCCAGCGCGCGCGCATCCCCCACCCACTCGGCCACCACGCCCAGGCCCAGCTGGTGCCCAATCTCGGTGACCGCGCGCACGATCGACTGGCTGATCGGATCGCTGTCGATGTTTCGGATGAAACTGCCGTCGATCTTGACGTAATCCACGGGCAGGTTCTTCAGGTAGCCGAACGAGGCCATGCCGGCGCCGAAATCGTCCAGCGAGAACTTGCAGCCGGCCGCGCGCAGCGTGTCCATCAGCCCGACCACGCGCACCATGCTGGCGACCGCGGCGGTCTCGGTGATCTCGAAGCAGACCCGGTCCGCCGGCACCCCATGGCGCGACAGGCGTTCGAGCACGAACGGGGCGAAGGTCTCATCCTCGATGGTGAGCGCCGACAGGTTGATCGCGCACATCGCCAGCGGCTGGTCGGACGGGTGCAGGCGGTCGAAGTTGGCCAGCGCGGTGTCCACCACCCAGCGGTCCAGTTGCAGCATCAGGCCGAAGCGTTCGGCCGCGGGAATGAAGGCGCCGGGCGGCACCATGGCACCGTCTTCGTCGCGCAGGCGGATCAGCAGCTCGACGTGGGCGCCGACGCTGTCGTCGTGCCGCAGCGTCGCCAGCTCCTGGTAGTGGAGCACGAAGCGCTCGTCGATCAGCGCCTGGCGCAGCCGGCTGGCCCAGTCTAGCTCGCTGCGCCGCTGCGTGGTCTCGGCATCGTTCTCGGAATACAGGTGCACGCGGTTGCGGCCACGCTCCTTGGCCATGTAGCAGGCGGTGTCGGCCAGCGACAGCACTTCGCGCCGGCTCAGGCCCGGGCGGTCGATCAGCACCAGCCCCACGCTCACGCTCACCGCGTAGGTGCGTTGGTCGGCGCCGAACACGAAGCCGTCGATCTCCAGGCGCATCCTCTCGGCGAATTCCAGCGCCCGTTGCCGGGTCGCGGGTTCGAGGAGGATGCCGAACTCGTCGCCGCCCAGGCGCGCGATCGTCTCGCCTTCGACCAGGTGGCTGCCCAGCAGGGCCGCCAGTTGCGACAGCAACTGGTCGCCGCTGTGGTGGCCCGAGGTGTCGTTGATGATCTTGAACTGGTCCAGGTCGAAGTACAGCAGGGCCGATGCGGGGCCGCCGGCTTCGACGCGGCCGATCGCCAGGTCCAGGCGCCGGCCGAACTCGCGCCGGTTGTTCAGCCCGGTCAGCGAGTCGTGGCTGGCCTGGTAGCTGAGCATCTCGTTGAGGTCGCGCATCTCGGTGATGTCGTTGGCCACCGCCAGCAGGTGCGGCCGGCCGTCGAGCTCGATCGGCGACACCGACAGGTTGGCCCAGAACGGATCGTGGGACGGGCCCGAGCAGCGCACGGTCATGTTGCGCACCGGCAGTCCGTCTTCGGCGGCCTCGCGCATGGTTCGGGCCGGGCCCGGGTCATCGCATAGCGCATACAGCGACGCCGGCGTGGTGGCCGGATCGGCCAGTCCCAGCCGGGTCCGCGCGGACTGGTTGGCATACACCAGTGATCCGTCCATGCGCGCCAGCAGCACGAGGGTCGGCAACAATTCGTTCAGGGCGCGGAACCTGGCCTCGCTGTCCCGGTACTGCGCCGACATGCTGCGCGCCAGCACCAGCGCGCGGGCGCGCGTGCTGGCGATCGACCAGGCAAGGGTCGCCAGCAGCAGGCTCGCCAGGATCCCTCCGCCCAGGGTGAGCAGGGGCTGCCAGACCGAGGCGGTTACGCCGGGGTGCCCGAGCAGCTCCATCTGCCAGGTGCGCCCGCCGAAGCGCAGGTTGCGATGGAATTGGTAGTCGGACCTGTGTGGTTCGCCCAGCGGAGGATGGGCGCGCATCGGCGCCCAGAACAATGACCAGGGCTGGCTATCAGAGACATCCAGCACGCGCACGTCCATGCTGTCGCGCGTTTCGGGCGGCAGCGCCTCCTCGATCAGGGTCCGGACCTGGAACGACACCCCGATCGTGCCGATGAAGCGGGCGCGCCGTTCGGCCAGCGAGCGCGGCGGCAGGCCGTGGGCGTAGGCGGGCAGGCGGATGGTGATGCCGTCGTGGTTGTTGCCCGGCAGCCCCTGGCGCTGGATCAGGGTGAAGGCCGCGGACATGGCCGGCTCGTCGCTGTCCCGGGAGGCCAGCACGCTGCGCAGGTTGGCCGGCTGTGAGACGATGTCCAGGCCACGCAGGCGCAGGTTGCCACCCTTGGGGGCGATCAGGCGGGTCGGGAAGTGGTCCTGGCCGTCGGCGCTGGGCACCCGGTCGGCATAGGCGATCGCCTGCAGGCTGGGAAACAGCTCGCGGGGCCGCAGGTTGGCATAGATGCTGTCGAACTCGAGGTCGGTGACCCGGTCCGTGGTGAGGAACAGCGCCTGGACTGAGCGCACCAGCAGGCCGCAGCTGCGCAGTTGCGCTTCGACCGCGTCAAAACTCCGTTCGGCCCGGCGCTCGAGCGTGACGCGCTCGGCACGGGCCAACGACTGGTGGTGCATCCAGGCGGCAGCAAGGGACGCGGCCAGTCCCACGACCAGGGCCGCGCCGCTCCACAGCCAGGCCGGTTGGCCGAGGAATCCGCCGTCTTCCCGCTGGTGCTCCATGCCTGCCCTTGGTGTTGAGGCAGAATGATGCGCCGCCCCCCAACGAATCCTAAGCCATGTCCCTGCTCCGGTCACAAGCCTACTCGCCCGATGCCTATGCCGACCACCTTGCCATCGTGCGCAGCCGGACCGACGCGGCCCTGGCGAAGGCCGGCTTCGACCGCCTGCTGGTGGCCTCCGGCGTCGAGAAGATGCGCTTCCTCGACGACATGCCCTACCCGTTCAAGGCCAATCCGCAGTTCAAGGCCTGGCTGCCGCTGACCCGCCACCACGACAGCTGGATCGCCTACACGCCCGGGGAGCGGCCGGTGCTGGTTTACTACCAGCCGGACGATTACTGGCATGTCCCGCCGAGCGCGCCCGCGGGCCAGTGGGTCGGGCACTTCGACATCCGCATCATCACCGAACCGGCGCAAGCGGCCGCGATCCTCGCGCCACTGGCCGCCAATGCCGCGATCATCGGGGAAGCCGACGCCGCCCTGCCGGGCGTGGTGCCGAACAATCCAAAGATCCTGCTGGACACGCTGCACTTCCAGCGCGCCTTCAAGACGCCCTACGAGCTGGACAAGATGCGCCAGGCGCAACGCCTGGCCGTGCGTGGGCATGCCGCCGCGCGCGATGCCTTCCGGGCTGGCGGCTCCGAGGCAGCGATCAATGCCGCCTACCTGGCCGGGGCCGGCCACACCGACAGCGACGTGCCCTACAACAACATCGTGGCGCTGAACGAGAACGGCGCGACCCTGCATTACCAGTACAAGAGCACCCAGGTGCCGGCGCAGCACCGCTCCCTGCTGATCGATGCCGGCGCCGAAGTGGACGGCTACGCCTCGGACATCACCCGCACCTGGGGCAATGGCGACGCGGCCTTCACCGACCTGGTCAACGCCGTGGACCAGGAACAGCAGCACCTCGCCTCCACGGTGCGCGCCGGCCTGGACTACCGCGAACTGCACCTGGAATGCCACCTGCGCCTGGGCAGCGTGCTCAGGTCGCTGGAGATCGTGGACATGGATCCGGGGCAGATGCTCGAGACCGGCGTCAGCTCGGTCTTCTTCCCGCATGGACTCGGCCATCCGATCGGCCTGCAGGTGCACGACGTGTCCGGCTTCAGCGACGCCGACGGCGTGCTGATCCCCCGCCCCGCCGGCCATCCCTTCCTGCGCATGACCCGCACCCTGGCGCCGGGCATGGTGGTGACCATCGAGCCGGGCCTGTACTTCATCCCGACCCTGCTGGCCGGCCTGCGCGCCGGGCCGCATGCGGAGGCGGTCGACTGGAAGCGCGTCGAACACCTGTCGAAGTACGGCGGCGTGCGCATCGAGGACGAGGTGCACTGCACCGACGGCGCACCGGAAAACCTGACCCGCGACGCCTTTGCCGAACTGAACTGAACCGACCCCGCGCGCCGCATTGAATCGAGACCCATGGACAAGAGCTTCGAACCGCAGACCTTCGAGACCCGCCTGTACGCCCGGTGGGAGGCCAGCGGCTGCTTCAGGCCCAGCGGCACCGGCACGCCCTACACGATCATGCTGCCGCCGCCCAATGTCACCGGCACCCTGCACATGGGCCACGCGTTCCAGCACACGCTGCAGGACGCGCTGATCCGCTACCACCGCATGCGTGGCTTCGACACGCTCTGGCAGGTGGGCACGGACCACGCGGGCATCGCCACCGAGATGGTGGTGGCGCGCAACCTGGCGCGCGAGAACCTGACCCGCGATGGCCTGGGCCGCGAGGATTTCATCGAACGCGTCTGGGGCTGGAAGCAGGAATCGGGCGACACCATCAGCCGGCAGATGCGGCGCATGGGCGCCAGCGGCGACTGGTCGCGCGAGCGCTTCACCATGGACGAGGGCCTGTCGAAGGCCGTGGTCGAGACCTTCGTGCGCCTGCACGAGGAAGGCCTAGTCTATCGCGGGCAGCGCCTGGTGAACTGGGACCCGGTGCTGAAGACCGCCATCTCCGACCTCGAAGTCGTGCAGGAAGAAGAGGATGGCTTCCTCTGGTCCATTACCTACCCGCTCAGCGATGGCAGCGGGTCCCTGGTGGTCGCGACCACGCGCCCGGAAACCATGCTTGGCGACACCGCGGTGATGGTGCATCCCGAGGACGATCGCTACATGCACCTGGTCGGCAAGTCGGTCAACTTGCCGCTGACCGGCCGCGAGATCCCGATCATCGCCGACGACTACGTGGACCGGGAGTTCGGCACCGGCGTGGTCAAGGTCACGCCGGCGCACGACTTCAACGACTATGCGGTCGGCCAGCGCCACGCGCTGCCCCTGATCAACATCCTCACGCCCGATGCCGCGATCAACGACAACGCGCCGGAGAAGTATCGCGGCCTGGATCGCTATGCGGCGCGCAAGCTGGTGCTCGCCGACCTGGAAGCCGCCGGCCTGCTGGTCGAGGAGAAGAAGCACAAGCTGCAAGTGCCACGCGGCGACCGCACCGGCCAGGTGATCGAGCCCTACCTGACCGACCAGTGGTTCGTGAAAATGGATTCGCTGGCCAAGCGCGGCCTCGAACTCGTCGAGGACGGAAGCGTCCGCTTCGTGCCGGAAAACTGGGTCAGCACCTACCGGCACTGGATGGGCAACATCCAGGACTGGTGCATCAGCCGCCAGTTGTGGTGGGGGCACCGCATCCCGGCCTGGTACGACGCGCAGGGCGGCATCCATGTCGGCCGCAGCGAGGATGAAGTCCGCAGGCGGGATGGCCTTGGCGCGGATGTCGCGCTCACCCGCGACAGCGACGTGCTCGAGACCTGGTTCAGCTCGTCGCTGTGGTCGCATTCCACGCTGGGCTGGCCGGATCCGGAGGCGATGCAGCGCCTGGGCTACGACCGCTACCTGCCGACCTCGGTGCTGGTGACCGGTTTCGACATCATCTTCTTCTGGGTCGCCCGGATGATCATGATGACCGACCACTTCACCGGCCAGGTGCCCTTCCGCGACGTCTACATCACCGGCCTGGTGCGCGACAAGGACGGCCAGAAGATGTCCAAGTCCAAGGGCAATATCCTGGACCCGATCGACATCATCGACGGCATCACGCTGGACGCGCTGATCGCCAAGCGCACGGGCGGGCTGATGCAGCCGCAGATGGCCGCCAAGATCGAGAAGGCCACGCGACGCGAGTTCCCCGGCGGCATCGCGGCCTTCGGCGCCGATGCGCTGCGCTTTACATTCGCCTCCCTGGCGACCCATGGCCGCGACATCAAGTTCGACCTCGAGCGCGCCGAGGGCTACAAGAATTTCTGCAACAAGCTGTGGAACGCGGCGCGCTTCGTGCTGATGAACCAGTTCGCCGGAGGCGGCGCCGAGGAAGCGCCCGGCGAGGCCCTTCCACTTTCCCCGGCAGGTGTCCCGCCCGCCACCGATGCCGAGCGCTGGATCCTGGCCAGGCTCGCCGGCACGATCCGCGAGGTTGACGCCCAGTTCGCCGCCTACCGCTTCGACCTCGCCGCGCAGGCGCTGTACGAATTCACCTGGAACGAGGTCTGCGACTGGTTCCTGGAGCTGGCCAAGCCGGCCCTGCACAGCGACGATGCCATTGCCGCCGCGAGCACGCGTCGCACCCTGCTGGTGGTGCTCGAGCAGGTGCTGCGCCTGCTGCACCCGCTGATTCCCTTCATCACCGAGGAAATCTGGCAGTCGGTGGCGCCGCGCCTGGGCATCGGCGGCGACAGCATCAGCACCCAGCCATGGCCCGACGCGGATGCCCTGCCTGCCGACGCGCGCGCGGTTGCCGACATCGAGTGGCTGAAGGCCGTGGTCAGCGCCGTGCGCCGGGTGCGCGGCGAGAACAACCTCTCGCCCGCGGCGCAGGTGCAGTTGCTGTTCGACGACGGCGCGCCGAGTGATTTTCAACGCATGGCGCGCTTCGGCGAGGCGCTGAAGTTCCTGGTGCGGGCAAGCGACGTGCGCGCGGTCGGCGGCGTGGCGTCGCCCGCCTTTTCCGCGCCGGTTGCCATCGGTGGCCTGGCCATCAGCATCCCGCTCGAAGGCCTGGTGGACAGGGCGCAGGAAGTCGCGCGCCTGGACAAGGAGATCAAGCGACTGGGCGGCGAGCTCGACAAGGCGCGCGGCAAGTTGTCCAACGCCAGCTTCGTCGCCAATGCGCCGGCCGAAGTCGTTGCGCAGGAACAGGAACGCATCGCCCGCTTCGGCATCGAACGCGAACGCCTCGCCCAGCGTCGGGATGCGCTCGCCGGCTGAGTTCCCGCCGGATGGACTCCTGGCCATACTGCCGGTTAAGCTCGGTGACCGGTGGTCTTGGGGAGATCCGATGCAAGCCGATCCAGCGCGCGCAAGCGCGGCCGGGCGCCGACTGCGCGCCTTGCGTCGCCCGCTGCTTGCGGGCATTCCCCTCCTCTGCCTCCTGCTTGGGCCGCTCGCGCAGGCGCAGGTCTCCGCGCTGGGCCGGCTGGAGCCCTACCAGGGCAGCCTCCGCATCACCGCCCCCGTCACGCCCGACAATATCGGCGGCGTCGTGATCGCCAAGCTGCTGGTCGAGCGCGGCAGCGACGTGCAGGCCGGCCAGGTGCTGGCGATCACCGAGTCCGCGCCGCTGTTGCAGGCGCGGGTCCAGCAGGCGTGCGCCGAGCGCGAACTGCGGCGGCGGCAGTCCACGGCGGCAAGCAGCCAGGCCACCTCGGCCTGCGTGCGCTCGCGGGTGGCCGGAAATATTTCACAGCGCCGGCAGGACCTGCTCGCCCG
Source organism: Gammaproteobacteria bacterium (assembly GCA_025352045.1). Taxonomy (GTDB): domain Bacteria; phylum Pseudomonadota; class Gammaproteobacteria; order Xanthomonadales; family Xanthomonadaceae; genus Arenimonas. The sequence continues at coordinate 85 of JANXUD010000068.1, read as the reverse complement.
CAAGCTCAGCTCCAGCGAAGAAGCCGAACGCGCCCAGGGCGAATCCGACGCCGGCGTAGCCGACTGCCATGCCGCGCGCGCCTCG
>JANXUD010000061.1 GCA_025352045.1 Gammaproteobacteria bacterium | reverse complement strand
GGGCCACTTTGGATTTGAACGCCGGCGAGTGGTTGCGGCGGGTGCGTCGCGTCATGTGCTGCTCCTGGTGTTGGCGATATCATCGCCTCAGTGAGCAGGTAATCCACCTATCGGGCTGTTCAGATTTGCGGGGCCAGCTCTGGGTGAACCGGTGCTCAATCCGCGCTCGGGTCCTTGTACCGAAACGGATCGCTATCATCAGCGCGCCCCGGCACCACATTCCCCGGCACAGTCTTCTCCGAGTTCGCCGCACTCAACAACACCCCAGCCATCACCGCCGCCGCCTGCCGCAAATCATCCGGCCGCAAATGATCAAACGTATCCGCATTGGAATGATGCACGGTCGACTCATAGTCCAGCGGATCCTGGATGAACTGATAGGCCGGCAACCCCAGCTTCACCATCACCACGTGGTCAGTGGAGCCGGTCGGCTTGGCGACCACGGCGCCCGCGCCGAGCGACGCGTACGGCGCGAGCCAGCCCTTCAGCACCGGCACCGCGGCGACGTTGCCCTCGGCGTACAGGCCGCGCACCTTGCCCGAGCCATTGCCCAGGTTGAGATAGACCTTGAGGTCGCGGCAGCCGGGCAGGGGCGTAATCGGGAAGGCCGCGCGGCTGCTGAAATACGGGCCGGCCGTGTCGAGCTCGGCGTCGCCGGTGGGCGGGCGCGTGGCCAGGTGCCGCGCCACGTAGTCGTAGGAGCCGAGCAGGCCCTGCTCCTCGCCGGACCACAACGCGAATCGAATCGTGCGCCGCGGCCGGGTGCCCAGCGATGACAGGATGCGCGCGGCCTCCACCACCACCGCGCTACCCGCGCCGTTGTCGGCGGCACCGTCGCCGGCGACCCAGCTGTCCAGGTGCGCGCCGGCCATCACGTAGCCGGCGCTCGTGGCGCCACCCGACGCAGGTTCGCTAGCCCACCAGCGCCGACTGGAAGCAGGAGAAGTACACGAACCACCCCGCAATCTGGGTCGCTAGCGCCAAGTTTTGCACCCACGCCACCCGGCTGAAGATCGCCGCCAGGCTCGTCGCCACCGCTATCGGCACGATCACCGTGTTCTGAGCCGACCATTGCGCGAGGCCGTTGGCCTGGCCAAGCACCGCATTGACGCCGACCGTGATCCAGGACAGCACCGCGTAAGCCACCAGATATTTGCGGCCCTCGGCGGCATGGAAGGCATGCAGGTCGAGCGGGTGTTCCTCGGGGATGCGCGGCGACACCAGCCGCGCGAGCAGGTAGATGCCTGCCGCGACCACGAAATAGAACGCGATCGTGCCCACGCCCCAGGCCGTCACCACGTGCAGGTCCCACAGGCCGATCCACCAGGCGCAGGTGAACAGCAGCGCGGCCAGCATCCAGCCCGCGTTCAACCACGACAGCCGGATGCGCCTGGACGCGATGATGATTTCGCCCGCGGTCGAGAGCAGCTGCGTCACCGCGGCCGCATAGACGAACGAGAACAGGATCAGGATGAAGTCATACGCGTGCATTGCCACCCCTTGGCCATCTGGCCCGCCCTTCAGCTCCGCATCGCCCGCCGGAGCGAAGTCTAGAACGCAAACCCACCCGCTGCCCGATACAACTGCGCCGGCCGCTGCGCCCCGCGCAGGAACTCTCCCTCCACGGCCACCAGTTGCGGCGCCTCCTTGATCTGCCGCCGGAACGCCGCCTTGTCGAGCGGCCGGCCCAGGATCGCCTCGCAGGCCCGCTGCAACTCGGTCAGCGTGAACTTCGCCGGCAACAAATGCAGCGGCAGCGCGCCGCGGCCCACCTTTTCGCGCAACGTCGCCAAGGCCTCGCCCAGCAATACGCGATGGTCAAACGCCAGCCGATGCCCCGGCCGCTCCGGGTCGCACCATTCGATCGACTCGGTCTTGTCGCCGGCCACGGCTGGCACCTGGTCGCTGGGCAGCAGCGCGTAGTAGAGCGTGCTGACCGACCAGCCGCGCGGGTCGCGGTCGGGGCCGCTATGCGTGGCCACTTGCTCGAGGTGGGGCAGGGCGACGCGCGTCTTGGCCGCGAGGATGCGCAGCGCCGTGTGGTCCAGGCTTGCGTCGAGTTCCGGGTTGAGCACGCCACCAGGCAGCGCCCAGCCGCCGGGCGTGGGGTTGTTGGCGCGCTGGATCAGCAGCACGCGCAGGCGCTGCTCCTGCAGCGTGAACAGGGCCACATCGGCGGTGACGATCGGATAGAGGCGTCGCTTCTCGGCCACTTAGTTGCATTCCATCAATAAGTGCGGTACCTTAGTGACATAGTACTACTAAGGGAGAAGGGAGATGGAATACGACGTGATCGGCGACATCCACGGCCATGCCGACAAGCTGTCGGCCCTGCTCGGCACGCTGGGCTACCGCGAGCGGGGCGAAACCTGGCGCCACGACAACCCGGACCGCACGGCGATCTTCGTCGGCGACTTCATCGACCGCGGTCCTGGGCAGCTCGACACCATCCGCCTGGTGCGCGGCATGCTGGATGCCGGCACGGCCCAGGCGGTGATGGGCAACCACGAGTTCAACGCGATCGCCTTCCATACGCCCGACACGCAAAACGCCGGCCAGCACCTGCGCAAGCGCAGCGCGAAGAACCATGAGCAACACGAGGCCTTCCTCAGCGAGACGGCCCACGACCCGGCCCTGCACCAGGAAATGGTGGACTGGTTCCTCACGCTGCCGGTCTGGCTCGACCTGCCCGGCTTGCGCGTGGTCCACGCCTGCTGGTCGCCCGAGCACGTCGCGTACCTGCAGCCGCTGTTGCAGCCCGGCAATCGCCTGGACCTTGCGCTGGTGGAGGCGGGCAGCCGCCGCGGCACGCCGGAGTACGACGCCTTGGAGACGCTGCTGAAGGGCCCCGAGATCGAATTGCCCGCCGGCCACTCCTTCTTCGACCCGGGCGGCGTCGAGCGCACGAAGGTGCGCCTGCGCTGGTGGGACGCCACGGCGCGCACCTACCGCCTGGCGGGAATCGCCAACGGCGCCGCCGGCACGGAGTTTCCGGACCTGCCGCTCCCGGCCGATTGCCCAACCGGCTACGCCGGCGACAAGCCGGTACTGTTCGGCCACTACTGGGAGTCGGGCACGCCGCGCGTGCAGTCGCCCCTGGCCGCCTGCGTGGACTACAGCGCCTGCAAGGGCGGCCCGATGGTCGCCTACCACTGGCAAGGCGAGTCCGAACTGCGCGACGCCCACTTCATCACGACGGGAGGGTTGCAATGAATGGCGACGACCTGCGCCAGGCGTGTCGGGAGCAGGGCACGGTGCTGATCCACCTCTTGGTGGCGGACTGCCGCACGCGTTTCCTGGACGCCGCCGCGCTCCTGGAATGGAACACGTCCGGCATGCCCGCCCTGTCTTCGCTGGGGGTGCGCACAGCCGTGGACACGTGGCCGCTGGCGGCCGCGTACTCCCTGCTTTGCGAACGCTACATCGACGCCTTCTACGATCCGCAGCGCCAGCTCCTGCCCGCGCCGGGCGACGCGCCGGACGAGCGGTGGATGCACTACTTCATGCATCGTCTCAAGCCAGCGCTCGTTGCAGATGACGCAGTGGTCCGGAACCTGCTGCGCGTGGTCGGCGGCCTGCCGTGCCGAAGCCGGGACGAAGCCGCGCAATCGCTGTACCAGTGCTGTGAGGAAATGACCCTGCCCGATTGCCAGCCCACCTGGGCGCCTCGGGCCGCCTGACCCTGCCAAGCCCGCGCGCCGCAATTCCTTGACCGGCAGTAGGGCCTGCGCGCCCCGGCCCAGCGCCGGTACAGCTGACACAGCGCAACATGGTGCCACCAGCCTCTCGCTGGCCAGGGAGGCATCATGACTGACGAGCGCAATATCGCCCACGACAAGACTGTCGCGCAGGACAAGAAGAATCATGGCCAGGCCGTCGTCGAGCACGCGGCCATCGCGCCCCAGCCGGGCCGCAAGCCGCCGCTGATCGATGCCGACACCGGCCCGAGCAACAGCGTCGCGCACCAGATGTACAAGGATGGCGAGCAGCCCCGGGTCCACGCGGATACGCCGGGCGACGAGGCGGCCGACAGCGGCCAACCGGGCGGCGGCGAGGCTTGACCGAGCCGGCGCAAGCCGCCAAAGTGCCCGACGCCATGCGTCTGTCCGACTTCATCCTGCACCACCTTGACGCCATCCTGGCCGAATGGGACGCCTTCGCGCAGACGCTCGGCCCGGCGGCGGCCGACATGTCGCCGCGCGCGCTGCGCGACCATGCACGGCCGATCCTGCTGGCGATCGCCGAGGACATGGCGCAGCCGGAGACGCCGCGCGAGCAGAAGGAAAAATCGCAGGGTCGCCAGCCCATGGAGGTGGGCAGCGCCGCGGGCACCCACGGCACGCTGCGCCACGTCAGCGGCTTCTCGCTGCTGCAGCTGACCGCCGAGTACCGCGCCCTCCGCGCCACCGTGCTGCGGCTGTGGCTGCCCAACGTCACCAGTTTTGGCGAGGACGTCGCTCGCGACATGGTCCGCTTCAACGAGACCATCGACCAGGCGCTGGCCGAGTCGGTGCTGACCTATTCCGAGCAGGGGACGCGCACCCGCGACACCTTCCTGGCCATCCTCGGCCACGACCTGCGCAGCCCGTTGGCCACGATCAGCATGGCCGGTGATTTCCTTGTGCGCCAGCATGCCGCCGACTCCGACGTCGGTGCCGTGGCCTTGCGGGTGCAGCGCAGCGCGACGTCGATGGCGACGATGGTGGACGACCTGCTGGAGTACGCGCGCACCCAGCTGGGCGGCGCCATCCCGATCGAATCGACGCCGCAGGACATGCGTCTATCCTGCGCCGCCGCCATCGACGCCGCGCGGTCGGCGCACCCGGAATGCGTCTTCGAACTCAAAGCCGCGGGCGACCTCACCTGCAACTTCGACGACGACCGCATGCAACAGGTGTTCTCCAACCTGCTCAACAACGCCGCCCAGTACAGTCCGCCCGGCGAGCCGGTGACCATGGCTGCGCGCGCCGACGGCGATGCCGTGCTGGTGCGGGTGTGCAACCGCGGCAGCGTCATCCCCGGCCCGGCGCTGTCCATGATCTTCAATCCGCTGGTGCAGTTGGCGCCGTCGCCGACCGACCGTGGCCGCCCGAGCACCAGCATCGGCCTGGGCCTGTTCATCGCCCGCGAAATCACCTTGGCGCACGGTGGCAGCATCGAGGTGTCCTCGTCGGACGCCGACGGCACCGTGTTCACCCTGCGCATCCCGCGCCTGCTGACCGCGCAGGAAATCGGCCGGATCCAGGCCAGCAACTGAGTCCGCCGCGCTGCGGCGCGCCATCGCCTGTCCCGGCGGCCCCCGGCCCCGGCCCCGACGACGTTGACGCGCCCTTCGCCCGCCAGCGCGCAACCTGTCCTTCCCGACCGGATTGCCCGCGATGCCAATGCCTCGTTCTTCCCTCGCCGGTGCCACCGCGCTCGGCATGGCCCTGGCCGCAATCGTGCCCGCGAGCCTGGCCGTCGCCAAGCCGATGCAGCCGGCGGCACCGCCGGCCGCGGCTGCAGCTCAGGTGGCCCCGATCGACCTGCCGCGCTACATGGGCCGCTGGTGGGTGATCGCGCACACGCCGTATTTCGCCGAGAACGGCAAGGTCGCAAGCGCCGACATCTACACGCTGCGCGCCGACGGCAAGATCGATAACGTGTACGCCTA
>JANXUD010000140.1 GCA_025352045.1 Gammaproteobacteria bacterium | reverse complement strand
GCGCGTGGTTGGACGGGTGATCGACGCGGCGCTGTCGGGCAACCGCGACAGCAATGGCCCGGGCTGGTCCTATTACCTGATCGTGATGGTGCTGGACATGGTCTTCGGCCTGTTCGCGCAGGTCATCGTGATGTGGTTCAGCCGGTGGCGCGAGTTCCGTGCCGATGCCGGCGGCGCGCGCCTGGCCGGTCGCGCGAAGATGATTTCCGCGCTCGAGGCGCTGGGTCGCGCGCATGGCGAGAGCACCCTGCCCAGGCAGATCGCCGCGTTCGGCATTTCAGGCGCTGTCGCGCATGGCCTGCAGGGCCTGTTCCGCAGCCATCCGCCGCTGGAAGAGCGGATCGCGCGCCTGCGCGCCGCCACCTGATGCAGGAGCCGCTTCAGCCGCGATTGTCTTGGGCACTCGCGGCTTAAGCCGCTCCCAGATCACCCGAACTCGTAGTTCATGCTTGCGCTGGGCGGGGCGAGGAAATTGCCCTGCACCAGGTCCACGCCGATCGAGAACAGCACGGTCATCGAGCTGGCGTCGCTGACGAATTCGGCGATGGTCTGCTTGTCCAGCTTGCGTGCCTGGGCGACGATCTCGCGGACCTTCTTCTGGTTCTCGGGGTTCTTGGCCAGGTCGGTGATGTAGCTGCGATCGATCTTCAGGATCGCCGGCTCGAAGTGCTGCAGCATCTGGAACGAGTTCAGGCTGGTCCCGAACTGCTCCAGGCACAGCCGGCAGCCGAAGCTGGCGACGATTTTCTGGAAGGCCTGCAGCGGCCGCAGGTGCGTGTAGATCTTCGACTCCGGCAACTGCAGCACCAGGTGCGCGCCGGACACGGAGTGCGCCTTTAGCTGGGCGCCGATGTAGTTGTGCAGGTCGCCCTCGACCAGTGAGGACGGCGCCACCTTGACGAACAGGGTGGTGTCCTTGCCGGCCTTGCGGCGCTCGGCCAGCAGGGTGATGGTGCGGCCGATCACCCAGCGGTCCAGGTCGATCAGCAGGCCGTGTTCCTCGGCGATCGGCATGAACTGGTCGGGCGCGACGATCTCGCCGTTCGGCGCCTTCATCCGCAGCAGGACCTCGTAGTTCTCGTTCGGGTCGCCGGTGAGGCTGATCATCGGCTGGAAGTTCAGCACGAACTGGTCCTCGCGCAGCGCCTCCTGGATGCGCTGGACCCAGGCCTGGATGCGGTCTTCCTCGGCGCGGTCGCGCGCCGCCGGGTCGAAGATCTCGATGCGGTTGCCGCCCACGCCCTGCGCCGACTGCAGGCCGGCCGAGGCGCGTGCCAGGATCTGCGGGATGCTGGCGATCTTCTCGCCGATCTGCACGCCGCCAATGCTCACGGTCAGGGAAATGCTCTGCTTGCCCAGCTCGAGGATCTGCTGCTCGAAGATCGCGCGGATGCGCTCGGCCAGGGCCTGGGTCTGGGTGTGGTCGTGGCTGCGGGCGAGCACGGCGAAGCTGTGGTCGCTGAAGCGGGCCGCGGCGATGTCGCCAGCCAGGGCCGAGCGCAGCTTGTCCGCCAGCTGGCGCAGCAGGACGTCGGCCTGGGCCAGGCCAACCTCGCCGAGGCGGTTCTCGTAGTTGTCCGGTTCCACCAGCAGCAGGGCCTGGTGGCCCTTGCCGTCGGCAGCCACTGCCACGGCGGCTTCGAGCTCGCCCATGAAATGCTGGCGGTTGAACAGGTCGGTGAGCGGGTCGCGCTGGCGCAGCTCGTCGAGCTCGCGCGCCATCTTGGCGTCCACGGTCTGCTGCCGGAACACGATCTGCAGGCAGGGCTCGCCCTCGTAGGTGGCCGGGGTGAACTCCATGCTGGCGTCGAACTCGGCGCCGCCATCGGGTTTGCGCGCGCGGATCGCCAGTTCGCGGGGCGGCGCTTCGCCCTTGTCGATGCGCTTGAGCAGTTGCTTGAAATTGTCGGCATGCGCGGGGGCCAGCAGGTCAAGCACCGACAGCCCCTCGATGTCCTCGAATTCCTCGAAGCCGAACATGTCCAGGTAGGCCTGGTTGGCGCGGATGTGCATGCCCTGGTGGACATAGGCGATCGGATCGCGCGAGGACGAGATCAGCGCGTCGCAGCGGCGCTCGGTCTCGCGCAGCGCGGCCTCGAGGTGGCGCAGGCCGCGCCGGCTCTGCAGGGCGTTGAATTCATTGCGCACCACGAATTGCACATGCTCGGGACGCGAACGCAGGGCGACATCGCGGGCGCCGGCGGCGATCTGCGCCATCACGGTGGTTTCGTCGAGCGAGTTGGACACCGCCAGCACGGGAATGTCCTTGCCGGTCGCCTCGACGCGTTGCGCGACCAGCGCGAACGGAATCTGTGTGGCGTCGCCCTGGGCAAGCACCATGTCGACGCTGGCGCCGGCCAGCAATGCTTCGAGCTCCTGGGCGGATTCCGGCCTCTGGGGACGGATCGCCATGCCGCCGTTGCGCAGCATGCTGATCAGGTGCTCGGCGTCTTCCAGATGATCCTCGACGAGGAGCAGGCGGATGACGGCGTCCTGCTGTGCCATCGACGGGTTCCTTGCGCTTTCAATGCTTTAGTCAATATAGCTTGAATGTACCAGAAGCCCCACTGTGCGCGCCATCACAGATCCGACTTGCCGGGCTCGCCCGCGGTCTCGCGGACAAGCCGGGGCAGCAGGTAACCGGGCAGTCGGCGATGCAGTCCGGACCAGAGGGCGCGGGCCCTGGCGTCGTCGACTTCGAAGTGGGCCGTGCCGGAAACGCGGTCGAGCTGGTGCAGGTAGTAAGGCAGCACGCCGATCTCGAACAGGCGCGTTGACAGGTCGGCAAGCGCGTCGATGTCGTCGTTGACCCCGCGCAGCAGGACCGACTGGTTGAGCAGTTGCGCGCCGGTGCCGCGCAGCCGCGTGCAGGCCGTGGCGACGGAGGCGTCGAGTTCGTTGGCATGGTTGGCGTGCAGGACGATCGCCACCGGCCAGGGCAGGGAAGACAGCCAGTCGAGCAAGGCGTTGTCCACCCGCTCGGGCAGGACGACCGGCAGGCGGGTATGCAGCCGGAGTCGACGGACCTGCGGCAGGCGCGCCAGGCCAGTGGTCAGTTCGGCGAGTTTTGCCGTCGACAGGGACAGGGGATCGCCGCCGGACAGCAACACCTCGTCGATCTCCGGATGCGCCGCCAGGTAGTCGAGCGACTCCCGCCAGCCGTCGGCCGCCGCCGTCTCCTCGCCATAGGGGAAGTGCCGGCGGAAGCAGTAGCGGCAATGCACGGCGCAACTGCCCGTGGCCACCAGCAGGGCGCGGCCCTGGTACTTGTGCAGTAGCCCGCGGCCGGCGCGGGCCGCGGCGTCGCCGACCGCGTCGCTGCTGAATCCGGGCGTGACCCGCTCTTCCTCGACCAGGGGCAGGACCTGGCGCAGCAGCGGGTCGTGGCGGTCGCCGTGGCGCATGCGCGCGGCGAATCCGCGCGGCACGCGCAGGGGGAAGGCGGCCGCGGCCGGGGCGGAGACGCGTGCGGCGTCGAGGCCCAGGCCGAGCAGGGACAGCAGCTCGCGCGGATCGCGGATCGCATCGCGCCAGAGCGCCTGCCAGCGCGCGGCTTGGGCGGGGAGGGGGTGTGCGGGTATCATGGAGGGCTCACGGATGTCGGCTCGCAAGGGTTCGGCGGACCGACCCGTCCATTGTAGCCGCTGTCACCGGCGGCTTTGTCTTGTCGGCTTTGATTTACCTGGAGCGATGCAGATGGCCACCTACGGCATGAACGACGTCAAGCCCGGCGCGAAGATCCTGGTCAACCGCGACCCTTGCGTCATCACCGAAGCCGAATACGTCAAGCCGGGCAAGGGCCAGGCCTTCACCCGCATCAAGTACCGCAACATCAAGTCGGGCCGCGTGGTCGAGATGACCATGAAGGCCACCGACTCGCTGGAAGTGGCCGACGTCCTCGATACCGACATGCAGTTCCTTTACAACGACGGCGAGTACTGGCACTTCATGCAGAGCGAGAGCTTCGAGCAGGTGCAGGCCGACAAGTCCGCCGTCGGCGACAGCTGGCAGTGGCTCAAGGGCGAGGAAAGCTGCGTGGTGACCCTTTGGAACGGGTCGCCGATCGCGGTGCAGGCGCCCAACTTCGTCGAGCTGAAGATCGTCGAGACCGATCCGGGCGTGCGCGGCGACACGTCGGGCGGCGGCGGCAAGCCGGCGAAGCTCGAGACCGGCGCCACGGTCCGCGTGCCCCTGTTCGTTGGCCAGGAAGAAATCATCAAGGTGGATACCCGCTCCGGCGAATACGTCGGCCGGGTCAAGTAAGGCCGCCGCCTCGCGCATGAGCACGGACGCCCGGACGCCCTGCGACGAGGTCATCGAAGCCGGCTGGATCGTGCCGGTGGTTCCCCATGGCGTGGTCCTGGCCGACCACGCGCTGGTCGTGGATGGCGACCGGATCACCGCCATCCTGCCGCGCGCCGAGGCGCAGGCGCGCTACGCGCCGCGCCTGACCACGGCACGCCCCGACAGCGTGCTCCTGCCCGGCCTGGTCAATGCGCACACGCACAACCCGATGATCCTGATGCGCGGCGTCGCCGACGACCTCGCGCTGATGCCGTGGCTCACCGAGCACGTCTGGCCGATCGAGGCGGCGGTGATGAGCCCGGCCTTCATCGCCGACGGTTGCGAACTGGCCGTGGCCGAGATGCTGCGCGGCGGCACCACCTGCTGCAACGAGAATTACTTCTTCCCCGACGTCCAGGCCGCGACCTATCGCCGGCTCGGCTTCCGCGCCGTGGTCGGCCTGCCCTTCATCGAGTTCCCCTCGGCCTGGGCGGCGACGCCGGCGGAATACTTCGACAAGGGCCTGGAAGTCCGCGACAACTACCGCAACGATGCGCTGGTGAGCTTCAGCTTCGCCCCGCACGCACCGTACACCGTCAGCGATGCCAGCTTCGGGCGCATCCGCGTGCTGGCCGAACAGCTCGACCTGCCCGTGCACGTGCACGTGCACGAGACCGCGCAGGAGATCGAGGATTCGCTCGCGCAGCATGGCCAGAGGCCGCTGGCCCGGATGGACCGCCTTGGCCTGGTGAACGAGCGCCTGGTCGCGGTGCACATGACCCAGCTCACGCCGGCCGAGATCGCGCTGTGCGCCGAGCGTGGCGTGTCGGTGGCGCACTGCCCGCAGTCCAACCTCAAGCTGGCGTCCGGTTTCTGCCCGGCCGAAGCCCTGCGTCGCGCCGGGGTCAACCTGGCCATCGGCACCGACGGCTGCGCCAGCAACAACGACCTGGACATGTTCGATGAGATGCGCTGCGCGGCGCTGCTGGCCAAGGGCGTGGCAGGCGATGCCACGGCGATGGATGCCGCCAGCGCGCTGCGCGCGGCGACCCTGGACGGCGCACGGGCGATCGGCCTTGGCGAGCGGATCGGTTCGCTGGAACCGGGCAAGCAGGCCGACTTCATCTGCGTGGCGATGGACGCGATCGAGACCCAGCCCATGTACCACGCGATTTCGCAGCTGGTATACGCCACTGGCCGGCAGCAGGTGCGTGACGCCTGGATCGCCGGGCGGCGCAAGCTTGCCGACGGCGTGCTGGTCGACATGGACGTCGCGTCCCTGCTGACGCGGGCCGGCGACTGGCGCGCGCGTATCGCCGCGGTGCGTCCCGGTGTCTGAGCCCGCGCCCGGGCCGCGCGAGGACAACGCCAGCGACGCCGAGCTGGCCAAGTTCGGCGCGCTCGCGCGCCGCTGGTGGGACCCGGCCGGCCCGCAACGGCCGCTGCACGAACTCAATCCCGCCCGCCTGGGCTATGTCGCGCAACGCCTGTCCCTGCACGGTGCACGCGTGCTCGACATCGGCTGCGGCGCCGGGCTGCTGAGCGAGGCGATGGCCCGCGAAGGCGCACGCGTGACGGCTCTTGACCTGGCGCCGGAGCTGGTCGAGGTGGCCAAGCTGCACCTGCTCGAATCGGGCCTGGACGTTGACTACCGCCTGCAGTCGGCCGAGGCGATGGCCGCCGAACGCCCGGCCAGCTTCGACGCAATCACCTGCATGGAGATGCTCGAGCACGTCCCCGATCCAGCGTCAGTGCTGCGCGCCTGCGCCGACCTGCTCGTGCCGGGTGGCCGCCTGGTCGTGTCCACGCTCAACCGCACGCCCCTGGCCTTCGCCACCGCGATCGTCGGCGCGGAATACATCGCCGGCCTGCTGCCCCGGGGCACGCACGATTACGGCAGCTTCATCCGGCCTGCGGAACTCGGCGCCTGGTTGCGCGCCGCCGGCTTGCAGCTGGAGGACGTCAGCGGCCTGGCCTACGACCCGATCCGGCGTAGTGCGCGTGTCGGCGGGGGCACCTCGGTCAACTACCTGGCCTGCGCGGTGAAGCCGTGATGTGCCGCACCCGCGTGGCGCCGCGGTGAGCCGCGCCCCGGTCGCGCCGCTGGTCCTGTTCGACCTCGATGGCACCCTGGTGGACAGCGCGGTGGACCTCTGGTCGGCGATGAACGTGATACTGCAAGGCGAGGGCAGGGCGGCGATGCCCTTGTCGGCGCTGCGGCCGGTGGTGTCCCAGGGCGGGCGCGCGATGCTGGCCGCCGCGTTCCCGGACCTTGACGCGGAGGCGCGCGAATCGCGCCTGCAGCCTTTCCTCGATGTGTATGCCGCGGCAGTCGCCACCCACAGCACGCCGTTCGACGGCATCGCCGAGGTGCTGGACGCGATCGAAGCAGCGGGCGCGCGCTGGGGCATCGTCAGCAACAAACCGCATTGGCTGGCCGTGCCGGTGGTCGAGAGCATGGGCTGGACGACGCGCAGCGCGGCGCTGTACGGCGGCGATTCGCTGCCGCGCAAGAAACCCGATCCGGACCAGCTGCTTGCAGCCGCGGCCGACAACGGCGTCGCACCGGTGCATTGCGTCTACGTCGGCGACGACGAGCGCGACATCGCGGCGGCGCGGCGCGCGGGGATGAAATCGGTGGCGGCCCTGTGGGGTTATCGCCTGGATGGCGACGATCCGGCCGCTTGGCAGGCCGACCTGTACTGCGCCGCGCCGCGCGACCTGCTCGCGCCAGGCGCGCTGGCGCGCTGATGTCGGTCGCGGCAGCCGACTCCGCAGCGTATTTCGTCGCCAAGTGGCTGCAGCACGAGCCGGAAATGCAGTTCGCCTTGCAGTTCTGCCCGGCCCCCCGGCGGGCGCGCTTCGAAGCCTGGGGCGCGTTGCTGCACGCGCTTCGCGAGGCGCGTTTCGAACTGCGCGAAGCCGCCGTCGCGGACGCCAAGCGTGGCTGGTGGTCGGACGAACTCGCGGCCATCGCGGCGGGCCGTCCGAACCATCCGCTCGGCCTCGCCCTGTCCGGCGTCGAGGTGCCCTGGCGTGCGCTCGGCCAGGCGTTCGCCACGCCTGACGGCGGGCAGGCGCGACCAGCGGACCTGGCCCAGAGCCTGCAAGCGCTCACGCCGCTGGCGACCGCGGCAGTGGCGGTCGAGGCGGCGTTGTTCGAAGCCCAGGCCACGCCCGACGCGGCACGCTCGCTGGCGGTGCACTGGCGCCTGCAGCAACTGCCGCAGGGCCTGCGTGACGAGGCCCTGGCGGGTGTGCCGATGGCCCTGCTCGCCCGCCATGGACTGACACGCGCAGCCATCGCCGAGGCCCTGCCCGGGCCCCTGCTGCGCGACTGGGCGCTGTGCCTTGGCGAGGCCCTGCCGATCGTATTGCCGGGCGCCGCGCCGTTCCGCCGCGCCCGGGCCCGCTTCGACCAGGCCCGCCTGGCGCGGCTTGCGCGGCGCGGCGATGCCTTTGGCGCCGGCCCGGCGCCCGCGATGCTCTGGCGTGCCTGGCGGGTCGCGCGCGTCATCTGAACTGTCTGCGCCAGCCCGGCTTCTGACAAGCCGAACTTGACGCCGCCTGCACCTGCCCCCAGATAGTCTGGAACCTGCGCCACCAACCACGAGAACTACAATGGCCCCGATCCACGGAGAAAACCTGGCGCGCATCATGCCCGACGTCGCCAACGAGGCGCGGCCCGCGCTGGCCGGAAAGCTCGACTGGGTCGGGATGGGCGAGATCGACATCCCGATTTCCATCGCCGACGACGCCGGCAACGTGGTGCGCAGCCCTGCGCGCGTGGATGCCTTCGTCAACCTGGTCCGGCCCGACGTGCGCGGCATCCATATGTCGCGCCTGTACCTGCACGTGGACCGGGCGCTCGGCGCGGAGCCGTTGTCGCCTTGCAGCTTGCGCAGATTGCTCAAGGATTTCCTCGATTCGCATTCGGGGCTTTCGGACCAGGCGATGTTGAGCGTGCGTTTTGAGTACCTGGTCCGTCGCCGGGCTCTGGTCAGCGACAACACCGGCTGGAAGGGCTATCCGGTCACCATCCGCGCGGTGCTCGATCGCGGCCAGTTCTCCCTGGAACTTGGCGTCGAACTCGCCTATTCGAGCACCTGCCCGTGCTCGGCGGCCCTGGCGCGCCAGCTGATCCAGGAGAATTTCGCGGCCCGCTTCGCCACGGGTGACGCGCTCGACCGCGATTCCGTGCTGCAGTGGCTTGGCAGCGAGCAGGGCATCGATGCCACGCCACACAGCCAGCGCAGCCGCGCGCAGGTGCGCGCCCGCCTGGCGCCCTCGTTCCAGAACCTGCCCGTGCTGGAAATCGTCGATCGCATCGAGGACGCCCTGCAGACGCCGGTGCAGACCGCGGTCAAGCGCGAGGACGAGCAGGCCTTCGCGCGGCTCAATGGCCGCAACCTGATGTTCTGCGAGGACGCCGCGCGGCGCATGCAGGCCGCGCTCGACGCCGACGAGCGGATCAGCGACTTCTGGGTGCGCGCCTCGCACTTCGAGAGCCTGCATCCGCACGACGCGGTCGCGGTGGCGACCAAGGGCGTGCCGGGCGGCTACGGCCCGCTGGACTGAGCCCGCCGCGGGCCTGTCTTTCACGCGCCGCCTCCGGCAGACTGGCCCTCGGGCAGGCTGCGTGGGGTACGCATGAACTGGTTCCTGGGCTTGATCGGTGCCTTTCTTGGTGCGGGACTCTGGGATACCGATGAAGGCTTCGGCGCGATTGCCGGCTTCCTCCTGGTGTTCACGCTTGCCAGCCATGTCGGGCTGAAGCGCCGGGTCGAGGCGCTTTCCACCGAGGTGCAGCGCTTGCGCGGCAAACTGGCCGCACAAGGCGCGGCTGTCCCGAGTGCGGCCGTGCAGGCACCGCCCGTCCCCGATGCCACCTCCGCGCGCAGTGCATCCGAGCCGCCTCCGAGACCGACACCGCCGCCACCCCCCGAGCCCCTGCCGCCAGCGCCCCCCCCCGAGCCCCTGCCGCCGGCGCCACCCGCATGGACAGACACGCTGCTCGCCCGGGTGAAATCCTGGTTCACCGAGGGCAATGTCCCGGTCAAGGTTGGCATCCTGGTGCTGCTGTTCGGCGTCGCCGCCGCGCTGCGCTATGCCGCCGCCCAGGGCTATTTCACGATGCCGATCGAAGTGCGGCTGGCCGTCATCGCCGTGGCCGCGATCGCCGGGCTTGGTTGCGGCTGGCGCGAGCGCCTGGGGCGGCCTGCGTTTGGCCTGAGCCTGCAGGGCGGGGCACTGGGCGTACTCCTGCTAACCGTGTTCGCCGCGTTCCGCTTGTACGGCCTCATGCCAGCAGTGGCGGCCTTCGCACTGGTCGTGCTGCTGGTCGCGGGAGCCGCCGCACTGGCGGTGCTGCAGGATGCGATCTGGCTGGCGCTGCTCGGCTTCCTCGGCGGTTACCTGGCGCCGGTGCTGATCTCCACTGGCAGCGGCAACCACGTCGCTCTGTTTTCCTATTACGCGGTGCTCAACGCCGCAGTGTTCGCGATCTCCTGGCGGCGCAGCTGGCGACTGCTGAACGTGCTCGGCTTCGCTTTCACCTTCGGTATCGGCGCCGCCTGGGGCGCGAAGTTCTATCGCCCGGAACTGTTCGCGGGCGTCGAGCCCTTCCTGGTGCTGTTCTTCGGGTTCTACATCGTCATCGGCCTGTTGTACGTGCTGCGCCAGTCCGAGCACCGTCGTCCCTGGGTCGACGGCACGCTCGTGTTCGGCACGCCGTTGGTGGCCTTCCCCATGCAGGCAGGCCTGCTCAAGGACGACCGCATGGGCCTGGCTTTCAGCGCGCTTGCAGTCGCCCTTGTCTATGCCGGCCTGGTGTATTTCCTGCGTGCACGGCGCGGCGAACGCCTGTTGACCGAAGCCTATGGCGCGCTCGCGCTTGGCTTCGCCACGCTGGCCGTGCCGCTGGCTTTCAGCGCCAGCACGACTGCGAGTGTCTGGGCGTTGGAAGGCGCGGGCGCGGCTTGGCTGGGCCTGCGCCAGGGCCGTCGCTTCCCCTGGCTGGCCGGACTGGCACTGCAGCTGCTTGCGGCGGGCGCCTACCTGATGAGCATGGACAAGGCGCCGTATGCGCCCGACCGCGTGCTGCTGTTCAATGCCGCCTGGCTCGGTGCGGCGATGTTGTCGTTCTCCGGCTTCGCGCTGTCCCTGATCCACGATCGCCACCACCCGCGCCACGGCATCCCGGCCATCACCTTCTGGTGGGGCCTGCTTTGGTGGGCTGTCGGCGGATTGCTGCAACTCGACCTTGCGGTGGCGTCGATCGGGCAATGGCAGTTCGCGGCGCTCTACCTCACGGCGTCGATGGCGCTCTCTGCCGCGTTGCGCATCACGCTGCGCTGGCCGCGGCTGGATGGCGCGCTGGCCACCTGCGCGATCGGCGCCCTGCTGCTGGCGCCGGCGGCCGAGGACAAGTTTGGCCAGCCGGTCGCGGCGGAGAGCTGGATGCACTGGTTGCTGCTGGCCGCCGCCTGGCTGGGTGCATTGCGCGCGCTGCGCAGCGAATCCACGCGAGGCCTGGTGGTCGCGCACCTCGCCGGCCTGTGGGTGCTGGCGGAGTTACTAACCTTGCAGGCACGCGCCCGGACGATCGCGCGGGGCGCCGATGGGCTGGCGTCGATGGCCGATGGCTGGCAGTTCGTCGCCCAGTGCGCGCCGCTCGCTGTGTTGACGCTGCTGCTTTGGCGTCGGCCGCAGTGGCTTGCCTGGCCGCGCGCCGAGGCCTTCGCTGCGTACCGATGGGGTTGGTTCGCGCCGGCATTGGTGCTGCTGGCATTGGCCTGGATCGGTGGACTGTTCGCGCCGGGCGAGGCCGATCCGCTGGCCTACCTGCCCGTGTTGAATCCGCTTGAACTCACCCTGCTCGGAGTCGGCCTGCTGCTGTTCGGCTACGCGGGCGCGGAGGCCTCGCTGCAGCCAGCGCGGCAGGCGGCGCCGCTGGTGGCGTTCGCCTTCCTGACCATGGGCGTGCTGCGCGCAGTGCACCACTTGCATGGCGACGCCTGGTCGCCGGCCCTGCTGCAGTCGAACGTCGCGCAGACAAGCCTGACCGTCGCCTGGAGCCTGCTCGGGGTGTCTGCCTGGGTGCTTGGATCCCGTCGGGGCGACCGTCGCATCTGGTGGGGTGGCGCCATCCTGATGGTCATCGTCCTCGGCAAGCTCGCCCTGGTGGATCGCCAGTACATGGGCAATGTCGCCGGCATCGTGTCCTTCATCGCGGTCGGCCTGCTGCTGGTGTGCGTCGGCTACATCGCGCCGTCGCCGGCGCGTCGCGCCCAGGAGTCCGTGGCATGAACCGACTGCAATTGGCCGCCTTCGCCCTGCTGGTCAGCGCCGCCGCTGCGGCGGCAGCCGCGACCAGCCC
This sequence comes from Gammaproteobacteria bacterium, assembly GCA_025352045.1. Taxonomy (GTDB): domain Bacteria; phylum Pseudomonadota; class Gammaproteobacteria; order Xanthomonadales; family Xanthomonadaceae; genus Arenimonas. Next base: position 13,850 of record JANXUD010000140.1, on the reverse strand, counting down.
GTCCGACTTCGCGCGGCAATGGCCGGTGCTCGGTGCCTGCGCGTCGGCCCCTGCGGCCGCTGCCCCGGCGCAGGCGTCGCCCATCGACTGCGAGGGCGCGTTCGCCATCGCCCTGGACGAGTCGGTGTATCGCCAGGCCACGGATCCGCAACTGCGCGACCTGGCGGCCTTCGACGCGGACGGCGAGCCGCTGGCATTTGGCCCGATGCCGCCAACCTATCGCAAGCCAGCGGGCGAATGGCGCGATGCCGCCTGGTTCGCCCTGCCTGCGACACCGGCCGCGGCCCCCGGCGACCTCTACTTGCACGTGCACCGCGACACGGCGGGCAACCTCAACCTCGATGCCACGCTGAGCCACGGACCCGCTGCGCTGGTGCAGGACATCCTGGTCGATGTGCAGGCCGGCGAGCGACAAGTGGAAGGCATCGAATTCGAACTGGCGATGGATGCACCCGACTTCAGCACCATCGTCGCGGTCGACGCCAGCGATGACCTGCAAGCCTGGCGGCCGGTGTCGCCCGCGGCAGCGATAGCGCAATTGCGCCAGAACGGCCGCGCCCTGGTCCGGCGCCGCATCGAGTTCGCCCCGGCGACGGCGCGCTACCTGCGCCTGCACGCACTGGCCGGCGATGCCGGCGTGCCGCTGCGCGGCCTGCGCCTGCTGCTGCACGCCGATGGCCCGGGCGCCGCGGAGTTCGCCCGCGTCTCGCTGCGCGCGGACTTCGTCGCCCGGGACGGCCGCGCCTTCACCTACGCGCTGCCCGCGCGGGTTCCGGTGGATCGGGTGAACATCCGCCTCGCCGATGACAACGCCATCGCCAGTTTTTCAGTAAGCGCGCGCGAGCACGGCGACCGCAACTGGCGCTACATCGGGCAGGTCGATGCCTTCCGCCTGCGCGGGGCCGGAGTCAGCCTGGACAACGAAGCGATGGACATCGCCGGCCTGCGCGCCCCGGAGTGGCGCATCGAGTCGAGCGTCGCGCTGACCAGGCCGCCGGCGCTGGAGTTGTCATGGCGTCCGGAGGAATGGCTGTTGCTGACCCATGGCAAGCCGCCGTACCGCGTAGTCGCGGGCAGCCGCGTGGCCCGCCGCGACGATTTTCCGCTGGACTTGCTGGTGGGCGAAGTCCGGCGCCGCTACGGGGCCGGCTGGCGGCCGCCCCCGGCGACGCTGGGCGCCATGGCCGACGCCGGTGGCGAGTCCGCGCTGCGCGCATGGGATCCGGCGCGCAAGCGCACCCTGCTGCTTTGGGGCGTGCTCGCGCTCGCCGCGCTGGCGATCATTGCAATGGTGCTGCGGCTGCTTCGGCAGCCGGATCAGGCCTAGGCAGGAGCAGGGCCGGGTCGATCCGAGTCGAGAACCAGTTCATGCCCCAGTGCATGTGCGGCCCGGTGGCGCGCCCGGTCATGCCGACCAGCCCGAGCACCGCACCTTTTTCCACGCGCTGCCCGACCTGCACGTCGATGCGGCTCATGTGCAGGAAATTCGAACTCAGGCCATGGCCATGGTCGACCAGCACGGTACCGCCGGTCAGGTAAAGGTCCGGGCGGGCGAAGATCACGATGCCCGCGGCGGGCGCATGGATCGGCGTGCCCGTGGGCACCGCGACATCGAGGCCCGAGTGCGGCGACTTCGGCGTCCCGTTGTAGATGCGCTGGCTGCCGTACACGCCGCTGACCCGGCCGTGCACGGGCCAGTCGAAGCCGGCCGCATAGTCCTCGCGCGCATCGTCGCGGACGCGCGCGGCGGCGACATCCGCCTGTTCCCTGGCGATCCGCGCGGCGATCTCCGGCGGTGGATTGACCGTAGCCTCGGGTACGCCTTCGATCTTCTCGAAACGCCAGGCCCTGGGCTTCACCGCGACCGACAAGTCGCGCGTGGTGCCATCCCCGTAGACGGCACGCAGGCGCAGCGGCCCCGCATCGTCGCGCCCGACGCCGACGACGAAGCCGCCATCGGGCGCCAGCCGGACCGATGTCGCGGCGGCCGCCGACAGCAGTTGCAGCGATGTCGCGCCCGGGGCATGCGCCTGCAGCAGGCCGCCCTGCGCGACGCTCGTGGGAACATCGACGGCTGCGGGCGTTGGCAGCGCGTGCCCGGCCACGGGAGCCGCGAGTGGTTCCGAGGCAGGCAGCTGCCACGAGAGCACGGCCAGCGGCAGCAGCAGGTGCAGGCCAAGCCTGGATTGCTTGTTCCGTCCCGCGGCGGGCGCGCGGCAGGGGCGACGCGGGTGCTCAGTCATGTCCATGTCGGGGCCAGGCGCTGAATCGTTCCGGAACGGGATCGGGCCCGCCTTCGCACAGGGGCTGGCAGTGCGCGATGCGGTGCACGCCCAGCCACAGACCGCGGAGCACGCCGAAACGTTCCACCGCCTGCATCGTGTAGGTCGAGCAGCTCGGGTGGAAGCGGCAGCGCTGGCCGAGCAGGGGGCTCAGCACGCGCTTGTAGCCGCGCAGGAGGGCGAGGACGAAGTCTTGCAAGATTTGCGCGGCCGGGGGGATGGGGATAAGGTTGCCGCCTTGTGGGGTCTAGGCTATAACACGCCGCCCTTGCGTCTCAAGGAAAAGGAAGTCGAGTGGCCACGAAGAAACCTGTGAAGAAAGCGGCCAAGCCGGCCGCCAAGAAATCCGCTGCCCCGGCCCGGAAGGCCGCCAAGTCCAAGCCCCAGCCCGCTGCCAGGGCCGCCAAGCCCGCCAAGGCCGGCAAGACCGCCAGCAAGTCCAAGGTCGCCGCCAAGCCCAGCAAGAAGCCGGCTGCCAAGCCAGTGAAGAAGGCCGCCAAGCCGGCGGCGAAGAAGCCAGCGCCCAAGCCCGCCAAGGCGCCCGCCAAGCCGGCTGCCAAGCCGGCTGCCAAGGCCGCGACGAAGGCGGCTCCCGCCAAGGTCGCGCCGGCCAAGCCCGCTCCCAAGGCCGCGCCGAAGCCCGTCGCCAAGCCGGTGCCCGCGCCCAAGCCCGCCGCAAAGGCTGCCGTGCCTGCGCCGAAGTCCTCGGCGGCCGTGGCGCCCGGCAAGTCGTCGGCGAAGTCCGGCAGCAAGACCGAAGCGGCGCCCGCGCCGGTCGCCCCGCCTGCGCCCAAGCGCGAGCCCGGCGTGCGTGCCGGCTACGTCAAGCCGAACAAGCCGCGCCCCGATCGCGTCAAGCCGCAGGGCACGCGCACGAACGTCGCCTTGCCGGCGGGCTACAAGCCCAAGGCGGACGAGGAATACATGGGCCCCTACCAGCTCGAGTACTTCCGCCAGCGCCTGCTGCAGTGGAAGAGCGACCTGATCGAAGAATCCAAGCAGACCATCGAGAACCTCAAGGAAGAAGTGCGCGACGTCGGCGACGAGGCCGAGCGCGCCACCCGCGAGACCGAGAATTCGCTCGAGCTTCGCACCCGCGACCGTTATCGCAAGCTGATCAACAAGATCGACAGCATGCTCAAGAAGGTGGACGACGGCAGCTACGGCTTCTGCGTGGACACCGGCGACGAGATCGGCCTGGAGCGGATGGAAGCCCGCCTGACGGCCGAGCGCACGCTCGACGCGCAGGAGCGCTGGGAGCACCTGCAGAAGCAGGTCGGCGATTAGTTCGCCGGCATAGCCGTGTGCCGGAATCCGGGACGATCTACCAGAGTGCGTCGCGCAGCTTGAACCACGCCATGGCGGCGACAAGCAGGGGCGTGCGCAATGCGCGACCGCCCGGGAACGGCCGGTGCCGGATCGCGGCGAATGCGTCCAGTCGCCCGGCCTGGCCCGCGATGGCTTCCGCGATCACGCGCCCGGCCAGTCCGGTCGCGGCCACGCCATGTCCTGAAAAGCCCTGCGCGTAGTACACGTTGTCGCCCAGGCGTCCCCAGTCCGGCGCGCGGTTGCGGCTGATGTCCACGAAGCCGCCCCAGGCCGCGTCCAGCCCGACGTCGGCCAGCTGCGGAAAGACGCGGCGCATCCGACCCAGCATTGTTGCGCGCAGGTTGGGCGGCGGCAGGGTGGAATAGCTGGCGCGCCCGCCGAACAGCAGCCGGTGCTGCGCGTCCAGGCGGAAATAGTCCAGCGCCCAGTTGACGTCGGCAACGGCCATGCCGTTGCCGATGAGGGCGCGGGCGCGCTCCGCGCCGAGCGGGACCGTCGCGCCGATGTAGGTGCCGACCGGCATGATCCGCGCGTCGAGCTCCGGCGCGATGCCGCGCACCAGGGCATTGCCGGCGAGCACCACGAAGTCCGCATGGACGCGACCTGAGGCGGTGCGCAACGCCGGCCGCGCGCCGCGCTCCAGCGCCAGCACAGGCGAGGCCTCATGCAGGCGCACGCCCAGCGACAGCGCCGCGCGCGCCAGCCCACGCACGTATTTCATTGGCTGCAGGTGGCCGCTGCGCGGATCGTACAGCGCTCCCAGGTAGCGGTCGCTGGCAAGCGTGTTGCGCAGGCGATCGCGCTCCCACCAGTCCAGTGCGTAGCCGTAGTCCCGCTGCAGGCTGGACTGCCAGTCGTGCAGTTCGTGCACCTGGCGCGGCTTGATCGGCACGTGCGCATGGCCCGCCTGCCAGTCGCAGTCGATGGCGAAGGCAGCGCGGCGCTCGTGCAGCATCGCCATGCCTTCAAGCGAGTACGCGAACAGGCGGCGCGACGCATCCAGGCCGACCTGGGCGGCGATCGTGGCCTGGTCGCAGCCGAATCCGAAGATGGCCTGGCCGCCATTGCGGCCCGAGGCACCCCATCCGGTCCGCCCGGCCTCGAGCACCACCACCGACAGGCCGCGTTGGGCCAGTTCGATCGCGGCGGACAAACCGGTGAAGCCGGCGCCGAGGATGGCGACGTCGGCGCGGACCGCGCCGTCGAGCGGCGGCTGCGCGGGGAAGGGCGGGGCATCGGCCGCATACAGCGGCGGCGCATGGGCCGCGTCGTTCATCGGCGGCGCCCCGCGGCGCGCGATGTTGCCCCTTGCATCGGCGGGCTCACACCTGGCGAAGGTACCAGGCGTAGTCGGTGGAGCTGACCTGCGCCTGGAAACTGCGCGACTCCTTGCCCTTCTGTTGCCCGAAGATGTGCTGGAAGCTGGCGCCGAAGTTGGCGGCGACGAAGTCGCTGGCGAGGAAGTCGGCGATCGCGCCATTCCAGTCCACGACGCGCGACTCGGTCTGCTCGTAGGCATTGCCGACGATCGCCGGCCCCGGGTCCGCGCGGGTGTCCAGGCCGTGCAGGATGCCGGCCAGAACCGCCGCGGTGACCAGGTAGGGATTGGCGTCCGCGCCAGCGATGCGGTGTTCGATGCGCAGGTTGGCGGGATCGCTGTGCGGTACGCGCATGGCCACGGTGCGGTTGTTGAAGCCCCAGCAGTCGTTCAGGGGCACGAAGGCGTTGAGCACGAAGCGCCGGTAGCTGTTGGCGTGCGGTGCGAACAGCAGCATGCAGTCGCGCGAGATGCGCTGCAGGCCGCCCACGGCGTGGCGCAGGGTGTCTGCCGGCGCCTCGGGCGTGGAAGCGAAGATGTTGCGGCCGCCGGCGTCGAGCACGCTCACGTGAACGTGCATTCCGCTGCCTGCCTGGTAGGCGAAGGGCTTCGCCATGAAGCTGGCCAGCATGCCCTGCTGCTCGGCGATAGCCTTGATCGTGCGCTTGAGGAAGATCGCCTCGTCGCAGGCGAGCAGGGCGTCGGCGCGGTGCTTGAGGTTGATCTCGAACTGGCCGGGCGCGTATTCGGCCACCGCCGTGTCGGCCGGCACGCCCTGGGCGCGGCAGGCATCGCCGACCGCGTCGGTGAAGTCGCGGTAATCGTCCAGGTCCTGCATGTAGTAAACCTGGGTGCTTGCATTGCGCTCGCCGGTTGCCGGATTCACCGATGTACGTGGGCTTCCGCTCTCGTCAAGCTCGCCATCGAGCAGGTAGAACTCAAGTTCCACCGCCACCACCGGCGTCAGCCCGCGCGCCTTGAAGCGCTGCACGATGCGCGACAGCACCTCGCGCGGATTGGCTTCGAACAGGCCGCCCATGCCGTCCTCCATGGTCAACAGCAACTGGGCCAGCGGACGCGCGTGCCAGGGAATGGGACGCAGGCTCCCCGGCACCGGCCGGCAGATCCGGTCCTCGTCGCCGATGGCGTAGCCCAGGCCAGTCTCCTCGACGGTGTTGCCGGTGATGTCGGTGGCGATCAGCGACATCGGCAGGCAGACGCCGTCGGCGTACACCTTCTCAAGGGCGTCGCGGCTGATCCGCTTGCCGCGCAGCAGCCCGTTCATGTCCGGCAGGAGCAGGTCGATCGCCTCGCAGCCGGGAATGGCCTGCAGGGCCGCAAGGTCCGCGTCGGGGAGCAGTCGTTGGTCCATGGCGCACGTCACTCTTGCAGTGGGCTGGCGGGATTTGCGGCGATACTAGCAGAGCCCCCCGTGGGTGTAAAAAATACTCAACGGGACCGTTGATAAAATCAAACGGCTGGGCTAGGGTGGGTCGTCCAAGCCCGCCGGGTTCCCCATGGCACGTGCTCCGCTGGTCGGTCTGCCGTCCGACAGCAAACCGATCGGCCTGCACCGCTACCAGGCGGTCGGCGAGAAGTACGTCCGCGCGGTCGTGCAGGGCGCGGGCGCGATCCCCTTGCTGATTCCCTCGCTGGCCCCGCCACTGCCCCTGCGCGAAGTGCTCGACGGGCTCGACGGCCTGTTGCTGACCGGGGCCTACAGCAATATCGAACCGCACCATTACTCCGGTGGCCCCAGTTACGAGGGCAACCTGCACGATCCCGCCCGCGACGAGAACGCCCTGGCCCTGGTGCCGCTGGCGGTGGAGATGGGCGTGCCGGTGCTGGCGGTGTGCCGCGGCTTCCAGGAAGTGAACGTCGCGCTGGGCGGAAGCCTGTACCAGAAAGTACACGAGCAACCGGGAAAGCACGACCACCGCGAAGATCTCGCCGCGCCCCTGGACGTGCAATATGGCCCCGGCCATGAAGTGCTGTTGACGGGAAGCCTGGCCGCGATGGCGGGCGCGGATCGCGCCGTGGTCAATTCCCTGCATGGCCAGGGCGTGGACCGGATCGCTGCAGGACTACGCGTGGAAGCCGTCGCCCATGACGGACTGGTCGAAGGCCTGCGCCTGGCGCGCGAGGACCGCTTCCTGCTCGCGGTGCAGTGGCACCCGGAATGGAAGCTGGCGGACAATCCCTTCTACTCGCGGATTTTCCGCGCCTTCGGCGACGCTTGCCGGGCGCGCGCGGCACGACGGAGCTGACATGGCACGCAGGAAGGCACCCACCACCGTCAAGCCGCCCGAAGCTGAGGACAGCGCCCTGCTGCGCTGGTTGAAACAGCGCCGCATCACCGAGGTCGAGTGCCTGGTGCCGGACATGACCGGCAATGCCCGCGGCAAGATCATCCCGGCGGCCAAGTTCTCGCATGACTACGGCACGCGCCTGCCGGAAGGCATCTTCGTCACCACGGTCACCGGCGACTATCCCGACGAGTACTACGACCTGGTGCGGCCCTCGGACTCGGACATGTTCCTGCGCCCCGACCCGGACACGGTGCGGATGGTGCCCTGGGCCTCCGATCCGACCGCGCAGATCATCCACGACTGCTTCACCGCCGACGGCAACCCGCATGAGCTGGCGCCGCGCAGCGTGCTGCGCCGGATCATCGCCCTGTACGACGCGATGGACCTGCACCCGATCGTGGCGCCCGAGCTCGAATTCTTCCTGGTGCAGAAGAACACCGATCCCGACTTCCCCCTGCAGCCGCCCGCGGGCCGATCGGGCCGGCCGGAAACGGCGCGCCAGAGCTATTCGATCGATGCGGTCAACGAGTTCGATCCCATCCTCGACCTGATGTACGACTACGCCGAGGCGATGGAACTGGACGTGGACACGCTGATCCACGAATCCGGCGCGGCGCAGCTGGAGGTGAATTTCCAGCACGCCGATCCCATGTCGCGCGCCGACCAGGTGTTCCTGTTCAAGCGAACCATGCGCGAGGCCGCCCTGCGCCACGGCATCTACGCGACCTTCCTCGCCAAGCCCATGGAGAACGAGCCCGGCAGCTCGATGCACATCCACCAGAGCCTGCTGGACGGCAAGGGTCGCAACGTGTTCTCCGGCGCCAGGGCGGGCGAGCACAGCCGCCTGTTCCGGCACTACCTGGCCGGATTGCAGAAGTACGTGCCGAAGGCGATGCCTTTCTTCGCCCCGAACGTGAATTCCTATCGCCGGCTGGCCATGGGGGAGGTCGCGCCGGTCAATGTCCAGTGGGGCTACGACAACCGCACCTGCGGGCTGCGGGTGCCACTGGACACGCCGGAGAACACGCGGGTCGAGAGCCGCTTCGCCGGCTCGGACGCCAACCCCTACCTGGCGATGGCGGCGACCCTGGCCTGCGGCTGGCTGGGCATCCAGGAAAAGCTCGAGCCCACCGAGCCGCTGGCCGACAGTGCGCAGAAGCTCGGCTACGGCCTGCCGCGTTCGCTGGAGGAGTCGCTCGACCAGCTGGCCGGTTGCCGGGCCTTGCAGGACCTGATCGGCGGGCGCTTCGTCGAGGCCTACATCGCGGTCAAGCGCAAGGAATACCAGACATATTTCCGCGTCATCAGCAGCTGGGAGCGCGAGTTCCTGCTGTTGAACGTGTAGCTCCGATCCCGATCCCGACCGACGCTGCGTTTCCCTCAAGTGCACGAGGCCCGACCCATGGACAAGCAACACCGGCTGGACCTGCAGGCGCTCGACGCGGCGCACCACCTGCACCCGTTCAACGACAACGCCGCGCTGGCGAAGCGGGGCACGCGCATCCTCGACCGCGGCGAAGGCGTGTACGTCTGGGACTCGGAGGGCAACAAGCTGCTGGACGCCTTCGCCGGCCTGTGGTGCGTGAACGTCGGCTACGGCCGTGCCGAACTCGGGCGCGTGGCCGCGGCGCAGATGGAGCGGCTGGCTTACTACAACAGCTTCTTCGGCTGCACCACCGAACCGACCGTCGCGCTGGCCGCGAAGCTCGCCGAGCTGGCACCGGGCGACCTCAACCACGTCTTCTTCAGCAACTCCGGCTCCGAAGCCAACGACACCATCCTGCGCATGGTCCGGCATTTCTGGGCGGTGCAGGGGATGCCGCAGAAGCAGGTGTTCATCGGCCGGCACAACGGTTACCACGGCTCCACCGTGGCCGGCGCCAGCCTGGGCGGCATGAAGGGCATGCATGCGATGGGCGGCTTGCCCATCCCCGGCATCGTGCACATCGACCAACCCTACTGGTTTGGCGAGGGCGGCGACCTGGATCCGGTCGCCTTCGGCATGGAAAGGGCAGGGCAGCTGGAAGCGAAGATACTCGAGCTCGGCGCCGACCGCGTGGCCGCCTTCATTGGCGAGCCCGTACAGGGCGCTGCCGGCGTGTTCATCCCGCCGGACGGCTACTGGAAGGAAATTGAACGCATCTGCCGCAAGTACGACGTGCTGCTGGTCGCCGACGAGGTCATCACCGGCTTCGGCCGCACTGGGCCGTGGTTCGCCTCGCAGCATTTCGGCATCCAGCCGGACGTGATGACCCTGGCCAAGGGAATCACATCGGGCTACATCCCGCTGGGCGCGGTGATGTTCAACGACCGCATTGCCGGCGTGCTCAAGTCCAGGGGCGGCGAACTTGCCCATGGCTATACCTACTCCGGACACCCGGTCTGCGCGGCGGTGGCGCTGGAGAACATCCGCATCCTCGAGCATGAGCGGGTGATCGAGCGGGTGCAGTCAGACACCGGGCCGTACCTGGCCAAGCGGTGGATGGAACTGGGAGCGCATCCGCTGGTGGGCGAGGCCCGGATCCTGGGCATGGTCGGGGCAATCGAACTGGTTCCGTCCAAGCCCTCCCGGCGCTACTTCCCGGACCGGGGCACGGTCGGGGCCACGTGCCGCGACCTCGCCCTGGCCAATGGCCTGATCCTGCGCGCGACCAATGACGCCATGCTGCTTTCGCCGCCGCTGGTGATCAGCCGGTCCGAGATCGACGAACTGGTCGAGAAGGCATGGAAGACCCTGGACCAGACGGCGACAACGCTTGGAATGAAGACAGCCGCGGCCTGACTTGTGCCGGGGCCGGGGCGGGGTTATACCTTTGCATCGGCCTCGATGGCCTGGATTGCATCATCTTTCGCTACATCACGGGGGTCACCATGAAACTGCACGCACCGATCCTGCTCCTGGCGACGCTGCTGCTCGGCGCCTGCAACAAGGAGTCCGCCACGCCGGCAACGCCGGCCGCCGGCAACGCCGCGCCCACCGCGGCCGCCAACGGCGGCGACGAGGAGAAAGTCCTCAACATCTACAACTGGTCCGATTACATCGGCGAGGACACGATCAAGAATTTCGAGAAGGAGACCGGCATCAAGGTCACCTACGACGTGTTCGACAGCAACGAATTGCTCGAGGCCAAGCTGGTCTCGGGCAATACCGGCTACGACCTGGTCGTGCCTTCGCTGCAATACCTGTCGCGGCAGGTGCAGGCGGGCGTGTTCCAGGAGCTCGACAAGTCGCAGTTCAAGAACTACGGCAACCTCGACCCGGTGATCATGACGCGGATCGCCAAGCTCGATCCGGGCAACGCGCATGCGATCAACTGGCTCTGGGGCACCACTGGCGTCGGTTACAACGCCGCCAAGGTCAAGGCCGCGCTGGGCGACAACGCGCCGGTCAATAGCTGGGACATCGTGTTCAAGCCAGAGTACATCTCCAAGCTGAAGGGCTGCGGCGTCGCCGTGCTCGACACGCCCGGGGAGCTGGTGCCGATCGCACTCAACTACCTGGGCGAGGATCCCAACAGCTTCGACCCGGCCGTCATCGCGAAGGGCGAGGCGCTGCTCACCAAGGTCCGTCCCTACATCACCGAGTTCAATTCCTCCGAATACATCAATGAACTGGCCAATGGCGACATCTGCCTGGCGGTCGGCTGGTCGGGCGACGTGTTCCAGGCCGCCAGTCGGGCCGGGGAAGCCAAGAACGGGATCGAGGTGAAGTTCAACATCCCGAAGGAAGGCGCGCCGATGTGGTTCGACATGATGGCCATCCCCAAGGACGCCAAGCATCCGAAGAACGCGCACCTGTTCCTCGACTACATCATGCGCCCGGACGTGATGGCGGGGATCAGCAACTACGTGGCCTACGCCAACGCCAACAAGGCATCGACGCCGATGGTGGACAAGACCATCCTGGACAACCCGAACGTGTATCCGCCGGCGGACGTGATGGCCAAGCTGTTCACCTTCGCGGTGTTGCCACCGGACGTGGATCGCACGTATACGCGCCTGTGGACCAAGCTCAAGACTGGCAAGTGAGCACCGGGACGGGCCCCGTGCCCGTCCCATCCTTCCCCCGACGGACGCAACGATGAGCCCACCTGCAATCAGCGCCGAGCCGGCAGTCCCGCGCAGTGGCGGTGGCAACGACAAGGCACCGCCCGAGGAATACGTCCGTCTCGAGGGCCTGCGCAAGGAATTCGACGGATTTCCTGCTGTCGCCGAAGTGACCTTCAATGTGCACAAGGGCGAGATCTTCGCCCTGCTTGGCGCATCCGGCTGTGGGAAATCCACGCTACTGCGCATGCTGGCGGGTTTCGAGAAGCCGACCGCCGGCCGGATCATCCTCGACGGCCAGGTGATGAACGACATCCCGCCCTACGACCAGGCGGTGAACATGATGTTCCAGTCGTACGCGCTGTTTCCGCACATGACGGTGGAGCAGAACGTCGCCTTCGGTCCCACCCAGAAGAAGATGCCCAAGGCCGAGGTCGCCAAGCGGGTCGAGGAGATGCTCGCGCTGGTGCAGATGACACAGTTCGCCAAGCGGCGCCCGCACCAGCTGTCCGGCGGCCAGCAGCAACGCGTTGCGCTGGCGCGCTCCGTTGCGACGCGTCCCAAGCTGCTGCTGCTCGACGAACCCATGGGTGCGCTGGACAAGAAGTTGCGTTCGCACATGCAGCTGGAACTGGCCAACATCGTCGAGCGCCTGGGCGTGACCTGCGTGATGGTTACCCATGACCAGGAAGAGGCCATGACCATGGCGACGCGCATCGCGGTGATGGACAGCGGCCGCATCCTGCAGATCGGCACGCCGGGTGAAATCTACGAGCAGCCCGCCACCCGGTTCGTCGCCCAGTTCATCGGCTCGGTGAACCTGTTCGAGGGCAAGATCGTCGAGGACCACAAGGACCGCGTGACCATCGGATCGCCGTCGCTGTCGTTCCCGATCCGGATCGGCCACGGCCTGACCGGTTTCGAGGGGCAGGATGTGGCGTTCTCCCTGCGTCCGGAAAAAGTGACGGTGACCAAGGACGAACCGGAGGGGCAGTTCAACAAGGCGCAGGGCCGGATCGAGGATATCGCGTACTTTGGTAGCCATTCCGTGTACCACGTGATGCTGCCGTCGGGCGTCCGGGTGATGGCCAACTACGTCAACACCCAGCGCTGGGCGTCGGAGCGATTTACCTGGAACGACGAGGTGTGGCTGGCCTGGGACGAGAATGCCGGCGTGGTGCTGACCGCGTGAACGGACGCTGGAGACGCTGGCTCCCCGGCTCGCGATGGCTGGTGATCGCGCCACCGTACCTGTGGATGCTGCTGTTCTTCGCGATCCCGTTCGCGATCGCGCTGCAGATCAGCTTCAGCCATTCGCTGATCGCGATGCCGCCATACTCTGACCTGGTCGGGGTGAAGGACGGCAACCTGACGGTCACGCTCAACATCGCCAACTACCTCTACCTGATACGGGACAGCCTTTACTACAGCGCCTACCTGAGCTCGCTGAAGATTGCCGTCATCTCGACCTTCCTGTGCCTGTTGCTGGGCTACCCCATCGCCTACGCCATCGCACGCATGCCCCCGGCCACGCGCAACGTGGCGCTGATGCTGGTGATCCTGCCGTCCTGGACCTCCTTCCTGATCCGCATCTACGCCTGGATCGGCATCCTGAAGAACAACGGCCTGCTCAACAACGCGCTGATCTGGCTGGGCGTGATCGACCAGCCCTTGCAGATCCTGCATACCAATGTCGCCGTGTACATCGGCATCGTCTACGCCTACCTGCCGTTCATGGTGCTGCCGCTGTACACCAACCTGGTCAAGCTGGACGGGCGCCTGCTCGAGGCCGCGTATGACCTCGGCGCGCGGCCATGGAAGGTCTTCCTCAAGATCACGCTGCCACTGTCGCGCTCGGGCATCATCGCCGGCTCGATGCTGGTGGCGATCCCGGTGGTGGGCGAGTTCGTGATTCCCGAGCTGCTCGGCGGTCCGGACACGCTGATGATCGGCAAGGTGCTGTGGGACGAGTTCTTCAACAACCGCGACTGGCCGGTCGCCTCCGCAGTGTCGACAGTGATGCTGGTGCTGCTGCTGGTGCCGATCCTGATCTTCCACCACTACGAGTCCAAGGAACTGGAGCACCGGCTGACATGAGCCAGCGCACGGGCATGTCGCCGTTCCTGCGCACGATGCTCGTGGTCGGCTTCGTGTTCCTGTACGCGCCGATCCTGAGCCTGATCGTCTATTCCTTCAACGAGTCCAAGCTGGTGACCGTGTGGTCGGGGTTCTCGCTCAAGTGGTATGGGGAACTGTTCCAGGATGACGGGATCATGAAGGCTGCCTGGACCAGCATCCGCATCGCCTTCGCAACGGCCTGCGCATCGGTGGTGCTGGCCACGGTGGCGGCGCTGGTGATGACGCGGTTGCGTCCGTTCAAGGGCAAGACCGCTTTCGGTGCCTTGATCACCGCCCCCCTGGTGATGCCCGAGGTGATCACCGGCCTGTCGATCCTGCTGTTGTTCGTCTCCTTCGGCATTGCCCGTGGCATGACCACGATCTGGATCGCGCACGTCACCTTCTGCGTCTCCTTCGTCGCCGTCGTGGTGAATTCACGGCTGGGGG
>JANXUD010000090.1 GCA_025352045.1 Gammaproteobacteria bacterium | reverse complement strand
GATCGTCGCCGGCACCCTGGTCAACAAGATGGCCCCGGCCCTGCGCAAGGTCTATGACCAGATGCCCGAGCCCAAGTGGGTGATCTCGATGGGAAGCTGCGCCAATGGCGGCGGCTACTACCATTATTCCTATGCCGTGGTCCGCGGCTGCGATCGCGTCGTCCCCGTGGACATCTACGTGCCGGGTTGCCCGCCGACCGCCGAGGCGCTGGTGTACGGGATCCTGCAGTTGATGAAGAAGATCCGCCGCACCAACACCATCGCCCGCTGACATGCCCGAGCCGACCCTGAGTTTCGCCGACCGTCTCAAGGCCCGCTTCGGCGAGCGCGCGCTCGCGGTGGTGGAAGCGCACGACGAGACCACCGTCGAGTTCGCCGCGCACGACTGGTGCACCGCCATCGCCAGCCTGCGCGACGAGCCGGAGTTCCGTTTCGAGCAATTGATGGATCTGTGCGGCGTGGACTACCTGAGCTACGGCGTGGACGAGTGGGAGACCTCGGACGTGAGTTCGGAGGGCTTCTCGCGCGGCGTCGAGGGCCTGGGCCCGGGACGCTTCGCCTGGGAGAACCGGCCACGCGGGCGCGGGCCGGACCGGCGCTTCGCCGTGGTGGCGCACCTGTTGTCGGTGACGCACAACCGGCGGCTGCGGGTCAGGTGTTTCGCGCTGGACCATGACGTGCCGGTCGTGCCTAGTTTGACCGATCTGTTCCCGGTGGCGAATTGGTTCGAGCGCGAGGCCTTCGACCTGTTCGGCATCCTGTTCGAAGGCCATCCGGACCTGCGCCGCATCCTCACTGACTACGGCTTCGTCGGGCATCCGTTCCGCAAGGATTTCCCGATGATCGGCAACGTCGAGGTCCGCTACGACCCCGAGCGCAAGCGCGTCATCTACCAGCCGGTCAGCATCGAGCCGCGCGTCAACGTGCCCAAGGTGGTGCGCTTCGATTCGCGCTGGCAGCAGGCCGGCGCCGAGCAGGCCCAGCTGGACCAGGCGGCCCAGCCCGCGAAGAAGGCATCGCCGTGACCGCCGAGATCCGCAACTACACGCTCAATTTCGGTCCCCAGCATCCGGCCGCGCATGGCGTGCTGCGCCTGGTGCTGGAAATGGACGGCGAGGTCGTGCAGCGCGCCGACCCGCATATCGGCCTGCTGCACCGCGGCACGGAAAAGCTGGCCGAGTCCAAGGCCTTCAACCAGAGCATCGGTTACATGGACCGGCTCGACTATGTGTCCATGATGTGCAACGAGCACGCCTACGTGCGCGCCATCGAGGCCCTGGTCGGCATCGACGTGCCCGAGCGGGCCCAGTACATCCGCACCATGTTCGACGAGATCACCCGCATCCTGAACCACCTGATGTGGATCGGTTCCAACGGCCTGGACCTCGGCGCGATGGCGGTGTTCCTGTACGCCTTCCGCGAGCGCGAAGAGCTGATGGACGTCTACGAGGCGGTCTCCGGCGCGCGCATGCACGCCACCTACTACCGCCCCGGCGGCGTCTACCGCGACCTGCCCGACCGCATGCCGAAGTACCGCGAGTCGCCCTGGCGCAAGGGCGACTCGCTCAAGCGCAGCAACGAGTGGCGCGAAGGCTCGATGCTCGACTTCCTGGAAGCGTTCACCAACGACTTCCCGTCCAAGGTGGACGAGTACGAGACCCTGCTCACCGACAACCGCATCTGGAAGCAGCGCACCGTCGGCATCGGCGTGGTGCCGCCGGACATGGCCCTGGCCTGGGGCATGAGTGGTCCGATGCTGCGCGGCTCCGGCGTGGCCTGGGACCTGCGCAAGAAGCAGCCCTATGCCGCCTACGACAAGGTCGACTTCGACATTCCGGTCGGGGTGCAGGGTGACTGCTACGACCGCTACCTGGTGCGCGTGGAGGAGATGCGGCAGTCGAACCGCATCATCAAGCAGTGCATCGAATGGCTGCGCCGCAATCCCGGCCCGGTCATTGCGCGCAACTTCAAGGTGTCGCCGCCCTCCCGCGAGGAGATGAAGGACGACATGGAAGCGCTGATCCACCACTTCAAGCTTTTCACCGAGGGCTATTGCGTGCCCGCCGGCGAGATCTACAGCGCGGTCGAGGCTCCCAAGGGCGAGTTCGGCGTGTACCTGGTATCGGATGGCGCCAACAAGCCGTTCCGCGTGAAGCTGCGCGCACCCGGCTTCGCCCACCTCAGTTCGATGGACGCTATCGTGCGCGGCCACATGCTGCCCGACGTCGTCGCGATGATCGGCACGTATGACATCGTCTTCGGCGAGATCGATCGATAATGAAAGCCACCGGAAATTTCGCCGCCTGCCAGCACGTCGACCCGATGGTCGCGCTGACCGACGCCACCCGCGTCCACATCGACCACTGGGTCGCCAAGTTCCCGCCCGACCGCAAGCGCTCGGCGGTGATCCAGGGCCTGATGGCCGTGCAGGAACAGAACGGCGGCTGGCTGACCGACGAGCTGATGGCCGCCACGGCCAAGTACCTCGGCATCCCGCCAGTCTGGGCCTATGAAGTCGCGACCTTCTACTCCATGTTCGACCTCGCGCCGGTCGGCCGGCACAAGGTCGCCATCTGCACCAACATCAGCTGCTGGCTCAATGGCGCGGAAGACCTCGTCAGGCATGCCGAGCGCAAGCTCGGTTGCAAGCACGGCGGCACCAGCGCCGACGGCCGGGTCACGCTGAAGGTCGAAGAGGAATGCCTGGCAGCCTGCGCCGGCGCGCCGATGATGGTGATCGACGGCCATTACCACGAGCGCCTCACCCCCGAGTCGCTCGACCAACTGCTCGACGGACTGGACTGAACGCCATGGCCCAGCACGATTCCCACGCATCCAGCGGCCCGGTCGGCCCCGCGCCCGAGGCGCACAACGTCGTCTACACGACGCTGCACTACGACACGCCCTGGTCCTACGAAAATTACCTCAAGACCGGCGGGTACGCCGCCCTGCGCAAGGTCCTCACGGACAAGATGCCGCAGGACGAGGTGATCGCCATGGTCAAGGCCAGCGGCCTGCGCGGCCGCGGCGGAGCAGGCTTCCCGACCGGCCTGAAGTGGAGCTTCATGCCGAAGGCGGCGCCGGTGCAGAAGTACATCCTGTGCAATTCGGACGAATCCGAGCCGGGCACCTGCAAGGACAGGGACGTCCTGCGCTACAACCCGCACTCGGTGATCGAGGGCATGGCCATCGCCTGTTACGCCACCGGCTCCAGCGTCGGCTACAACTACCTGCGCGGCGAGTTCCACCATGAACCGTACGAGCATTTCGAGCAGGCGCTCAAGGACGCGTACGCGAACGGCTGGCTGGGCAAGGACATCCTCGGCAGCGGCGTGGACATCGACATCCACAGCGCGCTCGGCGCCGGCGCCTACATCTGCGGCGAAGAGACCGCGATGATGGAATCGCTCGAGGGCAAGAAGGGGCAGCCGCGCTACAAACCGCCGTTCCCCGCGAACTACGGCCTGTTCGGCAAGCCGACCACCATCAACAACACCGAGACCTATGCCTCGGTGCCGGCCATCATCCGCAATGGCGCCGAATGGTTCCTGGGCCTGGGCAAGCCGAACAACGGCGGGCCGAAGATTTTCTCGGTGTCCGGCCACGTCAACAAGCCCGGCAATTACGAAGTCCGGCTGGGCACGTCCTTCGCCGACCTGCTGGCCCTGGCCGGCGGCGTGCGCGACGGGCACAAGCTCAAGGCCGTGATCCCCGGCGGCTCCTCGATGCCGGTGCTGCCCGCCGACACGATGATGGCCTGCACGATGGACTACGACTCGATCCAGAAAGCCGGCTCCGGCCTGGGCTCGGGCGCGGTCATCGTGATGGACGAGACCACCTGCATGGTCCGCGCCTGCCAGCGCATCTCGCGTTTCTACTACGCCGAGAGCTGCGGCCAGTGCACGCCTTGCCGCGAGGGCACCGGCTGGATGTACCGCGTGCTGACCCGCATCGTCGATGGCCACGCAACCATGGACGACCTGCAAATGCTGAAGTCCGCCGCCGGCCAGATCGAGGGCCATACCATCTGCGCGTTCGGCGAGGCTGCCGCCTGGCCGGTGCAGGGCATGCTCCGGCACTACTGGAACGAGTTCGAATTCGCGATCCTCAACAAGCGCTTCCTGGTCGACGAGCCGCAGACGCCCGGTACGCCCGGCGACGCCGCGTCCGTCAACATCCCGCCGGGAACCCTGCCCCCCGGCGGCGCCCCCGGCCACGTGGAGCGCGCCGCATGAGCGCCGCGCCGACCACGCCAACCGCCGCGCCCGACACCGTCAACATCGAGATCGACGGCCGCGCCCTGGTCGCGCCCAAGGGTTCGATGATCATCCACGCCTCCGACAAGGCCGGCATCCCGATCCCGCGCTTCTGCTACCACGACAAGCTGCCGATCGCCGCCAACTGCCGCATGTGCCTGGTGGACGTGGAGAAGATGCCCAAGCCCGCGCCGGCCTGCGCCACGCCGGTGATGGAAGGCATGAAGGTCTATACCCAGACGCGGCGCGCGCTCGATGCGCAGCGCAACGTGATGGAGTTCCTGCTGGTCAACCATCCGCTCGACTGCCCGATCTGCGACCAAGGGGGTGAGTGCGAACTCCAGGACGTGAGTGTTGGTTATGGTCGTAGCGTCTCGAGGTATGTCGACCGCAAGCGCGTGATCCCGGACGAAGACCTGGGCCCGCTGGTGTCCACCGACATGACCCGCTGCATCCAGTGCACGCGCTGCGTCCGTTTCACCGCCGACATCGCCGGCACCTACGAGCTGGGCGGCATGAGCCGCGGCGAGAACCTGCAGATCGGCACCTACGACGGCAAGCCCCTGACCACCGAACTGTCCGGCAACGTGATCGACGTCTGCCCGGTCGGCGCGCTGACCAACAAGGTGTTCCGGTTCAAGGCGCGGCCCTGGGAACTGGTCGCCCGCGATTCGATTGGCTACCACGACGCGCTCGGTTCCAACCTGCACCTGCACATCCATCGTGGCCAGGTCGCGCGCACCGTGCCGCGCGACAACGAGGCCGTCAACGAGTGCTGGCTGTCCGACCGCGACCGCTATTCCCACCAGGGCCTGTATGCCGCCGATCGCGCGCTGCGGCCCTCGGTCCGCGATGGCGGCGGCTGGCGCGACACGGAGTGGGACGAGGCGCTGGCCCTGGCGGCGGACGCATTGCGCTCGGTGCCTGCCGGGCGCCTGGGCGTGCTCGCACATCCGGCGACGTCGAACGAGGAGGGCGCCGTCCTCGCCGCGCTCGCTGCCGCGCTCGGCACCGGGCATGTAGACCATCGCTTGCAGCAGCTCGATTTCGCGGACAACGCCGTCGCGGAAGCGTTCGAGATGCCTTCGGCCGCCATGGAAAAGGCCGGCGCGGTCGTCCTGGTCGGTTGCAACATCCGCCACGAACTGCCCCTGGTGCACCAGCGCCTGCTCAAGGCGAGCAAGCGCGGCGCGAAGATATTCCCGATCAATCCGGTGGACTTCGATTTCGCCTTCGCCTCGTCCGGCCGGCGCATCGTGCCGCCATCGCAGCTTGCCGGCGCACTGGCCGGCGTCGCTGCCGCAGCCGGCGCGACCTTGCCGGACGGCCTGCAGGGCGATGGCCATGCCGATGCCAACGCCATCGCCGACGCGCTGAAGGGTGCCAGCGGCAATGCCGTGATCGTCCTGGGCGAGCTTGCCGAGAACCATCCTCAGGCCTCGCGCATCCGCGCCGCGGCCCGGGCGCTGGCCACCGCCACGGGCGCCAGGCTCAATCGCATCCCGCAAGGCGCCAATGCCGTCGGCCTGGCCGCGCATGGTGCGCTGCCGCAGGGCGAGGGCCACGACGCCGCCGCCATGCTTGCGCAGCCGATGGGCGCCTATGTCCTGTACGGCATCGAGCCGCAGTACGACTTCGCCGACACGACGCAGGCCCTCAGCGCGCTGGACGGCGCGACGGTCGTTGCGTTTTCGGCCTTCGCCTCCGAGAGCCTGCGCCGCGTCGCCGACATCATCCTCCCGATTGGCGCCTTCCCGGAAATCGACGCGACGCTGGTCAACCTCGATGGCCTGCAGCAGTCCGGCATGCCCGGCGGCAAGCTTCCCGGCGACTCGCGTGCGGGCTGGCGCGTGCTCAAGGCGCTGGCGGACCAACTCGGGCTCGACGGCTTCGGCTTCACTGATCTCGCCGGCCTGCGCGCTGGCCTCGATCCGCACACGGCGCGATCCGGCGCAGGTCTTGCCGACGCGGTCGTGGCCGCGTCCGGCGAAGGCCGGCTCGAGCGCATCGCCAGCACGCCGATCTATCGCGGCGACGCCGTCCTGCGTCGCGCTGAAGCCCTGAACGCGCATCCGCTCACCACCAGCGCCCGCGCCCTGCTCAATCCCGCGGACGCAGCGCGCCTGGGCCTTTCCGAAGGCGCGATGTGCAAGCTTGGCGACGGCAGCGGCACCGCCGCGCTGCCGGTGGCGATCGACCCGCGCGTGGCCGCAGGCGCCGCCTGGGTCGAGACCTGCCACGCCGCCACCGCGCCGCTGTCGCGCCGCGCCACCATCACCGTGACGGGGGCCTGAGCGTGTTCGATCCGATGCGCGAATTCTTCCTGCAGTTCGGCACCGGCGGCCTGCTGCTGTGGACGGTGCTCAAGGTCCTGGCGATCACCGTCCCGCTGATCGTGTCGGTGGCGTTCTATGTGCTGGCCGAGCGCAAGGTCATCGGCTGGATGCACGTCAGGCACGGGCCGCAGTACATCGGCCGCCTGTTCGGCATCGGCTGGATCCAGGCCTTCGCCGACGTGTTCAAGATGCTGTTCAAGGAACTGATCGTCCCGAGCAGCGCCAGTCCCTTCCTGTACAAGCTGGCGCCGGTGCTCGCCTTGGCTCCGGCCTTCGCCGCCTGGGCCGTGGTGCCCTTCGACGATGGCGTGGTGCTGGCCAACGTCAACGCCGGCCTGCTGGCCCTGCTCGCGCTTACCTCGATGGGCGTGTACGGCATCATCCTGGCCGGCTGGGCCTCGAACTCCAAGTACGCCATCCTCGGCGCGCTGCGCTCGGCGGCGCAGGTGATCAGCTACGAGATCGCAATGGGCTTCGCCCTGGTCGGCGTGCTGGTGGCGGCGGGCAGCATGAACCTGAGCGCGATCGTCAACGCGCAGGCCGGCAACGACGGCTTCCTCGAGTTCTTCTTCGTGCCGCTGTTCCCGCTGTTCCTGGTCTATTTCATCTCCGGCGTGGCCGAGACCAATCGCGCGCCGTTCGACGTGGCCGAAGGCGAGTCCGAGATCGTGGCCGGCTTCCACGTCGAGTATTCGGGCAGCGCGTTCGCGATCTTCTTCCTGGCCGAATACGCCAACATGATCCTGGTCAGCTTCCTGGCCGCGACCCTGTTCCTGGGCGGCTGGCTGTCGCCGTTCCAGGGGTGGCTGTCCGGCGGCATGCTGGCCGTGCTGGCCAAGCCGGGATGGTGGTGGCTGTTCGCCAAGGCCGGCGTGTTCGCCTTCAGCTTCCTGTGGTTCCGCGCCAGCTTCCCGCGCTACCGCTACGACCAGATCATGCGGCTGGGCTGGAAGGTCTTCATCCCGATCACCATTGCCTGGATCTTCTTCACCGCCGTGGCGGCCTACTTCAACTGGTTCGTCCGGGGAGCCTGATCGTGATCACCCGCATCGCCAGTTACCTCAAGAGCCTGCTCCTGATCGAGTTCGTCAAGGGCATGGCATTGACCCTGAAGTACATGTTCAAGCCGAAGTTCACCGTCGAATATCCCTTCGAAAAAATCCCGCAGTCGGCGCGCTTCCGCGGCCTGCACGCCCTGCGCCGCTACCCCAATGGCGAAGAGCGCTGCATCGCCTGCAAGCTGTGCGAGGCGGTCTGCCCGGCGTCGTGCATCACCATCGACTCCGAGCAGCGCGCCGACGGCAGCCGCCGCACCACGCGCTACGACATCGACCTGTTCAAGTGCATCTTCTGCGGCTTCTGCGAGGAAAGCTGCCCGGTGGACTCGATCGTGGAGACGCATATCCATGAGTACCACTTCGAGAACCGTGGCGAGAACATCGTGACCAAGCCGCAGCTGCTCGCGATCGGCGACCGCTTCGAAGCCGAAATCGCCGCCCGCCGCGGCGCAGACGCGGCATTCCGCTGAGGTCCGGGACGACATGAGCATCGAACTGTTCGCCTTCTACGCCTTCGCCCTGGTCACCGTCCTGGCCGCGGGCGCGGTCATCACCCTGCGCAACCCGGTGCACGCCGTGCTGTCGCTGATCCTGACCTTCTTCTCCACCGCCTGCCTGTGGCTGCTGCTGCAGGCCGAGTTCCTGGGCATCGCCCTGGTGCTGGTGTACGTGGGCGCGGTCATGATCCTGTTCCTGTTCGTGGTGATGATGCTGGACCTGAACCTGGTGCCGGGGCGGGAAGGCTTCGCCCGCTACTTCCCGATCGCGGTGGTGGTCGCGGCGGTGATGCTGTTCGAGATGCTGGGACTGATCGGCGTGCGCGCCGAGCACGCCTCGCGCGCGCTGCCGGGTCCCGATCCCGCGCTCGCCGCGGGCATGAGCAACCTGGAGTGGATCGGGCAGGCGCTGTTCACCAGGTTCATGCTGCCGTTCGAGGTGGCTGCGGTGATCCTGACCGTTGCCATCGTGGTTGCCGTGATGCTGACCCTGCGCCGCCGCGAGGGCACCAAGCACCAGGACCCGAGCCGGCAGGTGATGGTCCGCCGCGAGGACCGCGTGCGCCTGCTCAAGATGAAGCCCGAGCCGCGCCAGGGAGGCCGACCGTGATCACCCTGACACACTACCTGGTGCTCGGCGCGATCCTGTTCGCCCTTTCGGTGGCCGGCATCATCATCAACCGCAAGAACCTGATCGTCCTGCTGATGTGCATCGAGTTGATGCTGCTGGCGGTGAACGTCAACTTCGTGGCCTTTTCGCGCTTCCTTGGCGACGCGGCCGGCCAGGTGTTCGTGTTCTTCATCCTGACCGTCGCCGCGGCCGAAGCCGCGATCGGCCTGGCCATCCTGGTCACCCTGTACCGCAACCGGCGCACGATCAACGTGGCCGACCTCGACTCCCTGAAGGGCTGACCGGATGCCGCACGCGCCACACTCGCTTTCGCTCGCGATCCTGCTGGTCATCGCGCTGGCGCCGTTGGCGGGCGCCGTGCTGGCCGGCCTGTTCGGGCGCCAGCTCGGCCGCACCGGCGCGCACGCGGTGACGATCGGCGCGGTCGGCATCAGCTGCCTGCTGAGCTGCCAGGTACTGTGGCAGCTCGCGACGGGCCGGGTCGATCCCTTCAACGCCAACGTCTACACCTTCTTCGAAGTGGGCA
Organism: Gammaproteobacteria bacterium; assembly: GCA_025352045.1. Classification (GTDB taxonomy): domain Bacteria; phylum Pseudomonadota; class Gammaproteobacteria; order Xanthomonadales; family Xanthomonadaceae; genus Arenimonas. The sequence goes on along the minus strand of JANXUD010000090.1, from coordinate 10,458 downwards.
GCTTCAACGCCCACGTCGGCTTCCTGATCGACAACCTGACCGCGATGATGATGGCAGTGGTGACCTTCGTCTCGCTGCTGGTGCACGTCTACACCATCGGCTACATGCGCGACGATCCGGGCTACCAGCGCTTCTTCGCCTACATCTCGCTGTTCACCTTCTCGATGCTGATGCTGGTGATGTCCAACAACTTCCTGCAGCTGTTCTTCGGCTGGGAAGCGGTGGGGCTGGTGAGCTACCTGCTGATCGGCTTCTGGTACACGCGCCCGACGGCGATCTTCGCCAACCTCAAGGCCTTCCTGGTCAACAGGGTGGGCGACTTCGGCTTCCTGCTGGGAATCGCCGGCGTGCAGATGTGGTACCAGAGCCTGGACTACAGCGCCGTGTTCGCCAACGCCGCCTCGCAGCAGGGCGTGCTGGTGCAGCTGGTCCCCGCGCTGCCCTCGCTCGGCTTCGGCGGCTGGGACGTGCTGGTGACCAGCTTCATCTGCATCTGCCTGTTCGTCGGCGCCATGGGCAAGTCGGCCCAGGTGCCCTTGCACGTGTGGCTTCCGGATTCGATGGAAGGCCCGACCCCGATCTCGGCCCTGATCCATGCCGCCACGATGGTCACCGCGGGCATATTCATGGTGGCGCGCATGTCGCCGCTGTTCGAGCTCAGCGACACCGCGCTGGATTTCGTGCTCTTCATCGGCGCGACCACGGCCTTCTTCACCGGCCTGATCGGCATCGTGCAGAACGACATCAAGCGCGTGGTCGCGTACTCGACCCTGTCCCAGCTCGGCTACATGACGGTCGCGCTCGGCGCCTCGGCCTATTCGGCGGCGGTTTTCCACCTGATGACCCATGCCTTCTTCAAGGCCCTGCTGTTCCTGGGCGCCGGCTCGGTGATCATCGCCATGCACCACGAGCAGGACATGCGCCGCATGGGCGGACTGCGTAAATACATGCCGATCACCTTCGTCACGATGTGGATCGGCACGCTGGCGCTTACGGGCATGCCCCTGCTGTCCGGCTTCTACTCGAAGGACACCATCATCGAGGCCGCCGCCGAGCACATGCACGAGACCGGCACCTGGGTGGCGACCTATGCCTACGTGGCGGTGCTGCTGGGCGTTTTCGTGACGAGCTTCTACAGCTTCCGCCTGCTGTACCTCACCTTCCATGGCCGCGAACGCTTCCGCGATCCCGCGCCAGCGGATACCCATGCGCGTGCCGATGCGCACGCGGCGCATGACAACCACGCTCACGACGCGCACGACGCGCACGACGCGCACGATGGCCACGACCACGCCGACCACGGTCCGGTCGAGCCGCGCGAGTCGCCGCTGGTGGTGACCATCCCGCTGATCCTGCTCGCGATCCCGTCGCTGGTCATCGGCTTCCTGACGGTCGGCCCGATGCTGCATGGCCATTTCTTCGACGGCGCCATCGTCACGGCGGATTCGCATCCGGCCATGGCGATGCTGGGCCACGAGTTCCGCGAGCTGTCGGTTTGGGGCACGCACGGCGCGCTGGCCATGGCCCTGAAGGGCATCGTCGCCTGGCCCTTCGCGCTGGCCTTGCTGGGCTTTGTCCTGGCCACCTGGTTCTACCTGGTCGACCCGTCCATGCCGGTGCGCATGCGCCGGGTGTTCGCCTGGCCGATCCGCGTGCTCGAGGACAAGTACGGCTTCGATGACCTGTGGATCAAGGGCTTCGCCGGCGGCGGCATCGCCTTCGGCCGGCTGGCCTCGCGCTTCGGCGATGCCTGGTTCATCGACGGCATCGTCAACGGCAGCGCCTGGCTGATGGACCGCTTCGCCTCGCTCGCCCGGCGCATCCAGTCCGGCTACCTGTACCACTACGCTTTCGCCATGATCCTGGGCCTCATCGTGCTGCTTGCGATGCTGGCGCGGATGGGCCACTGAGGACCCCGCCCTGATGCTGCCTGCCAATTGGCCCCTGCTGAGCCTGCTGATCTGGCTGCCGATCCTCGGCGGCGTCGCCTGCCTGTTCTTCGGCGACCAGCGCGCCGCGATGGCGCGCAGCTTCGCCCTGCTGGTGTCGGTCATCACCTTCGTGCTCAGCATCGCGCTGTTCACCGGCATCGACGCGACCAGCCCGGTGATGCAGTTCGCCGAGCGGCACGAATGGATCCCGGCCTTCCAGATCTTCTACAACCTCGGTGCCGACGGCATCTCGGTGGCGCTGATCGGGCTGACCACGCTGGTGACGGTCCTGGTGCTGCTCGGCGCCTGGAACTCGATCGACCGGCGCGTGCACCAGTACTTCGCCAGCTTCCTGATCCTGGAAGGCCTGATGGTCGGCGTGTTCTGCGCCATGGACGCGATGCTGTTCTACGTGTTCTTCGAGGCCATGCTGATCCCGATGTTCATCATCATCGGTGTCTGGGGCGGCCCGCGCCGCGTGTATGCGAGCGTCAAGTTCTTCCTGTTCACCTTCCTCGGCTCGGTGTTCATGCTGATCGGGCTCATCTACCTGTACCTCAAGACCGGCAGCTTCCAGCTGGCGGATTGGCAACAGGCTCCGCTCGACCGCGTGGAGCAGATGTGGCTGTTCTTCAGCTTCCTGGTCGCTTTCGCCGTCAAGGTGCCCATGTTCCCGGTCCATACCTGGTTGCCGGATGCGCACGTGGAAGCGCCCACCGGCGGCTCGGTGGTGCTGGCGGCGGTGATGCTGAAGATCGGCGGGTACGGGTTCCTGCGCTTCAACCTTCCGATCGTGCCCGATGCCAGCGCCGAATGGGCCTGGCTGGTGATCGCGCTGTCGCTGGTGGCGGTGATCTACATCGGCTTCGTGGCGCTGGCGCAGGCCGACATGAAGAAGCTGATCGCCTATTCCTCGATCGCGCACATGGGCTTCGTCACCCTGGGCACCTTCATCGCTTTCTCGCTGGCCCGCGACTTCGGCGCCACTGATGCGGCGCGGCTCGGCCTGCAGGGCGCGATGGTGCAGATGATCTCGCACGGCTTTGTGTCCGGCGCCATGTTCTCGTGCGTGGGCGTGCTCTACGACCGCATGCACAGCCGCATGATCAAGGACTACGGCGGCGTGGTGAACACCATGCCCTGGTTCGCCGCGCTCTTCGTCTTCTTCGCCATGGCCAATGCCGGCCTGCCGGGAACCTCGGGTTTCGTCGGCGAATTCATGGTCGTGCTGGCCGCCTTCCAGAAGCAACCGCTGCTGGCCTTCGGCGCCGCGACCACGCTCGTGCTCGGCGCCGCCTACACCCTGTGGATGGTCAAGCGCGTGGTGTTCGGCAAGGTAGCCAACACGCACGTGGCCGAGCTCACCGACATCAACGCCCGGGAGGCCTGGGTCCTGGGCATCTTCGCGATCGGCGTGCTTGCCCTCGGCGTCTATCCCAAGCCCCTGACCGACCTGATGGACGCCTCCGTCGTCCAGCTGGTCAGCCAGCTCGGCACCAGCAAGCTCTGAGGAACGACGACCCATGCTTTCCGCCCTCGTTCCCCGCGCCGACCTGCTGACCCTGGTGCCCGAGCTGTTCGTCTGCGGCGCGGCCTTCGCCCTGCTGATGGTCGACCTGTTCCTGTCGCCGGCCCGGCGCGGCCTGACCCATTTCCTGGCCCTGCTGATCCTGGCCGCGGCCGCCGTGCTGACCGTGCGCGACATGGCCGTCGCCGAGCGGGTCGCTTTCAGCGGCTTCTTCGTGCGCGACGTGGCCTCCGACGTGCTGAAGATGGCGATGTACGCGATCACGGCGCTGGTCTTCGTCTACGGCAAGCCCTACCTGCAGGACCGTGGCCTGTTCAAGGGCGAGTTCTACGCCCTGGTGCTGTTCGCACTGCTGGGCATGATGCTGATGGTCAGCGCCGGCGGCCTGGTGACGCTGTACCTCGGGCTCGAACTGCTGGCGTTGAGCAGCTATGGCCTGGTCGGCATGGACCGGGACAATCCCGTCGCCTCCGAGGCGGCGATGAAGTACTTCATCCTCGGCTCCATGGCCTCGGGCCTGCTGCTGTACGGCATGTCCATGGTCTATGGCGCCACCGGCAGCCTGCAGCTCGACGAGATCTACGCCGCTGCCGGCGCGTTGCCGACGGGGCAGGGCAATGGCCTGCTGCTGGGCCTGGGCGTGGTGTTCATGCTGGTCGGCATCGCCTTTAAGTTCGGCGCCGCGCCCTTCCACATGTGGCTGCCCGACGTCTACCAGGGCGCGCCGACCGCGATCACCGCCTTCATCGGCTCGGTGCCCAAGCTGGCGTATTTCGGCATGGCCTATCGCCTGCTCGAGGCAGGGGTCGGTCCGCTCGACCTCGAATGGCGGGTGATGCTGTCCTGGTTGGCAGCCGCGTCCCTGGTGGTCGGCAATGTGATCGCGCTGGCGCAGACCAATTTCAAGCGCCTGCTGGCCTATTCGACCATTTCGCACGTGGGCTTCCTGTTCATGGGCCTGGCCAACGCCAGTCCGCTTGGCTACGCGGCGGCAATGTTCTACGCGATGAGCTATGCGCTGATGGGCGCGGCGGGCTTCGCCGCGATCATGCTGCTGTCCCGGCGCGGCTTCGAGGCCGAGAACATCGCCGATTTCCGCGGACTGTGGCGGCACCATCCCTGGTACGCGCTGCTGGTGCTGTTCATCATGGCCTCCCTGGCCGGCGTACCGCCCTTCCTGGGCTTCTGGTCCAAGCTGGTGGTGATCGGCGCGGCGCTGGATGCCGGCATGACCTGGCTGGCCGTGCTGTCGGTGGTCTGCGCGGTGATCGGCGCGTTCTACTACCTGCGGGTGATCCGGGCCATGTTCTTCGAGGAGGCCGACGGCGACGGTGCCCAGATCCATCCGGACGGCCACCTGCGCGCGGCATTTGCGCTGAACGCGGTCGCCCTGCTGCTGCTGGGCATCTTCGCCCAGCCCCTGCTGCACTGGTGCCAGGCGGCGTTTCCGGCCTGAGTCCACGCAATATTGCGCATCTTGCGTGACGGCTGCTACAATTCGCGTTCTGGTGCGGGGTGGAGCAGTCTGGCAGCTCGTCGGGCTCATAACCCGAAGGTCGCAGGTTCAAATCCTGCCCCCGCTACCAACGTGGAAGGCGGCGCCAGTTCAACGGAACCGCCGGGTCTTGCCGTCAGGCGGTTTCGACTGTCTCCGGCATCCGGAATGAGTTTCACCGGAAAAAGGGCCTCACGGCCCTTTTTTGTTTCCGGACGTATTGTTTTGTTTTGACGGCGCTTACGCGCCGCGGCGCAGGGAAAACGCAAGGCAGATGGCAGGAAAGGCAGACGAAATCCAGGCATTGCTGGCCCCGACGGTGGCGTCGCTGGGACTGGAATTGCTGGGCGTGGAATACGTGCCCTCGGGCGCGAGCGCGCTGCTGCGCCTGTACATCGATGTCGAAGGACGCCAGGTCGGCATCGAGGACTGCGAGTCGGCCAGCCGCGAGGTGTCCGCCCTGCTCGATGTCGAGGACCCGATCACCAGCGAGTACACGCTGGAGGTGTCCTCGCCCGGCATCGACCGGCCGCTGTTCTCGGTGGCGCAGTTCGCGCGCTTCACGGGCGAGCAGGCAAGGATCCAGTTGCGGCTGCCGAAGGATGGGCGCCGCCGGTTCACTGGCCGCATCGTGTCCGCCGCCGGCGACAGCATCGTCATGCGGGACGACACCGGCGAGTTCAGCATCGCCCACGACAACATCGACAAGGCACGCCTGGTGCCGGACCTGGTCGCCCTCGGGCTGGCCGCGGCTCCGAAGCCGGGCGGGCCACGCGGCAAGAAAAGCAGGCCCGACCCGGCAGCCGCCGCGGCCGGGGACACCGACGCATCTGACAAGGCTTGAGGGCGCGACGAGCGCCCCCACGGAGCGAGTGAAATGAGCAAGGAACTGTTGCTGGTCATGGAAGCGGTCGCCAACGAAAAGGGCGTGCCGCGCGAGGTCATCATCGAGGCGATGGAAGCCGCGCTGGTGTCCGCCGCCAAGAAGCGCTACCACGACCAGGAAGTGGACATCCGCGTTGCCATCGATCCCAAGTCCGGCGAATACGAAACTTTCCGCCGCTGGGAAGTGGTCGCCGACGACGTGGTCATGGAATCCCCGGACCGCCAGCTCCGCCTGATGGACGCGACCGACGAGCAGGAAGGCGCCGAAGTCGGCGACTTCATCGAAGAACAGATCGAGAACCCCGAGTTCGGTCGCATCTCCGCGCAGGCCGCCAAGCAGGTGATCGTGCAGCGCGTGCGCGACGCCGAGCGCGCGCAGGTCATCGACGCCTGGAAGGATCGCGTGGGCGAGCTGATCAATGGCGTGGTCAAGCGCGTCGAGCGCGGCAGCGTCTACGTGGACCTGGGCGGCAATGCCGAGGCTTTCATCCCCAAGGACAAGGCGATCCCCCGCGACGTGCTGCGCCCGGGCGACCGCGTGCGCGGCTACCTGCTGGACGTCCGCGCCGAGCCGCGCGGCCCGCAGCTGTTCATCAGCCGCACCGCCCCCGAATTCATGATGGAGCTGTTCAAGCTCGAGGTACCGGAAGTCGGCCAGGGCCTGGTCGAGATCAAGGCGGCCGCCCGCGATCCCGGGGACCGGGCAAAGATTGCCGTGCTCGCGCACGACCACCGCACCGACCCGATCGGCGCCTGCATCGGCATGCGCGGTTCGCGCGTGCAGGCGGTGTCGAACGAACTCAACGGCGAGCGCGTGGACATCGTGCTGTGGTCGGACAACCCGGCGCAGTTCGTCATCAACGCGATGGCGCCGGCCGAGGTCCAGTCGATCATCGTGGATGAAGAAAAGCACTCGATGGACCTGGCCGTGGCCGAGGACAAGCTGGCCCAGGCGATCGGCAAGGGCGGGCAGAACGTGCGCCTGGCCTCGCGCCTGACCGGCTGGCAGCTCAATGTCATGACCCAGGACCAGGTCACCGCCAAGAGCGAGGGCGAACAGGCCTCGGCGCGCCAGTTGTTCATGGACAAGCTCGAGGTCGACGAGGAAATCGCCGGCATCCTGGTGACCGAGGGCTTCAGCACGGTCGAGGAAATCGCCTACGTGCCGGCCGCCGAGCTGCTCGCGGTCGAGGGCTTCGACGAGGACATCGTCGAGGAACTGCGCGCCCGCGCCCGCGACGCCCTGCTCAACGAGGCGCTCGCCGCCGAAGAGGACATGGAAGAGCACAAGCCCTCGGCCGAACTCCTCGCGCTGGACGGCATGGACGAGCACACCGCCTACATCCTGGCGTCGCGCGGCGTGGTCAGCCGCGACGACCTGGGCGAACTGGCGGTCGACGAGATCCTGGACATCGAGGGCATGGATGCCGAGCACGCCGCCAAGCTGATCATGGCCGCGCGGCAGCACTGGTTCGCATGACCATGTCTTGATACCCGAATTGCAGCACCCCCCAGGCGCGCGACGCGCCGACGCCAAGGAAACACACGCAAATGTCTGAAGTCACCGTAGGATCGCTGGCCAAGGTGCTGGGCATGCCCACCGAAAAGCTGCTCGAGCAGCTCGCCGGTGCAGGCATGGCGTTCAGCGGCCCGGATCAGGTGGTCAGCAGCACCGAGAAGATGAAGTTGCTCGGGTTCCTGCGCCGCACCCATGGCAAGGACGACAAGCCGGCCGAAGAAGGCGCCGCGCCCAGGCAGATCACGCTCAAGCGCCGCAAGGTGGAAGAGCTGACGGTCAGTGCCGGCAAGGCCAAGACCACGGTGAATGTCGAGGTGCGCCAGAAGCGCACCTACCTCAAGCGCGACCAGGTCGAGGCACCGCCGGCCACCACCGAGCACGAAGAGGTCCTGCGCAAGCTGGCCGAGGCCAAGGCCCGCCAGCAGGCCGAGCTCGACGCGCTCGACGAGGGCGACCGCAAGCGCAAGATGATCGAAATCGCCAAGCGCGAGGCCGAGGACGCCATCCGCGCCGAGCGCGAGGCCGCCGTGGAGGCCGCGCGCGTCGCATCCGTCGAGGCCGAGGCCGCGCCTGTCGCCAGCGCCCCCGCCCCCGACGTGCGCCGCGACCCTGCCGCCGTGCGTCCGGTCGCCGCCCGGCCCGTGCCCGCGCGCCCGGAAAACCGCTTCCCGCCCAGCAACAAGCCCGCGCCCGGCAAGACCGCCGCCGCGGCCAAGAAGGATGCGCCCAAGCACAAGGCCCGCGGCTCGCACGCGATGGTCGACAACGAGGGCGAAGACGGCGCCGCGCCGGTGTTCGTCACCGGCCAGCTGCACCTCACCGCCGACGAGCGCGCCCGCCGCAGCTCCGCCGGCGTGCGCAAGAAGCCCAAGATCCGCACCGCCGAGCAGTCGCGCACGTCCTCGGGCCAGCACGGCTTCTCGCGCCCGACCGCGCCGATCCAGCGCGAAGTCTTCATCGGCGACAACATCGTCGTGTCCGAATTGGCCAACAAGCTGGCCATGAAGGGCAGCGACGTGGTCCGCGCGCTGTTCAAGATGGGCATGATGACGACCATCAACGAAGTGATCGACCACGACACCGCGGTGCTGGTCGTCGAAGAGCTCGGCCACAAGGCCACCAAGACCAGCGACGACGAGGCCGAACAGGCGCTCGAGGCGCAGGCCGCGGTGCCGGCAGGCGAGGGCGACGTCCGTCCGCCGGTGGTGACCATCATGGGCCACGTGGACCACGGCAAGACCTCGTTGCTCGACTACATCCGCCGCACCAAGGTGGCGACCGGCGAAGCCGGCGGCATCACCCAGCACATCGGCGCCTACAACGTGGCCACGCAGAAGGGCTCGATCACCTTCCTCGACACGCCGGGCCACTCGGCCTTCACCTCGATGCGCGCCCGCGGCGCCAAGCTGACCGACATCGTCGTGCTGGTGGTGGCGGCCGACGACGGCGTCATGCCGCAGACGGTCGAAGCCGTCAACCACGCGCGCGCCGCCAAGGTGCCGCTGCTGGTGGCCATGAACAAGATGGACAAGCCGGAAGCCAACCCGGACAACATCAAGCAGGGCCTGGTGAAGATCGAGGTCGTGCCCGAGGAGTGGGGTGGCGACGTGCAGTTCGTGCCGGTCTCGGCGCGCACCGGCGACGGCGTGGACGCACTGCTCGATGCGATCTTGCTGCAGGCCGAGGTGATGGAGCTGCGCGCGGTCACCGATGCGCGCGCCACCGGCGTGGTGATCGAGTCCGCGCTCGACAAGGGCCGCGGCCCGGTCGCCACCGTGCTGGTCCAGCAGGGCACGCTCAAGAAGGGCGACTACCTGGTCTGCGGCGTGCAGTACGGCCGCGTCCGCGCGCTGTTCGACGAGTCCGGCAAGCAGGCCGACTCGGCGGGCCCGTCGATGCCGGTGCAGGTGCTCGGCCTGTCCGGCGTGCCGGACGCAGGCGACGACTTCGTGGTGGTGGCCGACGAGCGCCTGGCGCGCGAAGTCGCCCAGCAGCGCGAGACCAAGCGCCGCGAGAGCCGCCTGGTCAAGCAGCCCGGCCAGAAGATGGAAGACGTCATCGCGCAGATGGGACTTGCGGGTGGGATGCAGACCCTCAACATCGTGGTCAAGGCGGACGTGCAGGGTTCGGCGGAGGCGCTGCGCGAGTCGCTGACGGCGCTGTCCAACGAGATGATCACCATCAACGTGATCGAGTCCGGCGTGGGCGGCATCACCGAATCCGACGCCACCCGCGCCGCCTCGGCCCGCGCGGTGATCATCGGCTTCAACGGGCGCGCCGATGCCAGCGCGCGCCGGGTGATCGAGAACAACGGCCTGGACCTGCGCTATTTCTCCATCATCTACGACGTCATCGACCAGGTGAAGCAGGTTGCGTCGGGCATGCTCGGGGTCGAGATCCGCGAGGAGATCATCGGCATCGCGGAAGTGCGTGATGTGTTCCGCAGCTCCAAGTTCGGCGCGGTCGCCGGTTCGCTGGTCACCGAGGGCACGGTCAAGCGCAACAAGCCGATCCGGGTGCTGCGCAATTCGGTGGTGGTCTTCGAGGGAGAACTCGAGTCGCTGCGCCGCTTCAAGGAGATCGTCGACGAGGTCAAGAGCGGCACCGAGTGCGGCATCGCGGTGAAGGCCTACAACGACGTGCAGCCGGGCGACCAGATCGAGTGCTTCGAGCGGATCGAGGTCAAGCGCACGCTGTGACGTCCAAGAGCTTCCATCGCACCGATCGCGTCGCGGCACAGCTGCGGCGCGACCTTGGCCAGATAGTGCACCTGGCCGTGCGCGAGCACGGCCTGCCCTCGATGAGCGTGTCCGACGTCGAGATCAGCCGCGACATGTCGCACGCCAAGGTCTTCGTCACCGCCCTGCTGCCCGACCAGGCGACGGCGGGAGTGAAGGCGCTGAAGGAGCTGGCGCCCGAGCTGCGCTTCCAGCTGGCGCGGGCGGTGCGCATGCGCCACGTGCCCGAACTGCATTTCCACTACGACGACTCGGTGGACAAGGGCGAGCGCATCGACGCCCTGCTGCGAGAGCCGCCCCCCGGCGAATGAGTGGGAGCGGCTTCTGTGGGAGCGGCTTCAGCCGCGATCGCTCCATGTGCC
>JANXUD010000108.1 GCA_025352045.1 Gammaproteobacteria bacterium | reverse complement strand
CGCGATCTGGACGAATCGCGGCTGAAGCCGCTCCCACGCTAGCGCCAGTCACCGTACAACGCGTTGAGCGCCGCGATCGCGGCGAGCCCGGCCGTTTCGGTGCGCAACACCCGCGGCCCCAGGCGCAATCCCTCGAAACGCGCCGCGCGCAGCAGAGCAAGGTCGCGTTCCGACAAGCCACCTTCCGGTCCGATCACCAGCGTGACCCGCGCATCCGGCGCCAGCCCGAGCGTCGCCACGCTGTCGCTCGCCTGCGGGTCGAGGAAGAAGCGTCGTCCTTGGTTTGCGTTCGCAGCGGCCGCGGCGAACTCCGACAGTGCGCGCGGTTCCGACAGCAGTGGCAGCCTGGCACGCCCACTCTGCTCGCAGGCACCGGCGACCACGCCGCGCCAGTGCTGCATGCGCCGGTCGCTGCGCTCCGCGTCCAGGCGCACCTCGGTGCGTTCGGTGACCACTGGGGCGAAGGCATGCACGCCCAGTTCCACGGCCTTCTGCAGGACGAGATCCATCTTCTCCCCGCGGGCCAGGGCCTGGGCGAGGGTGATGGCCAGCGGGGATTCGCCGCGCGGCTCGGCGCGCGCGAGCACCTCGGCCTCGCCCTCGCGCTTGCCGGCGCTGAGCAGCCGGGCGCGGTAGTCGTGGCCGTCGCCGTTGAACAGGATGACTTCGTCGCCCGGACCCTGGCGCAGCACGCGGACCAGGCGTTGCAGCGCGGCTTCGCCCAGCGCCACGCGCGCGCCTTCGTGCAGGGGTGCGTCGAGATACTGGCGGATGGCGCGCATCAGGCGCAGGCCGCGTCGATGGCGGCGGCGGTGGCGTCGGCAAGCACGCGCAGGTCCGTCTCGCCGACGCAGTAGGGCGGCATCCAGTACAGCACCTCGCCCAGTGGGCGCAGCACGACGCCCGCATCCAGCGCCCGGCGATAGGCGCGCAGGCCGCGGCGTTCGCGCGGATCGAAGGGCCGGCGCGTCGCTTTGTCGGCGACCACCTCGATCGCGACGATCATCCCCGTTTGCCTGACCTCCGCAACATATGGATGCTCTGAAAACGGGCTAGCGAGCTCCGCATCCGCCCCGCAGTCACCCGGTTGCGCTCCAGCACCGGCTCCGTCTCGAAGATGCGCAGGCTGGCCAGCGCCGCCGCGCAGCCCAGGGGGTTGCCGGTGTAGCTGTGCGAATGCAGGAAGGCGCGCTCGCGGCTGTCGTCGAGGAAGGCGTCATAGATGGCCGCCGTGGCCAGCACCGCCGACAGCGGCAGGAAGCCGCCGGTCAGGCCCTTGGACAGGCACAGCAGGTCGGGCGTGATGCCCGCTTGTTCGCAGGCAAACAGGGTGCCGGTGCGGCCGAAGCCGACCGCGATCTCGTCGGCGATCAGGTGCGCGCCGTGCGCGTCGCAGATCTCGCGGGCGCGCCGCAGGTAGGCCGGGTCGTGCATCCGCATGCCGCCGGCGCATTGCACCAGGGGCTCGAGCACCAGCGCGCACACTTCGCCTTCATGCGCCGCGAAGATCGCCTCCAGCTCATCCGCGCGGCGCAGGGCGCATTCGTGCGCCGATTCGCCCGGCAGCGCCTCGTAGGCGTCGGGCGACGGCGCGAACAGCGGCGTCAGCAGCAAGGGCGCGTAGGTGCGGCGGTACAGCGGGATGTCGCCCATCGACAGGGCGCCGAGCGTTTCGCCGTGGTAGCCGTTGCTCAGGGCGATGAACCGGGTGCGCCCGGGCTGGCCGCGGTTGAGGAAGCTGTGGAAGCTCATCTTCAGCGCGATCTCGATCGCCGCCGAGCCATTGTCGGCATAGAACACGCGGGCCAGGCCCGGCGGCGCGAGCCGCAGCAGGGATTCGGCCAGGCGCACGGCCGGCTCGTGGGTGAAGCCGGCGAAGATGACGTGCTCGAGTTCGCGCGCCTGCGCGGCGATGGCCGCGGCGATGCGCGGCTCGGCGTGGCCGAACAGGTTGGTCCACCAGGAGCTCACCGCATCCAGGTACTGCCGCCCGTCCATGCCCTCCAGCCAGGCGCCGCGCCCGCGCCGGATCGGCACCAGGGGCAGGGGATCGGGATGCTCGGCCATCTGCGTGCAGGGATGCCAGAGCACGCCCAGGTCGCGGGACCGGAGCTGGTCGCCCTCTGCCCGGCGAGCCTCTGCTAGCATGGCTGCAACGTTGTCGCGCGTTTCCATCCGTCCATGATCCCGACCCGACGCCCCCATGTCCATGCGCGTGCCTCGCGGCCCGCCGGCCAGCGAAGCAGCGCGCATGCCTGAGCTGCCCATCATCCACGGCCGCAGCCTGGTGGACACCGACGGCTACCGCCGGGAAACCATCGACCTGGAATTCTCCAACGGCGAGCGGCGCAAGTACCAGCGCCTGACCAGCCGCGGCCATGGCGCGGTGATGATCGCCGCCATCCCCAGGCCGGGGACGGTGCTGCTGATCCGCGAATACGCCGCCGGCGTGCACCGTTACGAGCTGGGCCTGCCCAAGGGCCGGATGGATGCCGGCGAAAGCGTGCTGGACGCGGCCAATCGCGAGCTGAAGGAAGAGACCGGCTTTGGCGCGCGCACGCTGACCCACCTGCGTGGCATCACCCTCGCGCCCGGCTACATGACCCACGAGATCCAGCTGGTGCTGGCGGAAGACCTCTACGAGGAACGCCTGCCCGGCGACGAGCCGGAGGAGCTCGAGGTCGTGCCCTGGCAACTGGACTCCCTGCACGAGCTGGTGCTGCGCGAGGATTGCTCCGAGGGCCGGTCGCTGGCGGGGCTGTTCATCGTCCGCGAAGTACTCAAGGCGCGCGGATGAAGCCTGCGTTCGAGCCCGTGCTCGCGCTGGCGCGCGAGGCCGGGGCGGCGATCCTGGCCGTCTATGCGCGCGACTTCGCGGTCGGCCACAAGGACGACCGCTCCCCGCTGACCGAAGCCGACATGGCCGCGCACCATTGCATCGTGGATGGACTGCGCCGGATCGATCCCGGCGTGCCGGTGCTGTCGGAGGAATCGGCCGCCGTGCCCTGGGCCGAACGCCGCGCCTGGCGCCGCTACTGGCTGGTGGACCCGCTCGACGGCACCCGCGAATTCGTCAAGAAGAACGGCGAGTTCACCGTCAACATCGCACTGATCGAAGACGGCGTGGCGGTGTTCGGGGTGGTGCACGCGCCGGTGCTCGACGAGATGCACGTCGGCCTCCTGGGCGAGGGCGCGTGGCTGTGCGACGGTAGTGGCCGCGTCCCCGTGGCCGCACGCCGTCCCGCCACGACGCCCCTGCGCGTGGCCGCGAGTCGCTCGCACCTGGACACGCGCACGACTGCGGCCATCGCGCGCATGGGCGAGGTCGAGCGCGTCGGCATGGGCTCCTCGCTGAAATTCTGCCGCCTGGCCGACACACGGCTGGACGTGTATCCGCGCTTCGCGCCAACCTGCGAGTGGGATACCGCGGCGGGCCAGTGCGTGCTGGAGGCTGCCGGCGGCGTCGTGCTGGACCTGGACGGCAAGCCCCTGCGCTACAACACGAAGGACTCGCTGCTCAATCCCGACTTCATCGCCCTGGGCGACCCGATGTTGCCCTGGCGGAGCTGGCTCGATGGCTGAGCCCCCCGCGCCTGCGCCGGTCCACGGCGACCCGATGCAGCGCCTGCTGGCGATCATGGCGCAGCTGCGGGATCCGCGCACCGGCTGTCCCTGGGACGTGCAGCAGGATTTTTCGACGATCGCGCCCTACACGATCGAGGAAGCCTACGAAGTCGCCGACGCCATCGACCGCGGCGACATGGCGGACCTGAAGGATGAATTGGGCGACCTCCTGCTGCAGGTGGTCTTCCATGCGCGCATGGCCGAGGAGGCGGGACTGTTCCGTTTCGAGGACGTCGCCGCGGCGATCGCCGACAAGATGGTGCGTCGCCATCCGCATGTGTTTGCGGGCGAATCGGTGGATGGGCTCGAGCACCAGACCCTGCTCTGGGAACAGGGAAAGGCCGCCGAGCGCGCCGCGAAGGGCGACGCGGACGCCAGCGCCCTGGCCGGCATCGCCCGCGGCCTGCCGGAATGGCAGCGTGCGGTGAAGCTGCAGAAGCGCGCGGCGCGCACCGGCTTCGACTGGCCGGATGTCAATCCGGTGTTCGACAAGCTGCACGAGGAAATCGAGGAGCTGCGCGCGGAGTTCGCCACGGGCACCGGGCACGCGGGGCTGGAGGACGAGCTGGGCGACGTCCTGTTTGTCTGCGCCAACCTGTCGCGGCATGGCAAGGTCGATTTCGGCGCCGCCCTGCGCCACGCCAACGCCAAGTTCGAGCGCCGCTTCCGGCGCATGGAAACCCTCGCTGCGGGGGAGGGCGTCGACCTGTCCGCGCTCAGCCTGGCGGAGCAGGACGCGTACTGGAACCGCGCCAAGGCCGAGGAACCCGGGCGTTGAAGGCGAGTGCGCGGCGGTGCAGAATCGGCTGATCGTGGCGCGCGCACCCGCGCGACACGTCATCGACGACGGGACGCCCATGTCGCAGTTCGCCAGTTTCCGCGAGTTCTATCCCTACTACCTAGGCGAGCATGCCGACCTGCGCTGCCGTCGCCTGCACTTCGCCGGTTCCTCCCTGGTGCTGGGTTGCCTGGTCGGCCTGGCCCGCACGGGAAGCCTGTGGTGGCTGCTGGCGGCGCTGCTGTGCGGTTATGGATTCGCCTGGGTCGGGCACTTCTTCTTCGAGCACAACCGGCCGGCGACCTTCAAGCATCCGTTCTATTCGCTGGCCGGCGACTGGGTGATGTACAAGGACATCCTCACGGGCAAGATCCCTTTCTGAGCGCCGCCACGGCCGCGCCGCGCGCCGCGCCTACTCCAGGAAAAGCAGCCACGCTGCGACCACGATCAGGCCGAACGCGACCAGGTGGTTCCACTTCAGCGGCGTGTCGAGGTACCAGATGGAAAATCCTGCGAACACGACCAGGCTGATGACCTCCTGCATCCCCTTGAGCTGTGGCGCGCTGTAGGCCAGCGAGCCCAGCCGGTTGGCCGGCACCTGCAGGCAGTATTCGAAGAAGGCGATGCCCCAGCTGACCAGGATCACGGCCCACAGCGGTTTGTCGGTGAACTTCAGGTGGCCGTACCAGGCGATCGTCATGAAGACGTTCGAGCCAAGCAGCAGCAGGACGGGGAACAGGAGCTTGCCCATGGAGCCTCTCGACGTTGCGCCGGCGCGGCGCGATGGGCGTCAAGGATAGGGGCTGGAGGGACTGCGCGCCGGACGCGGCGATACGCCCCGTCAAGCGGACCCGGCCCATTCACGATTGTGAAAGAACCGGCCCCGTTCAGGTTGGTCTTCACGCTCGTGTCACTGGGCGGGGGCTAGTTTCACAAACCTGAACACAGCGATGGAGACACCCATGCGACGCGATGATCCCTCCGGCCTGATCCTGCTGGTCGAAGACAACCGCAACCTGTCGGAGATGGTCGGCGAATACCTGGAGTCCAAGGGCTTCGGCGTGGACTACGCCGCCGACGGTGTCGACGGCTTTCGCCTGGCCAGCGACAACAGCTACGACGCGATCGTGCTCGACCTGATGCTTCCGAGGATGGACGGCATCGAGCTGTGCCAGAAGCTGCGCAGTGAATCCAAGAAGGCCACGCCGGTGCTCATGCTGACCGCGCGCGACACCCTCGCCGACAAGGTCAAGGGCCTGGACGCGGGCGCGGACGATTACCTGGTCAAGCCCTTCGCCATCCAGGAACTGGAAGCGCGGGTGCGCGCCCTGATCCGCCGCGACCGCCGCCAGGTCAGCGCCGAGGTGCTCAAGATCGCCGACCTGGTGCTCGATACCGCCAGCCTGCGGGTGACCCGCGCCGGCAGCGAGTTGCAACTCTCGCCGATCGGCCTGCGCCTGCTTACCATCCTGATGCGCGAGTCGCCGCGCGTGGTGACGCGCCGGGACATCGAGCGCGAGATCTGGGGCGACGGGCTGCCTGATTCGGACACGCTGCGCAGCCATCTGTACAACCTGCGGAAGGCCATCGACCGCCCGTTCCAGAAACCCCTGCTGCATACCGTGCAGACCGCCGGCTACCGCATGGCCGACCTCGACCTTGCCCCGGCCTGAGTCGATGCGACGCCTTCCGCGCCAGCGCCAGCGCGCCCCCCGATGAGCGAATTCAGCGGCCTGCGCCGCAAGATCTGGGTCGCCTTCATCCTGCAGGCCGCGGCGATCAGCTTCGCCGCGGTGCTTGGCGTCTACGGCGCCTCGGCCGTGCTCAAGCACGTCCTGATCCAGCGCGCGCTGCAGCAGGAGGCCGGGCATTTCTGGGAGCGGCGCGAGCGCGATCCCGCCGCGGCCATGCCGGACACCTTCAACATGAGCGGCTACCTGGTGCCGGCCGCCGCGCCCGATGCGCTGCCGCCGCCGCTGCGCGTCCTGGCGCCGGGCTTCCACAGCCTGCCGCGCAGCGAGGGCGGGTCGCTGGTGCTGGTACAGGACCGCAAGGGCCAGCGCCTCCTGCTGCTGTTCAAGCAGGAGCAGGTCGACTCGCTTGCCTTCTGGTTCGGCATGGCGCCGCTCGCCCTGGTGCTGGCGGTGGTTTACCTGATCGCCTTCAGCACCTACCGGACCTCGCGCCGGGCGATTTCGCCGGTGGTCTGGCTGGCCAAGCAGGTCGAGCACTGGGATCCAACCCATCCCGACGCCAGCGCGCTCGACCCGCGCCGGCTGCCCGGTGACGTGACCGGCGAGACACTGACCCTCGCGTCGTCGCTGCACGCGTTCGCCGACCGGATCGGACGCTTCGTGCAACGCGAGCATGACTTCACCCGCGACGCCTCGCACGAGTTGCGCACGCCGCTGGCGGTGATCCGCGTGGCCGGCGACCTGATGGACGGCGACCCGGCCCTGTCGCCGCAGGCGCGTCGTTCGCTCGGCAAGATCCAGTCGGCCGGGCGCGACATGGAGGCGATCATCGAGAGCCTGCTGATCCTGGCGCGCGAAGACGACACCGGCCTGGCGACCGAGGACCTTCCCGCTGCGGAGATCGCCGCCGAGGAGATCGAGAAGGCGCGGCCCCTGGTGGCCGGCAAGCCGGTCGAGCTCCGGCTGCACGCCGAGGCCCCGCTGAACGTGCGCGCGCCGCCCAAGGTGTTCTCGGTGCTGCTCGGCAACCTGGTGCGCAATGCCTGCAACTACACCGAGTCCGGCGCCGTGGACGTGACCATCCGCAAGGACAGCATCGAAGTCCGTGACACCGGCGTGGGCATGGCCGACGGCGACCTCCTGCGCGCGTTCGAGCCCTTCTATCGCGGCGGCGACCAGCGCAAGGACGGCCATGGCATCGGCCTGTCCATCGTCCGGCGCCTGTCCGAACGCTATGGCTGGCCGGTGCGGCTGGAAAGCGAACCCGGCCGCGGAACCATTGCGACCATCAGCTTCCCTTCAGTCATCCAGACCTAGGCTGGGGAACCAGCGGACGACGCGCGTTGTCCCATTGCCGCGTCAATGCGCCCACCTGCAATGGAGGGCACCTGCGACAATTGCCACGGCAGCATCCCCAACGTCCTCGCGACCCGTCGCCCGTCCTCCAGGAGCACCCATGTCCTTGCCTGCCCGCGCGGCGCGTCCCGCGTCCCGCTCCTGGCTCATTCCAGCGCTTGTCCTCGTCGCCGTCCTGCTCGCGGGCTGGTGGTACGTCGGCCATCGCGGGCAGTCCGATGCCAGCGCGTATCGCACCGCCGCCGTCGAACGCGGCGAGATCCGCACCGCCATCTCGGCCACGGGCACGCTCAGCGCCACCGCCACCGTGGACGTCGGCACCCAGGTATCGGGCACGCTGCAGAGCGTGCTGGTGGACTTCAACGACAAGGTCACCGCGGGCGAAGTGCTCGCCCGGCTGGACCCGAGCACGCTGCAGGCCCGGCTCGAGCAGGCATCGGCGGTCCTGGGCAGCTCGCGCGCGGCGCTGGCGGAAGCCCAGGCCACGTCCAGGAATGCCGAAGCCGACTACAGCCGCAAGGCCGGCCTGCTCGGCCGGCAATTGATCGCGCGCGCCGACGCCGACAGCGCGCTGGCCGCGCGTGACCAGGCTCGGGCGCGGATCGGTTCGGCCAATGCGCAGATCCGCCAGCAGCAGGCAGCCGTGGCCAGCGCAAAGCTGGACCTGGAAAAAACCGTGATCCGCTCTCCGGTGGATGGCGTCGTGCTCCAGCGCGCGGTCGAGCCGGGCCAGACCGTGGCGGCGAGCCTGCAGACGCCGGTGCTGTTCAAGATCGCCGGCGACCTGCGCAAGATGGAGATCGTGCTGGCCATCGACGAGGCCGACATCGGCCAGGTGCGCGACGGCCAGACCGCGCGTTTCACCGTCGATGCCTTTCCGGAACGCAAGTTCACCGGCACGGTGAAGCAGGTGCGCCTGGCCGCGACCAACACGGCCAATGTCATCACCTACCCGGTGGTGGTGGAAGTGGACAACCCCGACCAGGTCCTGCTGCCGGGGATGACCGCCAACGCCGAGATCGAGATCAGCCGCAAGGCCGATGTGCTCAGCGTACCCAATGCCGCGCTGCGGTTCCGCCCGGTCGACGAAAGCAATGGCACGGCGGGCCCGCCCGGCGCGACGCCCAATCGCAATCCGGCCGCGGGTGCGGGTGCGGGCGGCGGGCAATCGGGCGCCGGCATGGTGGACAACATCACGCGGATCGCCGCGGGGCTCAATCTCGATGCTGCCCAGCAGGCGGCCTTCGACGCGGCCGCGGCGCAGATGCGCGAGCGCGCCGACCGGATGCGTGCGGCGATGCAGCAGGGTGGCGGGCAATCCGGCGCTGGCGCTGGCGCGGGCAATGCCGGCGCCTTCGGCGGTGGTCGCCAGTCGGGTGGCGGGCAGGGCGGGGGCCAGCGCAGCGGGCAGGGCGGCGGTGACCGCAGCGCGCGCATGGCCGAGCGCATGAAGCAGAGCTTCGGCCCGTTCCGCGAAACGCTCAATCCGCAGCAACAGCAGCAATGGGATACCGAGCTCGCGGCCCTGACCAGCGGCAAGCGCGCGCCGGTCTACAAACTCACCGACGGCAAGCCCGAGCAGGTGGTCGTGCGCGTCGGCGCCAGCGATGGCACCCGCACCGAGCTGCTCGGCGGCGAGCTGAAGGAAGGCGACCTGGTGATCATCGGCAGCGCCCGTCCCGACGAGGCCAAATGAGCGCCGCGCCCCTGATCCGCACCATCGGCCTGGGCAAGGTGTACGCGCCCGGCACGGAAGCCGAGGTGGTGGCCCTGGACAACGTGGACCTGGAGATCGCCCACGGCGAGTTCGTTTCGATCATGGGCGCCTCGGGCTCGGGCAAGTCCACGCTGATGAACATCATCGGCTGCCTGGACCGGCCGACCGCGGGACGCTACGAATGCGATGGCGTGGACGTGTCGAGCCTGGATGCCGAGGAAACCGCCCGGCTTCGACTCGAGAAGATCGGATTCATCTTCCAGGGCTTCAACCTGCTCTCGCGCATGGATGCCCTGCACAACGTGATGATGCCGCTCAGTTATTCCAATACGCCGCTGGCCGAACGCGCCGCGCGCGCTCGCCAGGCCCTGGAGGCAGTGGGCCTGGGCGGTCGCACCCAGCACAAGCCCGGCGAGATGTCCGGCGGCCAGCAGCAGCGCGTGTCGATCGCCCGCGCCATGATCAACAACCCGCCGCTCCTGCTGGCCGACGAGCCGACCGGCGCGCTGGATTCCAAGACCGGCGAGGACGTGCTGCGCCTGTTCGAATCGCTCAAGGACCAGGGCCACACGATCGTGCTGATCACCCACGACCCGGAGATCGCCCGGCACGCCGACCGCGTCTGCGTGATGAAGGATGGCGCGCTGCAGGAGGGCGACCACCCCCTCGGCGAACGCCGACCTGGCGAAAGCCGGCCGGCTGACGGCCGCGCGGGAGCGCCGGCATGACCCTGTCCGACATCCTGCGCACCTCGGTGTTCGCCCTG
This sequence comes from Gammaproteobacteria bacterium, assembly GCA_025352045.1. Taxonomy (GTDB): domain Bacteria; phylum Pseudomonadota; class Gammaproteobacteria; order Xanthomonadales; family Xanthomonadaceae; genus Arenimonas. The sequence continues at coordinate 5,876 of JANXUD010000108.1, read as the reverse complement.
CGTGGCAACTGGATGCGCAGCGCGCTCACCTCGCTCGGCGTGATCATCGGCATCGCCGCAGTGATCGTGATGGTCTCGGTCGGGCAGGGCACCCAGGCCGAAATCGACAAGATGGTCTCCGGCCTTGGCTCAAACCGCCTGGACATTTCCGGCGGGGCGCCCAACCAGGGCGGCGTGCGCGGGGGCGCCGGCAACAGCCCCACGCTCACCGACGACGATGCGACGGCCATCCGCACGCAGATCCCGGAAGTGCAATTCGTCGCGGCCGGCAATCGCGGCAATGCGCAGCTGGTGTATGCCGAGAACAACTGGTCCACCAGCTGGCAGGGCGTGCAGCCGGACTACTTCGACATCAACGGCTGGAAGCTCGCGAGCGGTGATGGCCTGACCGCCGGCGACTACAGCTCGGCGGCCAAGTCGGTGGTGATCGGCGAAACGGTCAGGACCCAGCTGTTCGCCGACGAGGACCCGATCGGCCAGAGCCTGCGCATCGGCAAGGTGCCCTTCACCGTGGTCGGCGTGCTGGCGGCCAAGGGCCAGGGCGGCTTTGGCCAGGACCAGGACGACGTGATCATGGTGCCGCTGGAGACCGCGCGCCGACGCCTGAGCGGGGCCACCGGCGCACCGCCGGGAAGCGTGCGGCAGATCGCCGTGGGAGTGACCCGCGCCGAGGACCTGGCCTATGTCCAGGAAGAGATCGAGGCCCTGCTGCGTGAGCGCCACCACATCGCGCCCGGCGGGGAGGACGATTTCAACGTGCGCAACATCTCCGAGATCGTCGCCACCCGCACGGCCACCACGCGGATCATGTCCCTGCTGCTGGGCGCGGTGGCCGGCATCTCGCTGGTGGTCGGCGGCATCGGAATCATGAACATCATGCTGGTGTCGGTCACCGAGCGGATCCGCGAGATCGGCCTGCGCATGGCGGTGGGCGCGGGGCCACGCGACATCCAGCGCCAGTTCCTGACCGAGGCCCTGCTGATCAGCTTCGGCGGAGGCCTGATCGGCAGCGTGCTGGGCGTGCTGGGCGCGCTGGCGGCATCGAAGCTGGGCAGCCTGCCGGTGCAACTGGACTGGCACGTGGTGGCCCTGGCAGCGGGCTGCTCGATCGCCACCGGGCTGTTCTTCGGCTTCTACCCGGCGCGCAAGGCCGCGCAACTCGATCCGATCGAAGCGCTGCGCCACCAGGGCTAGGAGGGAGCGGCTTCAGCCGCGATTTGGGATCGCGGCTGCAGCCGCTTCCACTGTAAAATGCGCGGATGGAACAGTCCCCGCCTGCCCCGAAGACCGCGCTGGTGATCCACGGTGGCGCTGGCGTCGCCTCGCGCGAATCCGTGCCCCTGCAGGACGCCATCGCCATCCGCCAAGCGCTCGACCAGGCACTCGACGCCGGCAACGCGGTGCTGCAGCACGGTGGAAGCGCGATCGATGCGGTGACCGCGGCGATTGTGGTGCTGGAGGAGTCTGCTTGGTTCAACGCCGGCAAGGGCTCGGTATTCGACGCCCGTGGCGGCCACGAGCTCGACGCCTCGCTGATGGAAGGGCATACGCGCCGCGCCGGTGCGGTTGCGTCCGTCAGCACGGTGCGCAATCCCATCCTGCTGGCCCGCGCGGTGATGGAGCATTCGCCGCACGTGATGCTGGCTGCCCGCGGCGCGGAAGAATTCGCCGACACCCGCCCCGAGATCGCGCGCGTCGCGCCGGACTGGTTCGACACCCCGCGCCGACTGGCGCAATTGCACGAAGCCCAGGCCTACGAGCGCGCCGATCGCGCGCCGGCGCATGGCACCTATTTCGGCACCTGCGGCGCCGTCGCGCTCGACGTGCACGGCCACCTCGCGGCGGGGACCTCCACCGGCGGCATGACCAACAAGCGCTATGGCCGGGTCGGCGATTCGCCGGTAATCGGCGCCGGCACCTATGCGGACGCGCGCTGTGCTGTGTCGGGCACGGGCTGGGGCGAGTTCTACCTGCGCGCCGTGGTGGCCCACGACATCTGTGCGCGCGTGGCGTATCGCGGCGACAGCCTGGCCAAGGCCGCGGACGACGTGGTCAACGGCGAGGTGGTGCGGCTTGGCGGCGATGGCGGTGCCATCGCCGTGGATGCCGACGGCAACATCGCCATGCCCTACAACTCGCCGGGCATGTTCCGCGGCTGGATCCGCCCCGACGCGAGCCGCGGGACCGCGATCTTCGCCGACGGCGAGTGATCGTCGGGCCTGCAGCCCCGCCTAGGCGCGCACTGGCGCCGGCGCAGGCTTGTTGCGCGCGATCAGCCAGGCGCCGATGCCGGTGACCAGGCCGCTCGCCGCGATCGTCACCACGATGCTGGCCGCCTTGCCCGGGATCGGCTGCGTGCGCACGACGAATTCGGTCAGCGCCGCCGCCAGCAGCCCGACGTAGGACCAGCTGATCCACATGTAGTGCGTGAGCTTCCACTGCGGCGGCCGCGGCCGTGCCCACATCGGCCGCATCGCCATGCCAAGGCAGAGCAGGTTGGCCACCGCGCCGACATGGAACATGTTGAAGTGGCCGTTGAAGCGGTAGACAGTCAGGATCGCGATGTCGCCGACGAGCAGCGCCACCACGTAGGCGTAACCGATCCAGCGGTGCAGGCGGTCGCGGCGCGTGCGCAACACCTGCTCGGCGCCCATCGCGATCGCCGATCCGGACAGGATGGTGTGGATCCATCCCGCGACCGTCAATCCAACGAAACCATTGATCACGATCGATCTCCCTGCATTGGGCAGGCGCGCGGAACGCCTCGCCAGCGACTCGTGCCACCGCCGTGGGAGGCGGCCGTGCACGTGCGCCCGGCCAGGCGCGAGCAGGGCAGGGAGGGGAGCCGGGCCTCGCCCGGCCCGGTCTGCGTCGCCACGAACACGCCTCCCCACCGAACAGCCCGCCGCCATCCTGCACGGTTTGGCCGGCCGGGCGGAGTGCAGGAGGTCACCCCGCCGCCACGCCGCGCTGTGTCAAAATGGCGGCTCGACCTGCCTGCCGTCCCCCACCATGCTGATTTTCGAGCAATCCCAGCCCGGCCGCACCGCCGCCGCCCAGCTTGCCGTCGCGGTTGACGCGCCAGCCATCCCGCAGCGCTTCCTGCGCGACACTCCGGTCGGCCTGCCCGAGGTGTCCGAACTGCAGGCGGTGCGCCACTACACCCAGCTGAGCCGGAAGAACTTCTCGATCGACACGAATTTCTATCCGCTCGGCTCCTGCACGATGAAGTACAACCCGCGCGCCTGCCATGCGGTCGCGCTGATGGACGGCTTCCTCAACCGGCATCCGTCCGCCCCCGAATCGTTGAGCCAGGGCTACCTGTCGTGCATGCACGACCTGCAGGACATCCTGGCCGACGTCACCGGCATGAAGGGCGGCGTCTCGCTGTCGCCGATGGCCGGCGCCCAGGGCGAGTTCGCCGGCGTGGCCATGATCATGGCCTACCACAAGTCGCGCGGCGACACGGCGCGCACCGAAATCATCGTTCCGGACGCCGCGCACGGCACCAACCCGGCGACGGCGGTGATGTGCGGCTGCACCGTTCGCGAGATCCCGACCAATTCGGAAGGCGACATCGACATCGAGGCGCTGAAGTCGGTGCTGGGCCCGAAGACCGCCGGCATCATGCTCACAAACCCCAGCACGATCGGCGTGTTCGAGCGGGGCATCGTCGATATCGCCAGGCTCGTGCACGAGGCCGGCGGACTGCTGTACTACGACGGCGCCAACCTCAACGCGATCCTTGGCAAGGTGCGGCCCGGCGACATGGGCTTCGACGCCATCCACATGAACCTGCACAAGACCTTCTCCACCCCGCACGGCGGCGGTGGTCCGGGCGCGGGCGCGGTTGGCGTGAGCGAACGGCTGCGGCCCTTCCTGCCGGTGCCCCTGGTGGTGAAGGACGGCGACACATATCGCCAGGCCACGCATGCCGATCGGCCGCAGAGCATCGGCCAGCTGTCGGCCTTCGGCGGCAATGCCGGGGTTCTGATCCGCGCGTACGTTTACGCGCGCCTGCTCGGCCGCACCGGCATGACCCGGGTCGGCGAATACGCCACGCTCAACGCCAACTACCTGGCCGCGCGCCTGCGCGACAAGGGCTTCGACCTGGCCTATCCCAAGCGTCGCGCCTCGCACGAATTCATCGTCACCGTGCAGCGGCAGAAGAAGGACAACGGCATCACCGCGCTGGACTTCTCCAAGTCGCTGCTCGAATACGGCATCCATGCGCCGACCAACTACTTCCCGCTGCTGGTTCCGGAATGCCTGCTGATCGAGCCGACCGAAACCGAGAGCAAGGACGTGCTGGACGAGTTCGTCGAGGTGATGGGCCAGCTGCTCAAGCGCTCGCGCACCGAGCCCGAGTGGATGAAGGGCGCCCCGTACTCGACGCCCGTGCGCCGCCTCGACGACGTCAAGGCCGCCCGCGACCTGGACCTGGGCTACGTGCCACCGGTGCCGGCAGCGTCGGGCGATGCCGACCTGAATGCCGGCGAGCCTGCGCACATCTGATGGCTGACAGTTCCGGCAGCCACGCACCACGAACGCCGTTCCGTGCCTGGCAGGCGTTCCGGTGGTCGATGCAGGGGCTGCGCGCGACCTGGGACGTCGAGAGTTCGTTCCGACTGGAGGTCTACCTGTTCGCGATCCTCGCGCCGGTGGCCGCGTGGCTCGGACAGTCCGGGATCGAGCGCGCCATCCTCATCAGCTGCATGGTGCTGGTGCTGGTGGTGGAGGTGCTCAACTCGGCGCTCGAAGCGGTGGTGGATCGCTGGGGGCCCGAGCACAACGAGCTGGCCGGCCGCGCCAAGGACATGGGTTCAGCGGCGGTTTTCCTCGCCGACCTCAACGTGCTGCTGTGCTGGGGCTTCATCCTGTCCCCCAGGTGGATGGCCTGATGTCGATGGACTGGATGTTCAACAGCGAGATCTGGGTCGCCCTGTTCACCCTGGCGACGCTGGAGATCGTGCTGGGCGTGGACAACCTGGTCTTCATCTCGATCGCGGTCAGCAAGCTGCCGCCCGAGCGCCGGCCCGCGGCGCGCCGCTTCGGCCTGATGCTGGCCTGTGTCACCCGGATCATGCTGCTGGTGTCGCTGGCCTTCCTGGCGCGGATGCAGTCCAACCTGTTCTCGCTGATGGGCCAGGATTTTTCCGTGCGCGACCTGGTGCTGATCGGCGGCGGCCTGTTCCTGCTGGTCAAGGGCACGATGGAGATCCATGACGCGGTCGAGGGCCGCGGCGAGGACGAGGACATCGACACCCGGCCGTCGGCGGTGTTCGGCTACGTGATCGCGCAGATCGCCATCATCGACATCGTATTCTCGCTGGATTCGGTGATCACCGCGGTCGGGATGGTCAACCACATCGGCGTGATGATCGCCGCGATCATGCTCTCGGTGGCGGTGATGATCTTCGCCTCCAACGTGATCGGCGACTTCATCGACCGGCACCCGACCATCAAGATGCTGGCGCTGGCCTTCATCATCCTGGTCGGCGTGGCGCTGATCGCGGACGGGTTCGAGATCCACATCGAGCGCAAATTGCTGTATTTCGCCATGGCGTTCTCCGCGGCCGTGGAGTCGCTGAACATCCTGGCCAAGCAACGCGCGCACAAGCTGCGGAACTGATTGCGGCGCGGCGCCGCGGGTGCTTGAATGAAGCCCCGCCCATCCCCGGAGTTCCCCATGGCCCGCGCCACCCGCTGGTTGCTCCTGCTCCTGCTGCTGCCCCTGCTGGGCGGCTGCGGCTACAACCGCATCCAGACCCAGGACGAAGCCGTCAAGGCGCAGTGGTCCGAGGTGCTGAACCAGTACCAGCGCCGCGCCGACCTGGTGCCGAACCTGGTCAATACGGTCAAGGGTTACGCCGCGC
>JANXUD010000105.1 GCA_025352045.1 Gammaproteobacteria bacterium | reverse complement strand
CGAGTACTTCCGCGACCGCGGCGAAGACGCGCTGATCGTCTACGACGACCTGTCGAAGCAGGCCGTCGCGTATCGTCAGGTCTCGCTGCTGCTGCGCCGCCCGCCGGGCCGCGAAGCGTATCCGGGCGACGTGTTCTATCTCCACTCGCGCCTGCTCGAGCGCGCCGCGCGCGTCAATGTCGACTACGTCGAGGCCTTCACGAACGGCGCGGTCAAGGGCAAGACGGGGTCCCTCACGGCGCTGCCGATCATCGAGACGCAGGCCGGCGACGTGTCGGCGTTCGTGCCGACCAACGTGATCTCGATCACCGACGGCCAGATCTTCCTCGAGACCGACCTGTTCAACGCCGGCATCCGCCCGGCCGTGAACGCCGGCATCTCGGTGTCGCGCGTCGGCGGCGCGGCCCAGACTACGATCATGAAGAAGCTGTCGGGCGGCATCCGCATCGCGCTCGCCCAGTACCGCGAGCTCGCCGCGTTCGCGCAGTTCGCCTCCGACCTCGACGAAGCGACCCGCAAGCAGCTCGAGCGCGGCCAGCGCGTCACCGAGCTGATGAAGCAGAAGCAGTACGCACCGATGTCCATCGCGCAGATGGCCCTGTCCATCTACGCCGTCAACGAGGGTTACCTCGACGACGTGCCGATGAACAAGATCCTCGCGTTCGAGGAAGGCCTGCATGCGCACATGGCCAACACGCAGGGCGAGCTGATGCACCGCATCGTGCAGACCGGCGCCTGGGACAAGGACATCGAGGCCGTCTTCAAGCAGATGGTCAGCGAGTTCAAGACCACCGGCACCTGGTAAAGCGGCCCTGATAGACACGTTCCCGTCTGGGAATAAGGAATAGCGATGGCAGGCGGCAGGGAAATCAAAACCAAGATCAAGAGCGTGCAGAACACCCGCAAGGTGACGCGCGCGCTCGAAATGGTCTCGGCCTCGAAGATCCGCAAGGCCCAGGAACGCATGAAGGGCTCGCGCCCCTATGCGCGCCTGATGACCCAGCTGATCGGCCACATCGCCAAGGCCAACTCGGAGTACACCCATCCGTTCATGGCCGACCACGGCGACATCAAGCGGATCGGCTACATCATCGTGTCGAGCGACCGCGGCCTGTGTGGCGGCCTGAACTCGCAGATGTTCCGGCGGATCCTGGCCGACATGCGCGAGTGGCAGGCCAAGGGCGTCGAGGTGGACGTGGTCTGCGTCGGCCAGAAGGCGGCGACCTTCTTCCGCCGGCTCAAGGTCGGCATGCTCGGCTCGGTCACCCACCTGGGTGAAAAGCCGCGCCTGGACCAGCTGATCGGCGTGATCAAGGTCATGCTCGACGGCTATGCCGAGCGCCGGCTCGATCGCGTGTTGCTCTGCTACAACGACTTCGTCAACACCATGACGCAGAAGCCGCGGATCGACCAGTTGCTGCCGCTGCCGCCGTCGGAAACGCTGCAGGCCCGGTTCGACTGGGACTACATCTACGAGCCGAGCCCGGAAGTGGTGCTCGACCACGTGATGCAGCGCTACGTGGAGTCGCTTGTCTACCAGGCGCTGCTCGAGAACATCGCCTCCGAGCAGGCCGCGCGCATGGTCGCCATGAAGTCCGCGTCCGACAACGCGACCAAGTTGATCGGCACGCTGCAGTTGATCTACAACAAGGCCCGCCAGGCCGCGATCACGCAGGAAATCTCCGAGATCGTCGGCGGCGCCGCCGCGGTCTGACACCGAATTCGCAACACGAACCGAATTTCCACAAGGATACGAGAATGAGCCAGGGCAAGATTGTTCAGATCATCGGCGCCGTCGTCGACGTCGAGTTCGCCCGCGACGAAGTGCCGAAGACCTATGACGCGCTGAAGGTGCAGGGCACCGAGATCACGCTCGAGGTCCAGCAGCAGCTGGGCGACGGCGTCGTGCGCTGCATCGCGCTCGGTTCGACCGACGGCCTGCGCCGCAACCTGGTCGCCGACAACACCGGCCACGCCATCTCCGTGCCGGTCGGCAAGGAAACCCTGGGCCGGATCATGGACGTGCTCGGCCGCCCGATCGACGAGGCCGGCCCGGTCGATACCAAGGACCATTGGGAAATCCATCGCGCCGCCCCGTCCTACGAAGCGCAGAGCTCGACCAACGACCTGCTCGAGACCGGCATCAAGGTGATCGACCTGATGTGCCCGTTCGCCAAGGGCGGCAAGGTCGGCCTGTTCGGCGGCGCCGGCGTCGGCAAGACCGTCAACATGATGGAGCTGATCAACAACATCGCCAAGCAGCACGCCGGCCTGTCGGTGTTCGCGGGCGTGGGCGAGCGTACCCGCGAGGGCAACGACTTCTACCACGAGATGAAAGACTCCAACGTGCTCGACAAGGTCGCGATGGTGTACGGCCAGATGAACGAGCCGCCGGGCAACCGACTGCGCGTCGCGCTGACCGGCCTGACCATGGCCGAGTACTTCCGCGACGACATCGACCCGGCCACCGGCAAGGGCAAGGACATCCTGTTCTTCGTCGACAACATCTACCGCTACACGCTGGCCGGCACCGAAGTGTCGGCGCTGCTCGGCCGCATGCCGTCCGCCGTGGGCTACCAGCCGACGCTGGCCGAGGAAATGGGCGTGCTGCAGGAGCGCATCACCTCGACCAAGACCGGCTCGATCACCTCGATCCAGGCCGTGTACGTGCCCGCCGACGACCTGACCGACCCGTCGCCGGCGACCACCTTCGCCCACCTCGACGCCACCGTCGTGCTGTCGCGCAACATCGCGTCCCTCGGCATCTATCCCGCCGTGGACCCGCTCGACTCCACCTCGCGCCAGCTCGACCCGAACGTCATCGGCATCGAGCATTACGACACCGCGCGCCGGGTGCAGGCGACGCTGCAGAAGTACAAGGAGCTCAAGGACATCATCGCGATCCTTGGCATGGACGAGCTGTCCGAGGAGGACAAGCAGGCCGTGTCGCGGGCGCGCAAGATCGAGCGCTTCTTCTCGCAGCCCTTCCACGTCGCCGAGGTCTTCACCGGCTCGCCGGGCAAGTACGTGACGCTGAAGGACACCATCCGCGGCTTCAAGATGATCTGCGACGGCGAGTGCGACCACGTGCCCGAGCAGGCCTTCTACATGGTCGGCGGCATCGAGGAAGCGCTGGAAAAGGCCAAGAAGATCTCCGCGTAAGCGACGATCCCTGGCCATCCATAGGAAGCCCGCATGACCACCACCATCCGTTGCGACATCGTCAGCGCCGAGGAAGAAATCTTCCACGGCGACGTGACCATGGTCGTCGCCACCGGCGAGATGGGCGAACTCGGCATCGCGCCGCGGCACGCCCCGCTGATCACCCGGCTCAAGCCAGGCAAGCTGGTGCTGACGCTTGCCGATGGCGAGAAGCTCGACATCGTCGTGTCCGGCGGCATCCTCGAGGTGCAGCCGCAGGTGGTCACGATCCTGGCCGACACCGCGATCCGCGCCAAGGACATCGACGAGGCCAAGGTGCTGGCCGCCAAGGCCGAGGCCGAGCGCGTGCTGGCCAACCAGGATGCCTCGATGAGCGTGGAAGAGGCACAGGCGCACCTGGTGATGAGCCTGGTGCAGTTGCAGGCCCTCGAACGCCTGCGGCAGACCCTCAAGCACTGACGCGCTTCTCGGCTGAAGCCGCTCCCACCGAAACGCCGGCCTATCGCCGGCGTTTTTCGTTTGCGCCCGATTGTGGCAACCTGATGCCATGAGCGACGCACTCCACGTGGTGATCCTGGCCGCCGGCGAAGGCAAGCGGATGAAGTCGGCACGGCCCAAGGTGCTGCAGCCGATCGCGGGCAGGCCGATGCTGGCCCATGTCATCGACGCGTCGCGGGCGCTCGGCGCGGCCGCGATCCACGTGGTGCACGGCCACGGCGGCGACCAGGTGCAGGCCGCCTTCGCCGACCAGGCAGACTTGCGCTGGGCCAGGCAGGCCGACCAGCTCGGCACCGGGCACGCGGTCCAGCAGGCCATGCCCGGCGTGCCCGACGAGGCGCGGGTGCTGGTGCTGTATGGCGACGTGCCGCTGATCCGCGCCGACAGCCTGCGCGCCCTGCTTGCCGAGCCAGGCCCGCTGGCGGTGCTCGGCGCCAACCTGGCCGATCCGACCGGTTATGGGCGCCTGCAGCTCGACCACGATGGCCGCGTCGCCGCCATCGTCGAGCACAAGGACGCCGACGCGACGCAGCGCGCGATCAAGCTGGTCAACACCGGCATCCTGGCCGCCGATGCCGCGCGCCTGCGCGACTGGCTGTCGCGGCTTGGCCGCGGCAATTCGCAGGGCGAGTACTACCTCACCGACGTCTTCGCCATGGCCAATGACGAGGCCGATCCGGCCGCCGTCGTGGTGGTGCGCGATCCGGTCGAGACCGAGGGCGCCAACGACGGCTGGCAACTGGCCCAGCTCGAACGCGCCTTCCAGTTGCGCGCGGCGCGCGAACTGGCCATGGCGGGCGTGCGCTTCGCCGATCCGGCGCGCGTGGACATCCGCGGCAGCGTGCACGTGGGCCGCGACGTCGAGATCGACGTGGACGTGATCCTCGAGGGCGCGGTCGAGTTCGGCGACGGCGTGCGCATCGGCCCGTTCTGCCGGATCCGCGACACCTCGCTGGCCGCCGGCACGGTGGTCCATGCGCATTGCGACCTCGACGGCGCCCGCACCACCGGCGCCTGCAGCATGGGCCCGTACGCGCGCCTGCGCCCCGGCACCGTGCTGGCGGAAGGCGTGCACCTGGGCAATTTCGTCGAAGCCAAGAACTCCCGCATCGGCCGCGGTTCCAAGGCCAACCACCTGGCCTACCTGGGGGATGCCGAAGTCGGCGAGCGCGTGAACATCGGGGCCGGCACCATCACCTGCAACTATGATGGCGTGAACAAGGCGGCCACCACGATCCAGGACGGCGCCTTCATCGGCTCCAACAGCGCCCTGGTCGCGCCGGTCACGATCGGGCGCGAGGCAACGATCGGCGCGGGCTCGGTGATCACCCACGATGCCCCGGCCGGGCAGCTCACCGTGGCGCGCGGCCGGCAGCACAGCCTCGAGGGCTGGAAACGCCCGGTGAAAAAGCCCGAGCCGCCCAAGGCGGACTGAGCACAGGCGGGACACGCGTCAGTCCAGGTCCGCGTGTTCCTTCGGCGACCCGCGGATCGCCAGCGTCGCTGCTTTCGCCCAGTCCTCGAGCGCAGGCGCCCCAAGCAGGCGCGATTCGAACACCAGCATCACGCCGTGGTCCTCGACCACCACCAGGTTGCGCTGTCCATCGCGATACGCGAACGCCTTGTTGCCGACACCGGGCAGGTCGCGCATGACCGTCCCCGTGGTGGCGGCGTTTTCCTTCTTCCATGTCTCGAAATACTTGTCAGTCCGTACCGGGCCATCGGCGGAGATCTGGCGGGTGCTTGAGAGCGAAGCGCGCAGGGCGACCTGGCCGTCCGCAGTCCGGAACTCACAGGTTGCCGCATGCATCTCGCCCGGTTGGGGCGCATGCGTTGCGCCCTCCAGCAGCGCGGGCGGCCGCGGCAGGAAGGGGCACAGGTCGATGCGCTGGCTGCCGGCGAGGGGATGTCCCATGCCGCGGCCGTGTCGCAGCAGCGGCACGGCGACCAGGATCACCAGCAGTCCAAGCAGCACCAGGCCGCCGCCGCTCCAGCGTGGCTTGCCCAGTTCGTCGCGCAACAGTCCCATCGGCGTAGTGTGCCCGACTACGCCGGCAGGACCATGGCCACGGCCAGCCCGCCGCCTTCGCGGTTGCCCAGGCTGATCCGGCCGCCATGCGCTTCGGCGATTTCGCGCGCCAGCGCCAGCCCCAGCCCCGTGCCGCTGCGCTTGGTCGAGTAGAACGGCACCAGCGCGTTGGACAGCACCGCGTCGCTCATGCCGCTGCCGCGGTCCATCACCTCGATGCGCAGCATCTGCCCGGCATGGCGCACGCGCAGCGACACCTGGTCGTCGGCGGAGCCGGACTCGTGCGCGTTCTTCAACAGGTTCAGCAGCGCCTGCTCCATCTGCGCGAGGTCGAACTGGGCAGGCCCCGTCGGCAGCTCGCCGTCCACGGCGAAGGGGATCTGGCTGTGCAGGCGCGAGACGAATTCCGGCCAGGCGATCGGCTCGCGCCGGGGCATCGGCAGCTTGGCGAAGTGCGCATAGCCGCGGATGAATCCCTCCAGGTGGCGCGCGCGCTCCTCGATGGTGGCGAAGATGGCCGGGAGCTTCTCGTACTGCGTGCGCCGCACGAGTTCGCCGCCGGAGTGCGCGAGCGACGCCACCGGCGCCAGCGAGTTGTTGAGTTCGTGGCTGATCACCCGGATGACCTTCTTCCACGTCTGCACTTCCTGGCGGCGCAATTCCACCGTGATCTGGCGCAGCAGCAGCAGCTCGTGCGCGCGCCCGTTCAGGCGGAAGCCGCGCCGCGCCAGGTGGTAGATTTCCTCATCGTCCTCGGCGCCGACCGAGAACAGGCCGTCGCCGCCGCGCTCGACGGCATCGCGCAGCGCGGGATTTGCCTGCGCGAGGATCGCGTCGAAGCGGTGCCCCTCGAGCTTGCGGCCCTGGTGCAGCAGTTGCCGGGCGGCGATGTTGGCGTACACGATCGGCCCGCCCTCGGCGACCAGCAGCATCGCCACGGGCGTGTTCTGCACCATGGTGTCGAGCAGCAGCTCGCGCTGCACCAGGCCCAGGCGCTGTTCGCGCAATACATCGCCCAGCGCGTTGTGCGCGTCCACCAGCTCGGACAGCTCATCGTTCCTCGGCCAGCGCAGGCCGAAGCTGAAATCCCCGTCGCGATAGCTGCTCACCGTGCCGTTGAGGGCGCGGAACAGGGACAGCATCGGCCGGAACTGGCTGCGCACCAGCCACAGCACCATCGGCAGCGCCATCAGCAGGGCAAGCGCGCCGACCAGCAGCGGACTGTCTTGGAACCAGGCGCCCAGCGCCACCGTGACGATAACGGTGCCGGCCGCGAGCAGCGCCGCGAGCGCCGCGTAGCGCGCCGACAACGACATGTGGAGGCGCCTGGCGGCCATTGTCAGGGGCGGCTGAGGCCCAGCCGCTCCATGCGCCGGTACAGGGCCTGGCGGCTGAGTCCCAGCTCGGCGGCGGCCTGGGCGACGACGTTGCCGGCGCGCGCGAGCGCAGCTTCGATCGCCTCGCGATCCGGTTCGGCCTCGGTCGTCGCGGGCGTGGCAGGGGGCGGCGACGCGGCATTCACCGCGATGCCGAGGTCCACCGGTGCGATGCGCTCGCTGGCGGCAAGCAGGCTGGCGCGCTGCATCGTGTTCTTGAGCTCGCGCACATTGCCCGGCCAGGCATGGCGCAGGAGCAGTGCGCGCGCCGCGTCGCCGAGCGGCTTTCCGCCGGCCAGGAAATGGTCGGCCAGGGGAAGGATGTCGCCGGGGCGTTCGGCCAGCGGGGGCAGGCGCAGTTCGATCAGGTTGAGGCGGTAGTACAGGTCCTCGCGAAACGTGCCGGCGCGGATCATCGCGGCGATGTCGGCATTGGTCGCGCTGATCACGCGCACTTTGACTTGCCGTTCCCTGTTCGAACCGAGGCGCTCGAAGCGGCCCGTCTCGAGGACGCGCAACAGTTTCATCTGCCCCGCGAGTGGGAGGTTGCCGATCTCGTCCAGGAACAGCGTGCCGCCATCGGCCGCGGCGAATTTGCCCTCGCGCGCCTTGGTCGCGCCGGTGTAGGCGCCGGCATCGGCGCCAAACAGTTCGGCCTCGATCAGCTCCGACGGCAGCGCGCCGCAGTTGAGCGTCACGAAGGGACCATCCTTCACCGCCGAATTGGCCTGGATGATCTCGGCGATGCGCTCCTTGCCGGCGCCATTGGGACCGGTGATCAGCACGGGCACGTCGGCGCGCGCGACCTGGCAGGCCAGCGCGATCACGCGCTCGGTGGCCGGATCGCCCCACACCACGCCGCGCAAGTCGTATTGCCGTTCGAGTTCGCGGCGCTGGCGCTGCTCCCGCTGCACCCGTTGGCGCAGGGCGCGGCTGGCCTGGCCGAGCTCGATCAGGTTCTCCACCGCCGTCAGCAGGCGACGATCGTCCCAGGGCTTGGCCAGGTAATCGGCCGCACCGGCCTTGACCAGGTCCACCGCGGCGTCGAGGTGGGTCCAGGCCGTGAGCAGGATCAGCGGCAGGTCGGGATGGCGCCGGCGGATCTCGCGGAACAGGGCCACGCCTTCTTCGCCGGAGGTGGTGTCGGCGGTGAAGTTCATGTCCTGCAGCACCAGGTCCACGTCGTTCGACTCCAGCAGGGCCAGGCCCTGCTCGGGCGAGAGCGCGCGCAGGGTGTCGATGTCCTGCAGGGAAAACAGGACCTCGAGCGCGGTGGCGACCGAGGGGTTGTCGTCGATGACAAGGACTGTCGGCATCACATTAGCTTACGACATGTCGTGCTTGCGCCATGTGGGAGCGGCTTCAGCCGCGATGCCGCTGCCGGACATCGCGGCCGACGCTGCTCCCACGACTCAGGCACTGCGCGTGGCGATGGCCGGCGAGATGCCGGACGCGCGCCATGCCGGGGCGTACACCGCCGCCACGCCGACCAGCCACAGCACCAGCGAGCCGATCGCGAGGTAACCCAGTGGCAGCTTGGTCAACTCGAGCTGGCTGACCAGCAACTGGTTGAGCCCGACTGCCAGCAGCAGGCCGGCCACCACCCCGCCGGTGGTGATGATGAAGTTCTCCAAGATGAAATAGCGCAGCACGTCCACCTTGCGCGCACCCAGCGCGCGACGCACGCCGATCTGCTTGCGCCGCTGGTTCACCCACAGGGTCGCCATGCCGACGATGCCGCTGGCGGTGACCAGCAACAACAGCACGGTCACCACGCCGAGCATCCAGGCGATCGCCAGGTCGTTGCGATACAGGTCATGGCGATCCTTGTCCATCGAGTCGTTGTGCACCACCATCTGCCCGGGGATCGCCTTGGCGACGGCGGCTTCGGCTTCCTTCATGACGCGGTCGCGCTGGCCCGGTTCGGTGCGCACGCTGAACCTCGAGTAGCCCTCGGTGCGGCGCGCGGCCAGCATCATGCTCAGTTCGCCGCGCTCCCCTGACTGCGCCCAGGGCGATTGCAGGCGCTCGACCACGCCCACGGCCTGCAGGGGCAACGCACTGGCGCCGGTGCCGATGTAGAAGGTCTTGCCGACCACCGAGCCCGTGGGCATCAGCTTCTTCGCAAGGGCGCGGGTGAAAAGCGCGACCTTGCCCAGCGACTGGCTCTTGTCCGGGTCGATCAGCTCGACGTCGTCGGGGGTGATGTCGCGACCCTCCACCAGCTTGAGGCCGTAGGTCTTCACGAAGGAATCCGGGCCGAAATACACGGCGGTATTGGTCGTTGTCTCCGCCTGCTTGGTGTCCAGCGACAGGCCCATGTTCCAGCCGGAGGTCGACAGCGGCGTCTGGTTGGTCCACGCCACGGCCGCGACACCCGGGATGGCACGCAGCACGGCGGCATTGCGTTCCTGCAGGTCGACCTTGCCCTCGGGCGTCTCCGGATCCTTGAGCTGCGCGATGCCGATGCGGAACAGCGAACTCTCGTCGGCGACGCCGCTCGGGCGCGCGGTGCGCTCGACGCGGTCCTTGATGATGTACAGCGCGTTGGCGACGATGGCCAGGCTGAGCGCGACCTGCGCGGCGATCAGCAGCGCGCCGGTCTTGTTGCGTAGCAAGGAGGAGAAGATCGGGCGGATTTCCATGGCGGGCTCCTTATTGCGTCTTCAGTTGCAGGGCGGGCGTGACCTGGCAGGCGCGCCAGGTCGGCAGCAGGCCGGCGAGGATGCTGGCGCCGACGGCCAGGCCGAAGGTCATCGCGAGCATCGACCAGTCCATCTTCGCGACGGTCGCCATCTCCTCGGACTGCAGCGAGATCAGGGCCAGGCCGCCGAAGCTCAGCAACAAGCCCAGGATGCCGCCCATCAGTCCGATCACCGCGGCCTCGATCAGGAACTGGCGGAAGATCTCGCGCTTGGTCGCGCCGAGCGCGCGGCGCACGCCGACCTCGCCGGCACGGGCCGAGAACTTGGCCAGCAGCAGGCCGACGGTATTGACCAGGCACACCAGCAGGAAGCCGAAGGCCAGCCAGGTGGACAGCTTCGCGTCGGCACTCACCACGCCGAGGTGCTTCATCCACTCCATCACGTTTTCCATCCGCACGTTGATCGGGCGCGGGTAGCGGCCCAGCTTCTTCTGGTCGGTGACATAGGCGCCGAGGAATTCCTTGAGGCGCGGCTGGTCGGCGGCGGTCTTGCCCTCGAACCAGAACTGGATGAAGTCGCACTCTGACTTCAGCCAGCCCTGCCAGCCCGGCTCGCTCGGGCCGGCGCCAGAGCAGTTGTTGTTGCCGTTGTTGCCCATCTCCAGCCGGATCGCGGTCTGGAACGGGATGAAGAACTGGTCGGCGCCGGTGAAGCTGCCGCCATTGCCGTTGATGAGACGGTAGTAGCGCGGCAGCGGGTTCCAGGTGTCGGTCACGCCAACCACCTTGAACGCCTCGTTCTCCATGCGGATGGTCCTGCCGACAGGATTCACCTGGCCGAACAGCTTCTCGCTGGTCTCGCGGTTGAGCACGATCACGTCCGCCTTGGCGATCTCGGAGGCGGCATCCCACGGCGAGCCGTAGAGGAAGGGGACCTCGAACATCGCGAAGAAATCACGGGTCGGCGCCACGCCCTGCACCAGGAAGGGCGGGACGTCGGGGCGGCCGCTGTCGATGCCGGTGCCGACGCCGTACACAGCCGTGCGGCGCAGGCCCTGGCCGCTGGCGAGCAGGTTGGTTGCGTCCTGGTAAGTCAGCTGGTCGCTGGGTTCGTCGCCCGCGGCGTAGCCAACGAGCGGGGCATTGTCGAGCCGCGGCACGAACAGGCGATCGCTCTTGGACGGGATCGGATCGCCGGACATCACGTACAGCACGGTGAAGGTGGCCATGCTGGCGGCGACGCCAACCGCCAGCGTCACCACCATCAGCGCGGTGAGCATCGGGTTGCGGCGCAGGCTGCGCAGGCCGAGCTGGAAGTAGTAGCGGAACA
The DNA here is from genome assembly GCA_025352045.1 of Gammaproteobacteria bacterium. Lineage (GTDB taxonomy): Bacteria > Pseudomonadota > Gammaproteobacteria > Xanthomonadales > Xanthomonadaceae > Arenimonas. The sequence continues at coordinate 25,570 of JANXUD010000105.1, read as the reverse complement.
TGGCGTCGCTCCCGGGCCGGTCAGGCGTTGGCGTTGTCGTTGTCGCGCGGCGCGCCGGCGTTGGCCACCGCGGCCGCGAGCGAGGCGGTGGTCTCGCGCAGCAGGTCGGACACCTGGCCGTCGATGATGTGCACGTTGCGCTGGGCGCGCGCTGCGAGTTCCGGATCGTGGGTCACCATCAGGATGGTGGTGCCCTGCTCGTTGATCTCCTCGAGCAGTTCCATCACGCCGCGGGCCATCTGCGAATCCAGGTTGCCGGTGGGTTCGTCGGCGAGCAGCAGCTTGGGCGAGCCGGCCAGGGCGCGGGCGATCGCCACGCGCTGCTGCTGGCCGCCGGACAGCTCGGCCGGGTAGTGGCGCACGCGCGACGACAGGCCGACCTGGCCAAGGGCAGCTTCGATGCGGCGCTTGCGCTCGGCCGAGTCGAAGCCGCGATAGCGCAGCGGCACGTCGACGTTGTCGAACAGGTTGAGGTCGGGAATCAGGTTGAACCCCTGGAAGATGAAGCCGAGCTTTTCGTTCCTGAGCCGGCTGCGCGCGTTGTCGTCCATGCCCTTGACGTTGACGCCATCGAGCACGTAGTCGCCGCCGGTGAAGGTCTCCAGCAGGCCGGCGATGTTGAGGAAGGTGGTCTTGCCCGAGCCCGACGGACCGGTGACGGCGACGAACTCGCCCTGGCGCACGTGGATGTCGAACCCGCGCAGCGCATGGGTCTCGATCATGTGGGTGCGGTAGACCTTGCTCAGGTTGGTCATGCGAAGCATCGGGCGTCTCCTCGGGTAGCGTTGCGGTGGATCAATCGTTGATGGAAATGCGCTGGGCGCCGTCGAAGGCGTCGGTACCGGCGATCACCACGCGGTCGCCCTGCTTGAGGCCGGACAGGATCTCGACCGAGGACACGCTGGTGCCGCCCATCTGGATCGGCCGGCGCACGGCGACGTGGCCGTCCATGACGTAGGCGGCGCGCCCGCCCTCGTTCTCGACGAAGGAGCCGCGCGGCAGCATCAGCACGTTCGGCTTCTCTTCGATGAGCACGCGGGCGGTGAGCCGTTGGCTCTGGCGCAGGCCGGGAGGCTGGGCGCCGTCGAAGCGCACGCGCGCCAGCACCTGGTTGCGCACGACCTCGGGCGAGAGCGCACTCAGCTTGCCCATGGCCTGGGTCGCGCCGATGTTCACCTCGACCGTCATGCCCAGGCCCAGGTCGTCGGCATAGCTCTCCGGGACCTCGAGCTCCACTTCCAGCCGCGACAGGTCGACCACCGTCATCAATGCGGTGTTGGCGGCGACCACGCTGCGGTCGGCCACCGACAGCGTGCCGACCACGCCATCCACCGGCGAGCGCACGTTCAATTCGTCCACCTGGCGCTGCTTGTCCTGGACCACCAGGCGTTGCCGCTGCAGCTGGCTGAGCTTGGTGCTGGTTTCCAGCGCCACGTCGCGGTTTTCCAGGCCCGAGGCCTGCGCCGCCTGCTTGCTGCGGATCTGCGCGGTCTTGAGCGCGTCCTGCGCGCGCAGGTAATCGATCTCGGCGATGGCGCCGGCCTTGTAGCCGCCCTCGGTGCGCTGCAGCAGGCGCTCGGCGCCCAGGCGCGCGACGTCGGCCTCGTCGGCATCGCGGCGTGCCACCAGCCGTTGCTTCTCGGCCAGGATGCGCTGGCGTGCGACCTCGGCCTCGAGTTCGGCCAGCGAACTCTGTTCGCGGGCGAGCTGGTTGCTGAGGTCCGGCGAGTCGAGCAGGGCCAGCAGGTCGCCCTTCTTCACCGCATCGCCGGCGCGGATCTTCAGCGTGACGGTGGCGGCGGCGGGCGCGTACAGAGTGGGGCTGACGGCGGCGACCACGCGGCCATTGACCGACGCATCGCGCACCAGGGTGCCGCGGGTGACCTCGGCGATGCGCAGTCGCGCCGCATCCACCGAGCGCGAACTGCCGAACCAGCCCGACAGCAACACCACCACCGCGACCACGGCGGCCGCGGCGCCAGCGGCCAGCAGCAGCGGTCGCCGCCTGCCGCCAGAGCTGGCGGTGGAGGCGAGGACGGTATCGGTGCCGGAAGTGTCTTTGATCATGGCCGGGGCTCGTGGAGTCGAAGATCACTCAGCAGGAAGCGTGCCAATGCGCAAGTGGTTGTTCCGAAATGATTTTCCAGTCCATCCGGAATGACCGGACGCTGTCCGGCGGGCGTCCGGACGGTGTCCGCCGACCGGTCCGCCGGGCGCTTCGCGCTAAACTCGCGGCTTCTGGAAGGACCCCAAACCCATGTGCGGAATCGTCGGCATCAGCGCCCAGCGCTCCATCGTCCACCACCTGCTGGCCGGCCTGCAGTCGCTGGAATACCGCGGCTACGACTCCGCGGGCATCGCGATGCTCACCGCGAACGGCATCGAGCGCCTGCGCACCAAGGGCAAGGTCCGCGAGCTGGCCGCGCTGCAGAAGCAGACCGGCCTGGACGGGGTCACCGGCATCGCCCACACCCGTTGGGCCACCCATGGCGTGCCCAGCGAGATCAATGCGCATCCGCATGCCTCGGGCGAGGTGAGCGTGGTGCACAACGGCATCATTGAAAACCATGCTGAACTGCGCGCCGGCCTGATCGCCGACGGCTATGTGTTCGAATCGCAGACCGACACCGAGGTGGTGGCGCATCTGCTCGAGCGCGAACAGCGCGGCGGGCGCTCGCTGTTCGAGGCGCTGCAAGTGGTGGTGCGTCGCCTCCATGGCGCGTATGCGCTGGTGGCGATCTCCGCACGCGAGCCGGGCACCCTGGTCGGCGCGCGCCTGGGCTCGCCCCTGGTGGTGGGCTATGGCGACGGCGAGAATTATTTCGGCTCCGACGTGCAGGCCCTGATCCCGCTCACCCGCGAGTTCAGCTACCTGGAAGAAGGCGACGTCGCGCAGATCACGCTCACGGCCGTGCATATTGTCGATGTCGCAGGCAAGGAGGTCGTGCGCGCCAAGCGCATCTCCGCCTACAACGCCGACGCCGCCCAGAAGGGCGAGTACCCGCACTACATGCTCAAGGAAATCCACGAGCAGCCCAATTCCGTGGCCGACACGCTCGAAGGCCGCATCAGCGGCGGCAAGATCCTGACCCAGATCTTCGGCGTGGACGCGGTCGAGTTGCTGGCCAGGACCGACGCGGTGCACATCATCGCCTGCGGCACCAGCTATCACGCGGGGCTGGTGGCGCGGTACTGGATCGAGCAGCTGGCCGGCATTCCCTGCACGGCCGAAATCGCCAGCGAATACCGCTACCGCGACCCGGTGGTGCGCGCCGGCACGCTGTTCCTGACCATCTCGCAGTCCGGCGAAACCGCCGACACCCTGGCCGCGCTCAAGCTGTCACGCCAGCGCGATTACCTGGCGCGCATGGCCATCTGCAACGTGCCCGAGTCCTCGATCGTGCGCGAGGCTGACCTGGTGCTGATGACCCGCGCCGGTCCGGAGATCGGCGTCGCGTCGACCAAGGCCTTCACCACGCAGCTGGTCGCGCTGGCCCTGTTCACGCTGGAGCTTGCCCGCATCAAGGGCCTGGCCGCCGCGCGCTATGCCGACGGCGTGCACCAGCTCGAGCTGCTGCCGGGACTGATCGGCGAGGCGCTCAAGCTCGACCCGCAGATTCGCGCCATGGCTGGTGATTTCGCCGGCAAGCACCACGCTCTGTTCCTGGGCCGCGGCACGCACTGGCCGGTGGCGATGGAGGGCGCGCTCAAGCTCAAGGAAATCTCCTACATCCACGCCGAGGCCTACGCCGCCGGCGAACTCAAGCACGGTCCGTTGGCGCTGGTGGACAAGGACATGCCGGTGATTGCCGTGGCGCCCAACGACGCCCTGCTCGACAAGCTCAAGTCGAACATGGAGGAAGTGCGAGCCCGCGGCGGCGAGCTGTACGTGTTCGCCGACGAGAGCGCCGCGCATGGCATGGAAGGCCGGCACGTGGTCAAGCTGCCGGCGACCGGCATCATCGCCGCGCCGGTGGTGTCGACGATTCCGCTGCAGTTGCTGGCGTACCACATTGCCGTGTTGCGCGGCACCGACGTGGACCAGCCGCGCAATTTGGCCAAGTCGGTGACGGTCGAGTAGCGATGACGCCAGAATTCGATCCGAACGACTCCGGTTCCTCCCTGCCCAGGCGCATGCCGCAAGACATCGCCACGGCCGAACTCAGGCGGGTCTTTGCCGGCGGCGGCGCGCGCGAGGCGCTGGCGTTCCTCAATTCACTGACCGGATTCCGCTTCAGTTCACTGTACCGGTTCGACGACGCCACCCTGCGGGCAATCACATTCTTTGATCGCGAACAGCCACTGCTGGACGACTGCGAGTCCGTTCCGGTGATGGCCTCGTACTGCGTATTCGTGCGCGACTCCGGCGCGTCGTTCCGCATGGCGGACTCGCGGACCGATCCGCGCGTGTCAATTCATCCCAAGCGCGGCGTGGTGCGCTCGTATTGCGGCGTGCCGTTGCGCGACCGCGAGGGGCGGATGTTCGGCTCGGCCTGCCACTTCGACTACGCCCCGGGTCCGATGCTGGACCAGGACGCCGAGCTTCTGGAGATGCTGGCGGACCTGATCCAGAAAACCGGATGATTCTGCCGATTGGCGCAAGATTGAGACGGCGCCGACCTGTGTGTTGACCCCCGATGGGGTGAAGGCGTAGGTTTGGGCCCTCGCAGGCGAACCGTACCGGTCCGCATGGCGATGCAGGCCAGGAGCTTGGTCGTTGCAAGCCGCCTGGCTCTCCCGGGACACCGCTCGCACGAGGAAGCCGTCATGACCTTCCGCACCGGCAAGACCGTCACCGCATTGCTCTCGACCTTGGCCCTGCTTGTCGCCGCCTCGCCGGCCCGGGCCAACACGCTCAACCAGAACGTGTCCTGGACCATCGACCGCGCCAACACGACCACCAAGTACGGCATCGTCGCCTACGGCGATTCCATCTATGCCGGCTACAACGGCTCGACGATCAATGCCGCGAAGTATTCCGCGCCGACCGTGGATGCCGAGTACCTGTCCGCGCTCTGGGGCACGGACCTTGTGAGCGTGCGCCGCGCCAAGTCCGGCGCGGTCGCGTCGGACGTGTACAACAGCAAGATCGTCGGCGAGAAGTCCTACATGCAGGCCGCCAGCACCCGCGTGGTGACCTTCGAGATGTGCGGCAACGACGGCCTGCAGGCGCGCAGCAGCTTCAAGGGCCAGTCCGGAACCTGCAACTACGGCGTACTCACCACCGCCGAGAACAACTGCAAGACCTACGTCGCCGCCGCGATGGACTTCATCAACGCCAATGCCTATGCCGGGACGAAGCTGAAGGTCATTTCCAACCTGCACTATCCCGGCTTCAACGCCGACAACGTGCTCAGTGGCTGCACCGACGCGACCACCGGCGCCAAGGTCAACATGCGCGATACCTTCCTGCCGGTGCTGGCGAGGATGAACTGGAACATGTGCGCCACGGCCCTGCAGAAGGGCTTCCAGTGCGTGGACAACTTCGCCCAGTACATGGGCTCGGACTACGACAGCAATGGCGATGGCCTGGTTGACTCCGAGGCGCTGAAATACGTCGCGGGGGAAACCCAGGCCAGTTACGTCGCCCGCATCACCGGCACGCTGCGCTCGACCCTGCGCGATGCGAACACGCACTTCGTGTCCTCCTCCTCCAGCTACGACTACATCCAGTCCGACGATACCCATCCCACCTATTCCGGTGGCACCGTGACGGCGGGCTTGTTCGGTGGGACGACGGGATCCGGCGCGCCGCGCTATCCGACGATCACCGGTGGCAAGAACCCGATCTGGAACCAGTACGGCCACGAGCGCATGGGCTGGGGCCTGTCATTCTTCGATCCACCGAGTCCGTTCTGACGCGCGCCGCGACAGGCGCAGGCGTGGACACGGCATGAGCCGCAAGTTCCCCATCCTGGCGGTGCTCGCCTTCCTGCTGGCGGCAGCGGTGGCGGGTTATTTCCTCGCCGGTGGTCGGCTGGAGTCTGGCAAGCCGGAGACGGGAAGCGCATCGGCAGGGCCCGAAGGCGCTGACCCGATCGCCGAGGCGAGGCAGGGCGACACCCGCTCCGCTGCGCATCGGCAGGAGACTGCGCGCGCGGTCGTCGACAGCGAACACAATGGCCCGGACGACCTGTCGTACTTCGTCCCGCAGGGTGAGGCGCCATCGATGGCGGTGGTGATCGCGAAACTGCACGAGGCCGGTATCCATTCCGGCCTCGGCGCCTTTCCGCCGCCCGGCACCAGCCCGCCGTTGCTGGGGCTGGCCGTGCCCGAGGACTTCGTGCTGCCGCCGGGCTACGTGCGCCATTACCAGGCGACCGATGATGGCCAGCGAATTCCTCCCATCCTGATGTTCTCGCCCGACTACGCGTTCTACGATGCCGGCGGGCATCGCATCGCGATCCCGCGCAATCGCGTCGTGCCCGCCGAATTGGCGCCGCCGGGCTTGCCGATCCATCTGATCGATCTTCCACCGGCGCTGGAACCCGGGAGTCCGTCGACCTGAGCCTGGGCCGGTGGTTCCGCAGCGACTGGCGCCCCTCCGCCGCTGTCCTCGCCAGCGCGACGCTGCTTGGCCTCTATGCGCTCGGCGGCGCAGCCGATGCGCTGGGCTTCGTCGCGCTGGCGCCGTGGCTTCTGGCGCTGGATGCGATTGACAGCGCCGAGGGCGCCCTGCGCAACGGCTGGGCGATGAGCGTGACCTTCGTCGCGGCCGCATTCTGGTGGTTTGGATTCGCCGTTGCAGACTTCACCGGCCTGCCGCCAATCACCGGCCTGCTCCTGCTGCTTGTCGGCGCACCGCTGCTGCAGCCGCAGGTGCTGGCCTTCGCGCTGGTGCGCCAGCTTGCCGGCCGTGGCCACGGTCGTGTCGTGCGCGCGCTGGCGGGTGCCTCGGCCTGGGTGGCGACCGAATGGCTCCTGCCCAAGCTGCTCGGCGATACCCTGGGACACGGCCTCTATCCTTCGCGCCTGCTGCGCCAGTTTGCCGAATTCGGCGGGGCGGCGGGGATCACGTTCGTCCTGATCCTGGTCAACGAGGCCATCGCCGCCGCCATCGCGCGACGCCGCGAGGGCTCAGGCGTTGTGGTGCGGCAGCTCGCTTCCGGCGCGGCCCTGCTGGCGATCATGGCGGTCTACGGGGCCGTGCGATTGCATGGGATCGACGTTCTCGCCGCGTCGTCGGGCGGCGCGCCCCTGCGCGTGGGACTGGTGCAGTCGAACATCGTGGACTACGAGCGCCGGCGCCGCGAAATGGGCGCCTATGCCGTGGTCCGCGAGGTGCTCGATACCCACTACGCCATGTCGCGCGAAGCCGTGGGCGTGCACCAGGTCGACGCGCTGCTGTGGTCGGAGACCGTCTATCCCACCACCTTCGGCCAGCCCAAGAGCGCCGATGGTGCCGCGCTGGATCGCGAGCTGATGGACTTCGTGACGCGCAACGGAGTCCCGCTGGTGTTTGGTACCTACGACCGCGACGGACGCGGCGAATACAACGCGGCCGCCTTCCTTGACCCCGGTGCGACGAAAGCACTGGGCTACTACCGCAAAACCGACCTGTTTCCCCTCACCGAGTACGTGCCGCCCTGGCTGGATGGCCCGCGCTTCCGGCGCTGGCTCCCCTGGACCGGTACCTGGCAACGCGGCGATGGCGCGCGCGTGTTTCCGCTGCGCCTGCCCGATGGGCGCGAGATCCCGGTGCTGCCCCTGATCTGCCTGGACGACGTCGACACCGGGCTGGCGATCGACGGCGCGCGGCTGGGCGCGCAGGTGATCGTCGGCATGTCCAACGATTCCTGGTTCACGACCCATCCCGAGGGCGCGCGCCTGCACCTGGCCGTGGCGGCGTTCCGCAGCATCGAGACGCGGCTGCCGCAGTTGCGCGTGACCGCCAACGGCATCAGCGCCGTGATCGACGCCAGCGGCACGGTGCGCGCCAGGACTGCGGTAGGCGAGCGCAAGCTGCTGGTCGGCGAAGTCCAGCCGGCGCAACCGGAGCCGACGCGCATGGTGGCCTGGGGTGACTGGGTGGGGCGGGCAGGACTGGCCTTCCTGCTTGGGCTGGCCGCGCTGGCAGTGCGACGGGCAATGCGTCGCGGGCATGCGTCGGATGAGCCTGCCGCAGGACTGGCCGCGCAGGCGGACGAGCGCGTCGTGCCCTTGCGCGGATGGCGGCTGATCGTTGGTGTGCTCCGGCTCGCCGCGGGGGCCGGCATGTTGTGCATGGGCGCGGCGCTGCTGCGCAGCGACAACCCGTTCGCCAATCCACTCGCGCAGATCCGCTGGTTCGCCGCCCTCGTCCTCGCACCGCAGGCGCTGGCCTGGGTGATCGGCCGGGCGACGGGGACGACGCGCCCGCCACAGTCCGACGCCATCGCCGTGTCGGTGCGACCTGCCTGGCTTGCCGCGCTCGCGATCGCCTGTGTGCGCACTCGCCGCGCGGTGCCCGCGACGGTGTTCGAGCGGCCGTGGCTGCGCTTCGTGCTGTTTCCGCTGGTGCCGGCCCTGCCGGCCTTCCGCCTGCACCAGCACATCGCGTTCGGCGGGACCTTCGGGGAATACCAGAGCTTCGGCTTGCAGGCCTACCTCACCACCTTCGCCATCTGGTGGGCGGGCTGGGCGATCAGCCTGGCCCTGGTGGCCGCGGCGCTGCGCGTGCTTATCGAGGCAGCCGCGCTGGTCGTGCTGATGGCTGCGCCTGCGCGTGCCGTGGACGGTAGGCGCGCGCTCGAGGCACTGGGCCGCCTGGTCTTCTATATTGGCGTGCCCGCCTGGTTGCTGATTCGACTCTGGCCCTGAACCGGGGAGTTCTGGATGATCTGGTTCCTGCCGTGGGACAAGCAGACGGCCCCAAGCACACGCCGTGGGCGACCTGGCTGCTGGTCGCGCTCAATGTGATCGCCTTCGTGATGATGCTGCTCTCCTCCGGCTCCTCGTAAGACTGGATCACGACCTGGGGCCTGTCACCGAATGATCCGCACTGGTACCAGTACCTCAGCTCGGATTTCGTTCACGCGGGCTTCCGGGCCGGCCGCCGGCATCATCGCCATCTTGTACGGGGTGCGCCGGCGCCATGCCACGCTCGAAGACGGCGATGCCTGGTTCGGCTACTGGCCGGCGCGGCTCGACGACCTGCCCCGGCGACGCCGGTCGCCGATGCGATCGCGGTGAGTAGGCGGGCCGCGCCGCACGCCGGTCAGTGCACGAAGCCAATCGTCTTGCGCAACTTCCACTCGCGCCAGACCAGTGCCACCACCAGGATATCGAGCGCCGTCAAGGCCACCAGCCAGGGCGAGTGCGTCTGGGCATAGCGCCAGCACTGGTAGCCGATGAAGCCGCCAAGGATCCAGATCGAAGCCGGGTACGACCACATCTTCCGGCGTAGCAGGGCAACCACGAGCACGATCTTGATCAAGCCGTGCGCCACCAGGTACCACGACGCGAACGCCTGGGTGCCCGATCCGAACTGTTCTGCCGAATGGCGCAGGAAGGTGGAAATCGCATCGCCGGGATCCTCGGACAACTCGGGCCGCGTCACCAGCACCGCCAGCCGCGTCAGCTGGGCACGGCTGACCAGGCCCAGCAGCGCACCCCCGACGACCTGCAGCAGCCCGACCGCGCCTTTGGTCCAGACGCTGGCCAGGAAGAGGTCGTGCAGGACCCTTTGGTTGGTGGTGTCTTCCATTGCGCGTCCCGCGGCGGCCACGGCGGCCGGCGTCGCGCACACGTTACTTGGGACGGCCGGGGCCCGCGATCGTCCGGTGCGCGTTCATTTGCAGTCGATTAAGCTGGGCGTTCGCCACCATGCGCGACATCCGGACGCCCTTGCCATGACGCAGCCCCGTTTTCGATGAGCAACGAGCGCTCCGACGCGCTGGTCTTCTTCGGCGCCACCGGGGACCTGGCCTTCAAGCAGATTTTCCCCGCGCTGCAGGCCATGGCCGCGGATGGGGAGCTCGACATCCCGGTCATTGGCGTCGCCCGCGAAGACTGGACCGACACCCAGCTGCGCGAGCGCGCCCGCGCCAGTTGCGAAGCACACGGCGGCGTGGATGCCGAAGCTTTCGCCAAGCTTTCAGCGCGACTGACCTACCTGCGCGGCAATTATGCCGACGCCGAAACCTTCACCCGCCTGCGCACCGCGCTCGGGCCGGCGCAGCGGCCGCTGCACTACCTGGCCATCCCGCCCAGCCTGTTCCCGACCGTGGTCAACGGCCTGCATGCGGCAGGATGCGACAGCAACGCACGGGTGGTGGTGGAGAAGCCGTTCGGCCGAAGCAGCGCCAGCGCGCAGGCGCTCGACGACGCCCTGCACGCCGTCTTCCCCGAGTCCTCGATCTTCCGAATCGACCATTTCCTGGGCAAGGAAGCGGTGCAGAACCTGCTGTACTTCCGCTTCGCCAATGCCTTCCTGGAGCCGGTCTGGAACCGCGACCACGTGGACAACGTGCAGATCACCATGGCCGAGGACTTCGGCGTGCAGGGCCGCGGCGCCTTCTACGACGAAGTCGGTGCGATCCGGGACGTGGTGCAGAACCATCTGCTGCAGGTCGTGGCCTTGCTGGCGATGGATGCGCCGGTTGGCCGCGACGCGGAGTCCATGCACGCCGAGAAACTGCGCATCCTGCGCTCCATGCGTCCGCTGCGTCCGGAGGACGTGGTGCGCGGGCAGTTCGCCGGCTATCGCGACGAGCCGGGCGTCAAGGCCGACTCGACCGTGGAGACCTTCGCCGCGGTGCGCATGTGGATCGACAACTGGCGCTGGGCCGGGGTCCCGTTCTACATCCGCACCGGCAAGTGCCTGCCAATCACCAGTACCGAGGTGCTGGTGGACCTGAAGCAGACGCCGGTGTCGCTGTTCGACGAACCGCCGCCCGATCGCGCCAACTACTTCCGCTTCCGGCTCAGCCCGCAGGTGGAGATCTCCGCCGGCGCGCGGGTGAAGACCGCGGGCGAAGCCATGCGCGGCGAACCCGTGGAACTGGTCGCGCGCAGTGCGCTGCCACGCGGCAAGTCGCCCTACCATCGCCTGCTGGGCGATGCGCTGCGCGGCGACACCTCGCTGTTCACCCGCGATGACTGCGTCGAAGCGGCCTGGCGCGTGGTGGACGGGGTGGTCGGCGACGTGGTGCCGGTGCAGCCCTATGCACCCGGAAGTTGGGGGCCGGCCGGCAGCGATGCCCTGGTGGCGGGCCGCGAAACCTGGCATGACCCGGCGCCGGAGCCACTGGCATGAGCCAGGCCGTGCCGCTGCTGATCATGCTCGACGTCGACAATACCCTGCTCGACAACGACCGCTTCACGGCCGAGCTGGGCGACTGGCTCGAACAGGCATTCGGCGAGGCGGAACGCGACCGCTACTGGGCGATCTACGACGGCCTGAAGAAGAGCTTGGGCTATGCCGACTACCTCGGCGCGCTGCAGGCCTTCCGCGCCGGCAACGGCGACCAGGCGCGGCTGCAACAGGCGGGCGAGTTCATGCTGGACTTCCCGTTCCGCGACCTGCTCTATCCCGATGCGCTCGCCGCGATCGCGCACCTGCGCACGATCGCGCCGGTGCTGGTCCTGTCCGACGGCGACATGGTGTTCCAGCCGCGCAAGGTCCAGCGCAGCGGCATCGCGGATGCGGTGGGCCAGCAGGTGCTGATCTACGTGCACAAGCAGCAGTCCCTCGACGATGTCCGCCGCCGCTATCCGGCGGACCGCTACGCGATGGTGGACGACAAGCCCCTGCTGCTGTCCGAGATGCTTCGCGTGCCCGGCTTCCCGCTGCAGGCGATCTTCGTGCGCCAGGGCCACTACGCCGCCGCCACCGATGCCGCGACGCTCGACCCGCCGCCCGATCGGACGATCGCCCGGATCGGCGACTTGCTGGCGTTCTCGCGGCAAGACTTCCAACCCGCTGCCGCCGCGTCGGCGGCCGCTACCCACGAGGATCGCGCATGAAACAGACCCAAGCCCTGCACGCGCTCGGCCAGAGCCTGTGGCTGGACAACATCACCCGCGACATGCTCGACGACGGCACCCTGCAGCGCTACATCGACGAGCGCTCGGTCACCGGGCTGACCTCCAACCCGAGCATCTTCGACGCGGCCATCGAGAAGGGCGCCAGCTACGACGCCGACATCCGCGCGCTGTCCGCGCGGGGCGTCGCCACCGAGCCGCTGTTCATGGAGCTCGCGCTTGCCGACCTGCGCCGTGCCGCCGATCTGTTCGCGCCGGTGCATGCAAGCACCGGCGGCGTCGATGCTGGGTGTCGATGGAAGTCTCGCCCCTGCTTGCCGACGACGCGGCCGGCACCGCGCAGGCCGCGCGCGACATCCAGGCCGCTGCCGGGCGCGCCAACCTGTTCGTCAAGATCCCGGGCACGCCGGCCGGCGTGCAGGCGATCGAGGAGGCGATCTTCGCCGGCGTGCCGATCAACGTCACCCTGCTGTTCGACTGGCAGCAGTACCTGGCCAGTGCGGGCGCGTATCTGCGCGGCATCGAGCGGCGCATCGCCGCCGGCCTCGACCCGCGCGTGGGCTCGGTCGCATCCTTGTTCATCAGCCGCTGGGATGCGGCCAGCCATGACAGCGTGCCCGGGCACCTGCGCAACCAGCTTGGCCTGGCGGTGGCCGGCCGCACGTATCGCGCCTATCGGGAATTGCTGGATTCGCCGCGCTGGCAAAAGCTCGCCGCGGCCGGCGCGCTGCCGCAACGCCTGCTCTGGGCCAGTACCGGCGCCAAGGATCCGGCGCTGCCGGCCGACTACTACGTCAACGCATTGGCCGCGCCGGAGACCGTCGACACCATCCCGGAAAAAACCCTGCTCGCACTCGATTCCGATGCCGCCGCGCCGGCGCCGGTGGCGATGGCCGCGGACGGCGAGGATGCCGACGCGATGCTGGCGCGTTTTGCCGAGGCGCGCGTGGACATCAGCGCGCTGGCGACGAAATTGCAGGTGGATGGCGCCGCTGCCTTCGTCAAGTCCTGGACCAGCCTGCTCGGGCGCATCCGCACCAAGGCCGGGGCCGCCGCATGAGCCGGCTGACCGAGCGCCCGCAATGGCAGGCGCTGCAGGCGCACGCCCAGGCGCAGCAGGCGCTGACGCTGCGCGATCGTTTTGCCGCGGAACCGGGCCGGGGCGAGCGCCTGTGCGCGGAGGGCCTGGGGCTGTTCCTGGACTATTCAAAGCAGCGCGTCGGCGAGGACACCCTTGCCTTGCTGCGCGAGCTCGCCGTGGCCTGCGGCCTCCCGGCGCGGATCGAGGCGATGTTCAACGGCGAGAAGATCAACGCCACCGAAGACCGCGCCGTGCTGCATGTCGCGCTGCGCGCGCCCATGGACGCGAGCATCCTGGTGGATGGGCGCAACGTGGTTCCCGACGTGCATGCCGTGCTGGATCACATGGCGGACTTCTCGCGCCGCGTGCGAGATGGGCGCTGGACGGGTCATACCGGCAAGCGCGTGCGCAACGTGGTCAGCATCGGCATCGGCGGCTCCGACCTCGGGCCGGTGATGGCCTACGAGGCGCTGCGCCACTTCAGCGCGCGCGACATGGTGTTTCGTTTCGTGTCCAACGTGGATGGCACCGATTTCAGCGAGGCCACGCGCGACCTCGACCCGGCCGAGACGCTGTTCATCGTCTGCTCCAAGACCTTCGGCACGATCGAGACCCTGAGCAATGCGCGCGCCGCGCGCGCCTGGTGCCTGGCTGCGCTGGGCGACGAGACCGCGGTGGCGAAGCACTTCGTCGCCGTGTCCACCGACCAAGCGCGGGTGCGCGCCTTCGGCATCGACCCGGGCAACATGTTCGGCTTCTGGGACTGGGTCGGCGGCCGCTATTCGATGGATTCTGCAATCGGCCTGTCCACCATGATCGCGATCGGCCCGGAGGCCTTCGGCGAGATGCTCGCCGGCTTCCATGCCATGGACGAGCACTTCCGGCACACGCCGCTGGAGCGCAACCTGCCGGCGCTGATGGGCCTGATCGGCATCTGGAACAGCAACTTCCTCGGCGCGGACACCGTGGCCGTGCTGCCGTATGCGCAATACCTCAAGCGCTTCCCCGCCTACCTGCAGCAGTTGACGATGGAGAGCAACGGCAAGTCGGTGACCCTGTCCGGCGAACGCGTGGACTACGCCACCGGGCCGGTGTATTGGGGCGAGCCGGGCACAAATGGCCAGCACAGCTTTTACCAGTTGCTGCACCAGGGCACGCGCCTGGTGCCCTGCGACTTCATCGGCTTCATCGAGACCGACAATCCGGTCGGCGAACAGCACGACCTGCTGATGGCCAACCTGTTCGCGCAGGGCGAGGCGCTGGCGTTCGGCAAGGGCGTGGCCCAGCTGGCGGCCGAAGACGTCGCGCCCGCGCTGATCCCGCATCGTACCTTCGAGGGAAACCGGCCCAGCAGCACGCTGCTCGCGCAGCGACTGGACCCGCACACCCTGGGATTGCTGGTGGCGCTATACGAGCACAGCGTGTTCGTGCAGGGCGTGGTCTGGGACATCGACAGCTTCGACCAATGGGGGGTTGAACTCGGCAAGTCGCTGGCGGTGCAGACTGGTGCCGAGCTCGCCGCCGCCGATGCGCCGGTTCTCAAGCACGACAGTTCCACCAACGCGCTGATCCAGCGCTACCGTCGCCTGCGGCCGCAGCGCGGCGCCGGCCCGTCGCCGTGAGCCATCGCGACCCGCGCGCGGGCCAGCCCGCGCAGCCGTCGGACCTGGTCGACATCGGCGCCCTCCTGGCTGCCTACGTGGACCGCCGCCCGGATCCGTCGGTGCCCGCGCAGCGCGTCGCCTTCGGCACCTCGGGCCATCGCGGCAGTGCGCTGGACACCAGTTTCAACGAATGGCATGTACTGGCGATTAGCCAGGCGATCTGCGAATACCGCAGCGCGCAGGGCGTGGACGGACCGCTGTTCATCGGCTGCGACACGCATGCATTGTCGCGGCCCGCCTTCGAGAGCGCGCTCGAGGTGCTGGCGGCCAACGGCGTGCAACTGCGCATGTCCACCGGTGGCGAATTCACGCCGACGCCAGCGGTCTCGCACGCGATCCTGGTGCACAACCGCGGCCGGACGACGGGTCTGGCCGATGGCATCGTCATCACGCCCTCGCACAACCCGCCGCGCGACGGCGGCTTCAAGTACAACCCGAGCAACGGCGGCCCGGCCGAGGCCGAGGCGACCGGCTGGATCCAGGATCGCGCCAATGCCCTGATTGCGGGAGGATTGCGGGAAGTCCACCGGCTGCCGCTGGCGCAGGCGCGCGCCGCCGACGGCGTGCGCGAACACGACTATCTCAATACCTATGTCACCGACCTGGGCTATGTGGTGGACTTCGACGTCATCCGCGGGGCGGGGCTGCGCCTGGGCGTGGATCCGCTGGGCGGCGCCGGCGTGCATTACTGGGCGCCCATCGCCGAACGCTATGGCTTCGAACTGACGGTGGTCAGCGATGCCGTGGATCCGACCTTTTCCTTCATGACCCTGGACTGGGACGGCCGGATCCGCATGGACCCCTCGTCCAGCGACGCGATGCAGCGCCTGGTCGGGTTGAAGGATCGCTTCGACGTGGCCTTCGCCTGCGACACCGACCACGATCGCCACGGCGTGGTGACCCGCAGCGTCGGACTGCTGCCGCCAAATGCCTACCTCGCGGTGCTGGTCGATTACCTCGGCAAGCATCGGCCCGGCTGGCCGGCGGCCGCGGCGATGGGCAAGACGGTGGTGACCACGGCGCTGATCGATCGCGTCGTCGCCCGGCTCGGACGCAAGTTGCTGGAGGTGCCCGTAGGCTTCAAGTGGTTTGCACCCGGATTGTTCGACGGCTCGCTGGCCTTTGGCTGCGAGGAAAGCGCCGGGGCCTCGCTGCTGCGCCGCGACGGCACCGTCTGGACCACCGACAAGGACGGCATCGTGCCGGCCCTGCTGAGTGCGGAGATGACCGCGCGCACCGGCCATGATCCAGGTGTCGCCTATCGCGCCCTGGTGGGCGAGCTCGGCGAACCGTTCTCCGACCGCGTCGAAGCGCCCGCCACGCCCGAACAGAAGCGCAAGCTGGCGCAACTCACGCCCGACCAGGTGCAGGGCACGATGCTCGCAGGCGAGCCGATCACCCAGGTGCTGGTGCGCGCGCCGGGCAACGGCGCGCCGATCGGCGGCATCAAGCTGGTGTCGGCCAGCGGCTGGGCCGCGGCGCGCCCCTCGGGCACCGAGGCCATCTACAAGATCTACGCGGAAAGTTTCCGCGACCCGCAGCACCTGCAGGACCTGCTCGCGCAGGCGCAGGCGATCGTGGATCGCGCCCTGCAATAGCATCGCCAGCCCGCCCGCCGGTTTGCCGGCGCGCCCGCTGCAACGGAGGCAACCATGGACGGTGACACCCAGCAGGTCCGGCAGGACATCGACACGATTCGCTTCCTGGCGGTGGACATGGTGCAGCAGGCCAACAGCGGCCACCCGGGCATGCCCCTGGGTGCGGCGCCGATGGCCTGGGTGCTGTGGACCAAATGGCTGCGGCACAACCCCGCCAATCCGCACTGGTTCGGGCGCGATCGCTTCGTGCTGTCGGCCGGACACGGTTCGGCGCTGCTGTATGCGCTGCTGCACCTCACCGGCTACGACCTGCCGCTGGACGAGATCGAGCGCTTCCGGCAATGGGGCAGCAAGGCGCCGGGGCATCCGGAACGCGGGCACACCGCCGGCGTGGAAGTCACCACCGGTCCGCTTGGACAGGGTCTCGCGAATGCCGTCGGCATGGCGATTGCCGAAGCGCAGTTGGCCGCCACCTACAACGGCGATGGCACGGCGCCGATCGACCACTACACCTGGGCGATCGTCAGCGATGGCGACCTGATGGAAGGCGTCGCTTCGGAGGCAGCCTCGCTCGCCGGCCATTTGCGACTGGGCAAGCTCACCTGCCTGTACGACGACAACCGCGTCACGCTTGCCGCCGGCACTGACATCGCCTTCTCGGAAGACCGCGCCGCGCGCTTCCGCGCCTATGGCTGGCACACGGTGGAAGTGCCCGATGGCAACGACGTGGCCGCGATCGATGCGGCACTGGCCGAGGCGCGGGCCGAGACCACGCGACCGTCGCTGCTGCTGGTGCGCACGCACCTTGGCTTCGGCTCACCCGAGCAGGACAGCTTCAAGGCGCATGGCTCGCCGCTCGGCGTGAAGGACGTGCTGGCGACCAAGCGCGCGCTGGGCTGGCCGGAGCAACCCGATTTCCTGATCCCGCCAGACAGCCTTCAGCGTTTCCGCGCCGCGCTTGACCACGGCGCCGCGCAGGAGGCGACATGGACTGCCGGCATCGCGGCCCATGCCGCCGCGCATCCCGAGCTTGGCGCCGCGCTCGACGCGCGCATGCGCAATGCGCTGCCGCCCGACTGGGCCAAGGACATTCCAGTGTTCGCCGCGGATGCGAAGGGCCTGGCGACACGCGAGGCCTCGGGCAAGGTGATGAACGCGATCGCCCCGCGCCTGCCGGCGCTGTTCGGCGGCTCGGCCGACCTGGATCCCTCGACCAAGACCGCGCTCAAAGGCCTGGGCGATTTCAATCCGCCGGCAGGCAGCGGCGACGACCAGCAGGGCTCCGACGGCGGCGGCTGGAGCTACGCGGGACGCAACCTGCACTATGGCGTGCGCGAACACGCGATGGGCGCGATCGCCAACGGTCTGGCCGCGCACGGCGGCTTCATTGCCTACGGCGCCACCTTCCTGATTTTCTCGGACTACATGCGCCCGCCGATCCGGCTGGCGGCGCTGTCGGGGCTGCACGTGGTGCATGTGTTCACCCACGACAGCATCGCCCTGGGCGAGGACGGCCCGACCCACCAGCCGGTGGAACAGCTGGCGAGCTTGCGCGCGATCCCAAACCTGCTGGTGATCCGGCCAGCGGACGCCAACGAGACCGCGGTGGCCTGGCGGGTGGCGATCGAAACGCGCGACCGGCCGGTGCTGCTGGTGCTGACGCGGCAGGAACTGCCGACGCTCGATCGCACCACGCTGGGATCGGCCGATGACCTGCGCCAAGGCGCCTACGTGCTGGACGATGGCGGGGCGAGCGCGCCCGAGTTGATCCTGATCGGCACCGGTTCGGAAGTCCCGCTGATACTGCAGGCCGCGGCCGTCTTGCGCGGCGAGGGCCGCGCGGTGCGCTGCGTGTCCATGCCCTGCTGGGAGTTGTTCGATGCGCTGCCGCAGGCCGAACGCGACCACGTGCTGCCCCCCGTCGTGCGTGCGCGCGTCGCCGTGGAACTGGGCGTCGCGCAGGGCTGGCAGCGCTATGTCGGCGATGCCGGCGGCATCATCTCGGTCGATCGCTTCGGCGCCTCGGCGCCGGCCGAGGTGCTATTGCGCGAGTATGGATTCACCGTCGAGGCTGTCTGCGCGAAGGCGCGCGAGGTGCTGGCTTCACTCGACGCTCCGCGTTGAACCAGGAAGGGCATTCAATGCGGATGGTTGGAGTTGCACTACTCGCCGGCCTGGTTGCCGGGGCACCTTTGGTCGCTGGCGCGAAGGCATGGCCCCGAGTGACCGCGCAGTCCGGGGCTGTCGTGATCATCGAACAACCCCAGCAAGGGATCAGACGAGTCATCCGTGGCAAGCGGGGGAACGTGCTGTATTTGCTGACTTGCATGACCGGCGATTCAGGAGCCGATTCCGGGGACGAGGAGTTCGATTACTCGGGATTCGTCCACTGTCGCCTGCGCGAGCCGAAGCCGCAAACCTGGCCCCGAACTCTTTTGCAGCCGAACGACAGCACAAGAGACTGGGAAGGCCGTGCTCGCTTCTTCCTCGGGGATGTTGTCGGACCGTGTGGTGCAACGCCTGACTACGGCGCCTCGCGCACGTTCCAGTTGCGAGGAATGAGGCTGCGGCTGGCGGTCGATCAGGTGAGGGTGGACGCCAGGAACAATCCCTTCTACGTCAGTAGATTCCGACTGAGCTATGACGTTCGACCCGATGCGACTGCCACCACGCCCACGCCGGCAGCAGTTGCGCCGGAGCCGCCCTGGTTCAACACAGATAATCTCTGCGAAGCCACGGAGCTCGCGCGCGTCCGCCACGCCAGCCGGGCGGGAATGCAAGGATTCGGTCGACCCGAGCACTCCGGCGCAGTGCCCCAACCCTAGCGCTCCTTCTTCACCTCGTGACCGCCGAACTGGTTGCGCATCGAGGACAGCAGCTTGTCGGTGAACGAATCGTCGTCGCGCGAGCGGATGCGTTCGATCAGCGAGGCGGTGATCACCGGCGCCGGCACGTTGAGGTCTATCGCCTCGGCCACGGTCCAGCGGCCCTCGCCGGAGTCCACCACGAAGGGCGCGATGTCGGCCATCTCCGGGTTGGCCTTGAGCGCCGCCGAGGTCAGGTCGAGCAGCCAGCTGCGCACCACGCTGCCATTGCGCCAGATCTCGGCGACCTGGTGCAGGTCGAGCGCGAAATCGGTCTTGTGCTTGAGGATCGACAAACCCTCCGCGTAGCTCTGCATCAGGCCATACTCGATGCCGTTGTGGACCATCTTGGTGAAGTGCCCGCTGCCGACCGGCCCGACCCGGCCCCAGCCCGAGGTGGCGGAGGGCGCCAGCGCTTCGAACACCGGCCGCAGCGTTTCCACCGCCGCGGCATCGCCGCCGACCATCATGCTGTAGCCCTCGGCCAGGCCCCAGACGCCGCCGCTAGTGCCGCAATCGACGAAACCGATGCCGTGGGCGGCGAACAGGGCGGCCCGCCGCAGCGTGTCCTTGTAGTTGGAGTTTCCGCCGTCCACCACGATGTCGCCCGGCGCGAGGATGGAGATCAGCGTGGCGACGGTGCCTTCTGTGATCGCGCCTGCCGGCACCATCATCCACAGCGCGCGCGGCGCCGGAAGCTTGTCGACCAGCACCTGCAGCGACTCCGCCGAGCCGCCGCCGACCTTTTCCAGCGCAGCGCGGGCCTCGGCCTTCGGGTCGAAGCCGACCACCGCGTGCCCGCCCTGCAACAGCCGCTGCGCCATGTTGGCGCCCATCTTGCCGAGTCCGATCATGCCGAGTTTCATGGAATATCCTTGGTGGGAAATCGTTCCCGCAACGAGCGCGCAAGGCGTGCGCGGACCCGGGGCGTGAGCCGTGTGCGGTTATAGGCCTGCGCCGCCTGGCGGATCGCGTCCGCTTGGGTGGGGTAGGAGTGGATGACCTTGGCCAGGCCGCGCAGGCCGAGGCCGGCGACCATGGCCAGGCTGATCTCGTTGATCATCTCACCGGCGTGGCGCGCCACGATCGTCGCGCCGAGGATGCGGTCGCTGCCCTCGGCGACGGTGATCTTGACGAAGCCCACGTCCTCGCCGTCCGTCACCGCCCGCGCCACTTCATGCATCGGGATGGTGAAGGTCTTGACCGGCAACCCCCGCCGGTTCGCCTCGCGCACGTACAGGCCGACGTGGGCGATTTCTGGATCGGTGTAGGTGCACCAGGGCACGACCAGGGCGCCCATGCGCTCACGGCCTCCGAACAACGCGTTACGCACCACGATCCGCGCCGAGGCCACCGCGGTGTGCGCGAACTTGTCGCGCAGGCAGACATCGCCGGCGGCATAGATGGCCGGATTGCTGGTGCGCAGGAAGTCGTCCACTACCACGCCCCGGTCCGGCGTGAAGTCCACGCCGGCGACGTCCAGGGCCAGGCCCTGCACGTTCGGCAGTCGGCCCATGCCGGTGAGGATCGCGTCGGCGGCGACCGTGCTCTCGTAGTCGTCGTTGCGCAGGTCCACCAGCGTCTCGCCATCGACTACCCGCACGCGAACCGCCGTGGTGTTGAGCCGTACCTCGATGCCGTCGCGGGCGAAGGCATCCGACAGCAGCTGGGCGGCATCGCGCTCTTCGTTGTCCAGGAACAACGGCATGTCCTGCACGATGGTCACGCGCGAGCCCATGCGCCGGAACGCCTGGGCCAGTTCGCAGCCGAGCGGGCCGCCGCCGATCACCACCAGCCGCGCCGGCAGGCGCTCGAGGTCGAACACCGTCTCGTTGGTGAGGAAGCCGGCATCGACCAGGCCCGGGATCGGCGACACCGCCGAACTGGCACCGGTCGCGATCACCGCGCGCGCGAATTCCAGGCGCGCGCCCTCGACCTCGATCGCATCGGGCGCAATGAAGCGGCCGGCACCGAAGAACAGGTCCACGCCGAAGGAGGCGACCCGGCGCACCGAGTCCTCCCGGCTCAGATGGCTGCGGATGTGGCGCAGCCGCGCCATCGCCCGGGCGAAATCCGGCGCAACGACCGGCTCGTCGGCACCGTAGCGGCGCGCATTGGCCATGTCGGCGTACAGGCGCGTCGTGCGCAGCAGGGTCTTGGACGGAATGGTGGCGTTGTTGAGGCTGGTGCCGCCCAGCAGCTTGTGCTCGACCAGGGCGACCCGCGCGCCCAGGTTGGCCGCGGATTCGGCGGCGGCCAGGCCGGCCGGGCCGGCGCCCAGCACGACCAGGTCGTAGCGCGCTGCCGGCTCCGGGTTGTGCCAGTCCGCAGGACCGACGCGCGCAAGCCGGTCCCGCTCGAACGGATCCAGCGGCGCGGTCGATTCCGCCGCAGCGACGACCCGGAGGCGCTCGCTCATGCCGGCGCCCCGGCATCCAGCCAGCCGCCGGAGAATCCGGCGCGCTGCAGCCCCGTGCGCACGTAGGCGCAGTCGCGCATCAGCGCCCAGGGCAGGCCGCTGCGCTGGTTCTCGAGCATCAGCACGGCGATGCCCTGGTCGAGCCCGTAGTGCCCCGGCGACACCCAGGCGCGCCCGCTCGCATCCGCCAGCCCGGGATTGAAACTGCTGGTGAGCCGGCCCTCGCTGAGGACATCGGGATAGCGCTGCAGGATCGTGCGCAGGCACTGCGTCGCCAGCTCGGGCGCAAACGGCACCGACGCCAGCACGGCCGAGGGGCAGAGCGTGCCGTCGTCCGGTCCGAAGGGAACGCCGCGCGCTGCATAGCCGAACAGCCGCCGCGACTCGTTGCTGAGCTGCGGCTGTTCGTCGCTGGGGCCATCGCCGGAGGACAGGCCCCAGCAATCCTCGTCGTAGCCGCTGCAGCCCATCGGGTTGCGTCGCGCATATTCGCGCTGCACCAGGGTGGCGCGCCGGCTGTTCTCGAAATAGTCCGAGCGCTTTCCGCGCATGAACTCGTCGCGGATCCCGCGCAGGTCCAGCCAGGCATGCGAAAACTGGTGCACGAACAGCGGCCCCGCATACAACAGGTCCTGGTCGTAGAGGTTTTCCCACTGGTAGGTCGAGGTCCACGCGCCATAGCAGTCGCCCACCGGATGGGTCGGCGAGCCGAGTGCCAGCGCATAGAGCAGGATCGCTTCGCTGTAGCCCTCCCAGCCGTAGTGCAGGAAACCGCATTCCGGCTTCCAGCCCTGCCAGATGGTCAGTCGTCCGTCCTGCGCCCAGTCCCAGTCGATGCGCCGGTACAGGCTGTCCGCCAGGGCGCGCAGCTCAGGCTCGTCGCCCGTTGCGGCGTCGAAGAACTGCGCCGCCGCCAGCGCGCCGGCGATCAGCAGGGCGGTGTCCACCATGGACAGTTCAGAGCGCCATTCGCGGCGGCCGGTCTCGCGGTGCAGGAAGTGGTAGTAGAAGCCCATGTAGCCGGTGGCGTCGGGACTGCCGGACTGGTCGCTGTCGCGGAAAAAGCGCAGCGCCTTCAGGCAGTAGGCCACGGCCGCTTCGCGCCCGATCCAGCCGCGGCGCACCGCGACCGGGCAACTGGCCAGGGCGAAACCGACCACGGCGATGCTGACCGGTACGCCGGGCCGCGAATTGTCGTACGCCAGGCCAGTGGTCGCGCTGGTGTTCCCGGGAAAATAGTCCCAGGCCGCGCGCTGCAAGCGATCGAACAGGTCGGCGTCGGCGATGTCCGGCTCGGCAGTCACCGGCGACATCCTACTCCCGGGGACTGAACGCCGGTTGGACGCGCCCTGCCAGCGCGTGGGGCAGCGGCGTATCCTCGCAAGACCCTGACCCAACCGCGTTGCCAGCCCTCCAGACCCCATGCCCCCAAATCCCGAAACCGGATCTTTCCGCCTCCTCTCCAATGGTGCCTACCGCGTGCTGCTCGACGGGGCCGGCGCAGGTGCCAGTCGTTGGCGCCAGTTCGAGGTCACGCGCTGGCGCGAGGATCCGGTGCGCAATCCCTGGGGCAGCTTCCTGGTGCTCGCCGATGCCGCGGGCGGCGCGCCCTGGTCGGTCGCCGCGCAGCCCTTCCCCGATCCCGACGACGCCCTCGCCACGCACTGGACGCCCGGCATGGCGATGCTCGAGCGTCGCCATGGCGAGATCGCGATGCGCCTGGAAGTGGCCGTGCATGCCGACTGCGATGCGGAGTTGCGCCGGCTGACGCTGGAAAACACGGGCAAGGTCGCGCGCGAGCTGGTGCTCACCAGCTACGCCGAACCGGTGATCGGCAGCGGCGGTGCGGACGCCGGGCACCCGGCCTTTTCCAAACTGTTCGTGCAGACCGAGTGGCTGGCGGCGAGTGCGACCCTGCTGGCCACGCGGCGCAAGCGCGCCGCCAGCGACGCCCAGCCCTGGTGCGCGCATTTCTTCGGCGCGGCTGCCGGGGCCGATGCCGCGGGAACGCAGTTCGAGAGCGACCGCCTGCAGTTCCTCGGCCGCGGCCGCAGCCTGCGCCGCGCCGTCGCGCTGCAGCCCGGCGGCGCACTGTCGGGCACCAGCGGCTGCGTGCTCGACCCGGTGCTGAGCCTGCGCCGACGCATCGTGCTGGCGCCTGGCGAGCGCGTCGAGCTTGCCCTGTGGACTGCGATGGCCGACTCGCGCGAGGCCGTGCTGGCCCTGGCCGGGCGCCTGCAGGCAGACGAGGGCATGGATGCGGTCTTTGCCGGCGCCGAGCGCTATGCGCTGCAGGAACTTGCGCGCCTGGGCGTGTCGGCCGACGACGCCCGTCGCTTCGACCAACTCGCCGGCGCCCTGCTGCATCCGGATCCGGCGCGTCGCGCACCGGCCGAGGTGCTCGTGCGTGGCCGCGGCGGCGCACCAACGCTGTGGGCCGCCGGCATCTCGGGCGATCGCCCGATCGTCCTGCTGCGCATGGACGCGGCGCGCGACGGCGCCGCGGTCGAACCGCTGTTCGCCGCGCAGCGCTACTGGCAGGCCAAGGGCCTGGGCGCCGATGTGGTGCTGCTGGTCGATGGCGATGCGAGCGCACTTGCGTCGCTGAAGGCCGTGGCTGCGCGACAGTCCGCGACGCTCGAGGCCGGCAAGGTGCAGGCCGCAGGCGCGGTGTTCGTGCTCGATGCGGCGGCCACCGATGCCGGCCTCCGCGATGGCCTGTCCACCGCGGCGCGCATCGTGCTCGACGGCCGCACTGGCTGGTCGTCCCCGCCCACTGTGGGAGCGGCTGACCAGACATCCGCCTGCTTGAAGCCAGCCGCGATCCCCCGCACCCCGCGTCGCCTCCCGCCAGGCCACATGGACGGCGCGCGTCCTCCCGAATCCGCCGGCGTGCGCGAGTTCGACAACAGCTGGGGCGGCTTCGCCGACGACGGCGCCTCCTACGCGATCACCCTGGAGGGCGACGACTGCACGCCCGGGCCCTGGAGCAATGTCGTCGCCAACGCCGAGTTCGGCTTCCTGGTGACCGCCGAAGGCGGCGGCTACAGCTGGTCGATCAATAGCCAGCAGAATCCGCTGACGCCCTGGCCGAACGATCCGGTCAGCGACGTGCCCCGCGACTGCATCTACCTGCGCGACCTCGACGATGGCGCGTTGTGGAGCGCGACCGCCTCGCCCGCGCGCGCGCCGGGCGGGCGCTACGGCATCGTGCACGGCCAGGGCTTCAGCCGCCTGCACGCCGACGCGCACGGCATCGCCTCGGACCTGTTGCTGCTGGTGCCGACCGGGGATCCGGTGAAAATCGGCCGCCTGCGCCTGCACAACCGCAGCGAACGCAGGCGCCGACTCTCGGTGACGGCGTACGCGCAGTGGGCGCTCGGCGCCAATGGCACCGTGCCGGCGCCCTTCGTCAGCACCGAACTCGACGTGGCGACCGGTGCGGTGTTCGCGCGCAATGCCTGGCGCCCGGATTTCGCCGACCGCGTGGCCTTCCTCGACCTTGGCGGTTGCCAGCAAAGCTGCACCGGCGATCGGCGCGAGTTCCTCGGCACGCTCGGCGACGAAGCCCTGCCGGCCGCGTTGGTCAACGGCGGCGCCCTGTCCGGGCGCCTCGGTGCGGGACTCGATCCCTGCGCGGCGCTGCAGTGCGACGTCGTGCTGGAGCCTGGCGAGGGGGTGGAACTGCTCACCTTGCTGGGCGATGCAGGTTCCGCCGCCGAGGCGAGCGCGCTCGTCGCGCGCTATCGCGATGCCGACGTCGATGCCGTGCTCGCCGAAGCCACCGGCTTGTGGAGCGGGATCCTGGACACCGTGCAGGTGCGCACGCCCGACCGCGCCATGGACATCCTGCTCAACCACTGGCTGCCCTACCAGGTGCTGGGCTGCCGGGTCTGGGCGCGCACAGGGTATTACCAGGCCAGCGGCGCGTTCGGTTTTCGCGACCAGCTGCAGGACGTGATGGCCCTGTGCCTGTCGCG